>JAGWXI010000161.1 GCA_018969975.1 Burkholderiales bacterium
AGCGCATCGACTGCGGCATGCACAGGTTCCGAGTGGTCACACACCACATTCGCAGGAAGTTGTGCAGGAAAAATTTCATCCCTGCTGTCTATCCATAGCACCTGAAACGGCAAGGCACTCAACACATTCACTAAAGCATGGCCTACATGCCCTCCACCAAACAAGGCAACAGGCTTGGCCTGACTTAGCAAGCGCTGGCGCAATATCGGCACATCTTTTTGCGCGATATGTTCAAACTTCAAGTGCACCACACCACCGCAACATTGCCCCAAAGCTGGGCCCAGTGCGTATCGATTCACAAGCGCACCATCTTGTTGACTGGATCCCAACAAAGCTCTGGCTTCAGCAATAGCCTGAAACTCTAAATGCCCGCCACCAATGGTGTTGACCAAGGTCTGCGGAAACACAGCCATCCAAGCGCCAACTTCGCGGGGCCCAGAGCCTTCCACACTAGCGACTGTTACCAACACGCCAGAGGCATGCTGGAGTTGGTTCCATAACTCAGCGGTATGACGGGGCACGCGTGTGTAGAGCGAAGAGCGAGTGGTATTGAACCAGCGAAACGCAAAAGCGTTAAGCGTGTACGGCTTGCGCTTTCACCTTCTCACAAGCCATCAAGATGCGCTCAGGCGTGGCAGGCGCATCGAGATGCACCACTGCTTTGTGCTCAGCACTTGCAGCGACGGCATCGCGCAAAGCAAAGAAAGTAGACAAGCCCAGCATCAGAGGTGGCTCACCCGTTGCTTTGCTGTTGAAAGGTGTGGGCTTCGAGTTGTAGCCGTCAAACAGAGTCACGTTGAAATGTTGTGGTATGTCACCCGCGACTGGGATTTTGTAAGTGCTCGGGCCATGTGTGAGCAACTTGCCCTTCTTATCCCAGATGCATTCTTCCATGGTGAGCCATCCCATGCCTTGGACAAACGCACCTTCGATTTGACCTTTGTCAATAGCAGGGTTGATGCTTTTGCCCACGTCGTGCACGATATCAACGGCCTTGAGCCACCATTCACCGGTACGTGTGTTGATTTCAACCTCACTGACCGCAGCACCGTAGCAGTAGTAATAGAAAGCACGGCCATTTAAGGTAGTGAAGTCGTATTTGATTTCAGGCGTCATGTAAAAACCCGTGACGCTCAAACCCACGCGATCTAACCAGGCTTGTTTGGTCACGTCTTCCCACTTCACCGACTTACCACCACCATGCGCCTCGCTGTTGGCAAAAGTAATGTCGGCTTCCGAGCAGCCCAGCATGCGCGCGGCTACGGGTTTTAAACGCTCACGCATTTGCGCTGTGGCGTTCATGATGGCTGCGCCGTTGATGTCTGCACCGCTGGAGGCTGACGTAGCCGACGCATTCGGCACTTTTTGCGAATCGGTCGCAGTGATGCGCACTTTGTCCACACTGATACCCAAGCCATCAGCGCAAACTTGCGCCATCTTGGTGTTGAGACCCTGGCCCATCTCAGTGCCGCCATGGTTGCAACTCACAGAGCCATCCATGTAGACCACGAGCAAAGCGCCGCCTTGGTTCAAATGGGTGGCGGTAAAACTGATACCAAACTTCAAAGGCACCAAGGCCAAACCGCGTTTGCGGGTTTTGCTCTTGGCGTTAAAAGCCTCTACTGCCTTGCGCCGTTCAGAGTAGTTGGATTCTTTTTCAACTTGGTCAATCACCTTATCACCCACCCAGTCTTCGATCAACTGGTTGTATTGGGTGGTCATGGTGTCCGGCGTTCCACTGATAGCGGGGTCTTGGTAGAGGTTGATTTTGCGAACATCCAAGGAATCTTTGCCCAAAGTGGCGGCAATTTCGTCCATCACGGTTTCGATACCAAACATGCCTTGCGGTCCACCAAAACCACGGAAAGC
>JAGWXI010000081.1 GCA_018969975.1 Burkholderiales bacterium
CAGGTGCCACCAACACACAGTTGCTACCAATATGTGCATCAGCTTCGATGGTGGTGCGGTGCTTGTTAGCACCGTCGTAATTGGCAGTGATGCTGCCAGCGCCATAGTTCACGCGTTCACCTACGGTGGCATCGCCAAGGTAGGCCAAGTGATTCGCTTTTGCGCCATCGGCCAAAGTGGAGTTTTTGATTTCTACAAAGTTGCCTACATGCACATCCGCACCGAGTTGCGCACCTGGGCGCAAGCGCGCAAAAGGGCCAATGCGTGCTTCTTTGCCTATGGTGACGCCCTGTGTTTCGCCATCGATATGGGTGAACGGCAAAATTGTGGCGCCATCTTCAATCACGCAGTTACTGATGACGCAATGGGCCCCGATGCGCACGCCAGCACCGAGTTGCACCTGACCTTCAAAAATACAGTTGATATCTATCGACACATCTTCTTGGCAAGTCAAACTACCGCGCAAATCAAACCGAGCTGGATCACTGATACGAACGCCTCGTGCTAACAGCGTGTGGGCTTGGCGTGTTTGGTGGATGCGTTCTAACTCTGCTAATTGCAATGGCGAATTGATACCAGCGACTTGCGCTGCGTCGGTGATTTTGTGCCCAACCACATGCACATGGTCTGCAACCGCCATCTTGACGACATCTGTCAGATAAAACTCTTTTTGAGCGTTGTCGTTTTTGAGTTGGGGTAACCATTTTTTAAGCCACTTGGCGGGCACGGCCATGATGCCGCTATAGACCTCTTTGATTTCACGTTGCAACTCGTCTGCGTCTTTGTGTTCGATGATGTCATGGACTTGGTGATCAAACCCACGCACGATGCGGCCATAGCCAGTGGGATCTTCAAAGTCGATGGTCAGCAGTGCCAAGTTTTTTTCATCACAGGCTTGAATCAAAGCTTGCAAAGTATCCGCCTGCGTGAGTGGCACATCGCCTGATAAAACAACTACTACAGCATCGTCATCCAACAGTGGCAATGCTTGTTGCACTGCGTGTCCCGTTCCTAGTTGCGGCATTTGCTTGGCAAATTGCAGTGCATGATTGGGATAAGCTTTTAGCAACTGCGGCTCCACCACTTCAGCACCGTGACCTGTTATCAATATGGTGTTGCGCGCATGGAGCGCTTGCGCGGTGTCAATCACATGCTGCACCAAGGGCTTTCCGGCCAACAAATGCAAAACTTTAGGCATACTGCTCTTCATGCGCATGCCCTTACCCGCTGCCATGATCACCACATCTAATGCAGTCATGTTCAAGTCCTCAATATTTTTAATAATTATCCGCCATGCCTGCCGTCTGCTTGCTTTGCTGAGTCTGACGCTGCTCAGTGGGTGCAGCACAATACAAATCATCTACAACCAAGCAGATGAAGTTTTGTATTGGTGGTTAGATGGCTATGTTGACTTGACCGATAAACAAAAGCCGCTAGCCAAGGAAATGCTGCGAAACCTTCACCAATGGCACCGCCAAACGCAGCTTCCTGAGTATGTGCTTTTGCTACAAAAAATTCGTACGCAAATTTCAAAAGACATCCAACCAGAGCAAGCTTGTAGCGTCATTGCAGAAGTGCAAGAAAGTTTGATAGCAGTTTTGCAGCACATTGAACCCGAAGCGGGTCAATTCATCACACAACTCAAACCTGAGCAATTACAAAATATTCGAAAAAAACAAGAAAAACTCAACAAAGAGTGGCGCGAAGACTACTTGGACGTGGGTGATGAAAAACGATTGCGCCAGCGGACAAAACAGTCTCTCAGCCGTTTAGAAGATTTCTATGGAAAACTCGATGCCCCGCAACGAGAGGTATTAAAACAGTGGCTATCTAAATCCAGTTTTGTCCCTGCCACATCCTATGAAGAACGGCTACGCAGACAAAACGATGCCGTTCAAACTTTTTCTCGCATATCACAAGGCAACTTGAGTTCCGTTGCTGCGCAAACGCAATTAAGAGCTTGGGTGGAGAGAAGTTTCTTTCCGCCTGACGAAGCTTTTCAAAAATACAGCCAGGCTCTCAAACAAGAAAACTGCGAGGGCTTCGCCAAACTCCACAACAGCACTACCCGGGCGCAACGCGAACGCTTAGCTGAGAATTTACGCAACTACGAAAATATTTTCCAAAATTTGGTGCTGAAGAAATAGCTTTGCGTCAAGCCTGCAAAGCGGCCCACATTTCTTTGTCGCGCTCGGCTGTCCAAATGCGCGGGTTCTTGATGCCTTTGGCTTCGTCATAGGCACGGCTCACATCGAATGGCAAGCAATGTTCGTAAATAAAAACATGGCCAAACACAGGGTCCATGCTTTTGCGGGTGAGTTCCATGGATGCTTTTAAATCCAAACCCTTGGAAGCCGCTTCTTTGCCGCAGGTGAATAAAGTTTCGACCCAGCGCTTGGTGTAGTCCAAGGCCTTGTTGACGTTGTCGTGTCCCTTCATCGCTTCACCTCGTCCTGGAACGATGGCTACTGCGTTCAACGCACGCAAAGCTTCTAACGTGGCGGGCCATTCTTCGAGTTGGGCGTCGCCGGTGTAAACGCCCGCTTCGTACTCGACCAAATCGCCGCTGAACAATACTTTTTCAGACTCAACCCACGCAATCGTGTCACCGCGCGTATGGCCTTGGCCAGGATGCCAAATGTCGACCACCACGCCGCCCAAATCAATACGCAAAGTACCTTGACGACCAGGCTTTCCGTCGCCCACCACCATCGTGGGCCAAGTCAAACCAGGAATACCTTCCACACCACGGAACAAACGCGGAAAGCGCTCGATCTCACTTTGCATATCTTGCGCCCCGCGCTCCACGATCAGGCTGTGCGTGCCGTGGCTGGCGATGATTTCTGTCGCGCCTTCGGCCGCATAAGCACTAGCACCCAAAACGCGTACTGCGTGGTAGTGGGTCAACAACACATATTTGATGGGCTTGTCGCTAACAGTGCGGATCTTCTTGATCAAATCGCGCGCCATATCGGGCGTAGCCGTGGCATCGCTGACCAAGATGTATTTGTCACCGATGATCACACCAGAATTCGGGTCGCCTTCGGCGGTGTAAGCCCAGCAATGCGCGCTGAGTTGCTCAAACTTGATCTGCTTATCGGTCAAATCGGCTTGGCTGGCGAATGCTTTGGTCGTCATTGGGGTCTCCTGGCGTTGGCGTTTGCGAAAAACTGGATTGTCGGTGGTTTTGTTACGTCCGATATCTTTGGCATTTCGCTTTGGGTATTCGCTCCGGCGAAGCAAGGGGGTGCATACACGGCTCCTCGCTTCGCTCTTGATGTCGCCGTGCATGCACCCCCTTGCTTCACCTCCGGGATTCGAATAAATACTCGCAGTTCAACGGGTTGGGGGTAGGCAAGTTGGCGACATCAAGAGCGAAGCGAGGAGCCAACTTGCCTACCCCCAACCCGTTGAACGGAGCGAAACAACCAAAGCCAATTAATTAGGTTCTGACCCACTAGTGTCCGGAGATTTCTTCAAATAGCCCCAGTTGAAGGTTTTCGAACTCGTTAGGATCTGGCTCGATGTCATTCAGCAAGTCTATCAGCGACGTTGTTTCAAACAAAGTTAGGCTTAAAACCTGCAGCATTGAATGCAAAGAGGCTTCGATCTGAAGCCTTTTTTTGATGATGGCAACCAGAACATATGTGCTCACTGCGATCCAAATTTGAGTCTTCACTGCGTTGACGCTATTGCCTACAAATGATTTGATGCGTAGATGTTGCTTGATCCATTTGAAGAACAATTCGACCTGCCATCTGCTCTTGTAAAGAGCAGCTATTTGAGTCGCATTCAATTCAAAGTTATTGGTCACAAATACAAATTCTCGCTGCTGTGTTTGATCAAAGAATTCAATTCTTCGCAGTACATGCGGATAGGTCTTGTGTGTAAATTGCCCTGCCAACAAAATGCATTCATCTTTCAGGACTGCAGCATCATCTGATGGAGCCAAAGCGCTAGCAACTCGATAGCGCATTTTGTTCTTAGCACGTGTGACAAAGAAGGCGCCTGCATGCGTAAACCGAAGCAAACGCGCAAAGTGAACATAGCCTCTGTCCATCACGTAAAAGCTGCCTGCTCCCAGAGGGATATCGTCCAAAAAAGAGACATCACTGACGCGCGATTCTGTGATCAAAATAAAGGTTGGAATGTTGCCACGTATATCAAGTTGAGTGTGTAATTTGATGCCAGCGCGGCCTTTGGTTGCAGGCGCCCATTCGAATAAGCTTAAGCACAAATCTATAGTTGTTGAATCAATCGCATAGACAGTTTGCGCTAGGTCAGAGCCGAGACTTTGAGATGCATAAAGTGGCCTGGCAATGCTGATTAAATGCAGCGCAAATTCTTCGAAGATTTGATAGTTTCGCTTCTCGTTTGCATCAGCCAGAGTTGAGCGTGCGATGTTGCCCCGAAAGCCAGCGTGATAAAGCTTTGAACGCTGGCCGTGCAGGCAAGTCACGATGTCACGCAAACTTGAACGGGCCGTTAATTGCGCGAACATCATGCAAAGAAACTGGTCCCAGTGAGAAAACGAAAGCGTGGGATAGCGACCCGAGAAACGTGCAGCAAAGCTCAGGAAAACAGACCGCGGGAGGTGCTCGCTGAGCTGTGCGAACACGAGTTTGCCTTGACGCATTCTTGTCTCCCAAATAGGGGACAGTTTGAATGGATTTGAAAATGAAATTCAAATAGATTTGGAGGAGGATGTGAAATATTTATTTAAAATCAACAAGTTACATTGATCTCGATAAATATCTCCGGACACTAGTGGTTCTGACCCCAATTAATCCGCTCTCGAGTAAGCGAATGACTTCGTCAGCGAAGGCTTCGTAACTCAGAGCCCCTGCGGGGCGCAGCCAGGTGAAGGTCCAGTTGATCATGCCAAAGAGCATCATGGTGATGGCGGTTTGGTTGACGGCGGTTAGGCGATCGGGGTAGGCGCGTTTTAGGAATCGGGTGAAGGCCGCCACGATATCGCGTTGGCGGGAGACGATGAGCGTGCGTTGTTCTTCACCCAAAAACTTCGTGTCGCTCAGCAAAGCCACATGCCGCGTGGCAGATGTTTCGTACTCTTGCAAAAAGCGTTTGATCAAGGCGTGCAAACTGGCGCGGTCATCCAAGTTACCGCGCTCTGCTACCGCTTGCGATTCACCGATCAGCGCCAGCAGCCGCTGGGTGTAGCGGTCTAGCAAGTCAAACAGAATGGCTTCTTTACTGTCGTAGTAATGGTAGAGCCGCGCTTTGGACGTACCACCCGCGGCAGCAATGGTGTTCATGCTGGTCGCTGGGTAGCTCGCATCGGCAAAGCATTGGGCGGCGATGTCTAGGATTTCGTCGCGTTTGAGTTCGTGGCTAGCTGACTTGGGACGGGCCATCGCTAGTTAGCTTATCGGCCAAACCACGCCGTTGTCGTTGAGGACTGCGTCTAAGGGAACGTCGTGGGCCTCGGGCATTAACTCTGGCAAAAACCCATGGGTGTAGCCCAACCCAACTGTGAAGGGCTTGGGCTGCAAGCTGGCCAAGGTGCGGTCATAAAAACCACCACCGTAGCCAAGGCGATAACCTCCCGCTGCATACCCCAAACAGGGTACGAACAACAGGGTTGGAAAAATGATTTCGGTATCTTTAGGTTTAGGAATTCCGTAAGCGTCTTCTTCCATCGGGCAACCTGGGTACCAAACATGGAAGGTAAGTGTTTTGTGGGCTTTGTCGACCACGGGCAAGCCAATGCGACGCAAGTGCGGTTGGTCCGACAACTCACCATCTTCTTTCCAACGGTGCAATGCGGGAAGTGGGTCGAATTCGCCTTTGATCGGCCAGTAAGCACCGATGACGGTGTCAGGTCTGTCAAACAACCAGATGCGCATAACGCGTTGCAACAGGTCCGAGCGCTCAAGGCGGTCAGGTAAATTTAAGCGCTCTTCAATGAGCTGGGTGCGTAAGGTTTTTTTGTCCACGGATAATCAAGCTATGGAATACCGAGTCATTGTGTCATTTTTCGTTGGACTGTTTGTAAGTTTTGCTAGCTCTCTCTCCGCTTTTGGAGCAACTGTGGCAACTGATGCCAAAGCCGATGTGGTCATTCAAGACATGGCGCATGCTTTCAAGCGTAATGATAAAAAACGCCTAACTGCTCTATTGCCTCAAGCCAAGGGCCATCCTTTGGAAGCATGGGCTGCCTATTGGGAATTGAAAGCCCGCTTAGACGAAGCGTCAACTCAGGAAATCCGCGCGTTTTTTAGTAAATTCGAAGGCAGTTATCAAGAAGACCGCTTACGCAATGACTGGCTGCTACTTTTAGGCAGCCGCCGTGACTGGACCACCCTAGAGTCTGAATATCCCCACTACCGCATGCGAGACGACCGTGAGCTTCGATGCTATTTCCTCACCGTCGAATTCATCCAAAAGGGGCCCCAAGTAGGCGCCTTAGTCGCAGACGAAGTGCGTCGCAATTGGATGGCTATGCGGGAGGCTGATGACGGATGCACCTTAGCAGCGGACCGTTTGTACGACGCCAAGTTTTTTTCTGCCTTGGATATTTGGCGCAAAGCCAGGCTCATGATCGAGCACGCGCGACCAGTGACCGCACGCAACGCAGTACAAATCGTTGCACCGCAAGTCGCGACTGTGGTCAAAGATGTCTACAACAACCCAAGCCAATTTTTAACCAAGCACATCGCCGCCCCGCAAAAGGTACGACAAGAGCTGGTGGTGATGGCCCTCATCCGCGTGGCTTCACAGGACCCAGATGTTGCAGCCAAATTAATGCGCGCTAAATGGCAACCTCACCTCACCACCGAAGAGCGTAATTGGGTGTGGGGCGTCATCGGTCGACAATCTGCCTTGCGCTTGAGCGAGGACGCACTAGATTATTTCGCCCGTGTAGCCCACACCAAAGATTTGCACGATGACATGTTGGCTTGGAAAGTGCGCGCCGCACTCCGTTCGGACAAATCCACTAAATGGGCATTGGTCGAAGGCGCCATCCAAGCGATGGGGTCAGACATGCGTAAAGATCCGACTTGGGTTTACTGGTATGCACGCGCTTTGCTAAGCCACAAAAAAATGACTCCTGCTCTACAACAAGAGGCCAACGCATTATTTGAGAGCATCGCTGGCGTAAAAGGGTTTTACGAACAGTTGGCTTTGGAAGAATTAGGGCGCAAAGTCACTGTTCCAACGAAACCGCCTGCACCAACCACAGAAGAATTAGAAGTCGCCAAGCGCAATCCTTCATTACAAAGAGCTTTGTATGCCATCGCCATCGGCTTGAGAGCAGAGGGGGTACGCGAATGGAACTACGGCACCAATTTGGTTAACGCCCAAGGACAAAGTGGCTTGATGACAGACCGCGAATTGCTGGCGGCCGCGCAACTAGCGTGCGATCACCAAGTCTGGGACCGCTGTATCAATACCAGTGAGCGAACCCGCAACGTGATCGATGTTGACCAACGCTATCCAATGCCGTTCAAAGAAGCAGTGATTCAGCGCACACGTACCATCCAGCTCGATCCTGCTTATGTCTACGGTCTGATTCGCCAAGAGAGCCGTTTTGTAATGGACGCCAAGTCGCATGTTGGCGCATCCGGGCTAATGCAAGTGATGCCTGCAACTGCACGCTGGACGGCTCGCAAGATTGGGCTTACCGGATTCACTCCAGATCAAATTACGGACCGCGATACCAATATTGCCATTGGTACAGGTTATTTGAAATTGGTTCTCGACAGCTTTGAGGGCTCTATGCCATTGGCAGCGGCTGCTTACAACGCAGGTCCTAGCCGCTCGCGACGTTGGCGAGCACCTAATGACGGGACAGGCCCGGTTGTAGAGGGCGCCATTTGGGCAGAGAACGTGCCTTTCAACGAGACCCGCGACTATGTGAAAAAGGTGTTGTCTAACACCACCAATTACGCAGCTTTGATTACTAGCCAGCCCCAGTCTCTCAAAGCCAGACTGGGCATGGTGGGACCCAGGGATAAGTCAGCTCCAGAAGAGAATTTAGAATTACCTTAGCTAAAAATAAGGGATTACCCTTATAAACAAGCTGACCTCTTTTATGACCAAGGCTCTTGAAATCCAGCAGAGTTGACATAAACTTAGCACTCAATGGATTGGAGTGCTAACAACTTGCTTGCTTCGCACCCCACCATGAGCTAACTGGTGGTTGCCAAAACGGTAACCACCGTGTTTTTAAATCCTTTAGTTCCAATTTGGAGATGCAATGAAACTTCGTCCTCTCGCCGATCGCGTGATCGTCAAGCGTATTGATAGCGAAACCAAAACTGCCTCGGGCATCGTGATCCCCGACTCAGCCGCTGAAAAGCCAGACCAAGGCGAAATCTTGGCTGTTGGTCCTGGCAAGAAAAATGACAAAGGCGAACTCGTCGCCATGAATGTCAAAGTTGGCGAACGCGTGTTGTTCGGCAAATACAGCGGCCAAACCGTCAAAGTCGACGGTGAAGAGTTGCTGGTCATGAAAGAAGAAGACCTCTTCGCCGTAGTCGCTTAAGACTCCCCACGCACATTTATTGAAATTCTGGAGAAATTCACATGGCAGCAAAAGACGTAATTTTTGGCGGCGAAGCCCGCGCACGCATGGTCGAGGGTGTCAACATCCTGGCCAACGCAGTGAAAGTCACCCTCGGCCCTAAAGGCCGTAACGTGGTGCTCGAGCGCTCATTCGGCGCTCCTACCGTGACCAAAGACGGTGTGTCCGTTGCAAAAGAAGTCGAACTCAAAGACAAATTGCAAAACATGGGCGCGCAAATGGTCAAGGAAGTTGCTTCTAAGACTTCTGACAACGCTGGTGACGGTACAACGACTGCGACCGTGTTGGCCCAAGCCATCGTGCACGAAGGCATGAAGTATGTCGCCGCAGGCATGAACCCTATGGACTTGAAGCGCGGTATCGACAAAGCTGTGCACGCTTTGATCGAGCAACTCAAGAAAGCTACTAAGGCCACTACCACCACCAAAGAAATCGCCCAAGTCGGTTCGATTTCTGCTAACAGCGACCACAGCATCGGCGAGATCATCGCTAAAGCCATGGACAAAGTCGGCAAAGAAGGTGTGATCACCGTGGAAGACGGCAAGTCATTGGAAAACGAACTCGACATCGTCGAAGGTATGCAGTTTGACCGTGGCTACTTGTCACCCTACTTCATCAACAACCCAGAAAAGCAAGCCGCTTTGCTCGACAACCCATTCGTGTTGTTGTTCGACAAGAAAATCAGCAACATCCGCGATTTGTTGCCTACATTGGAAGCCGTTGCAAAAGCAGGCCGTCCTTTGTTGATCATTGCTGAAGAAGTCGAAGGCGAAGCCTTGGCAACTTTGGTGGTCAACACCATCCGTGGCATCTTGAAAGTTGTGGCTGTCAAGGCTCCTGGCTTTGGCGATCGTCGCAAAGCCATGTTGGAAGACATCGCTATTCTGACTGGCGGCAAAGTGATTGCCGAAGAAGTTGGTTTGACACTCGAAAAAGTGACTTTGGCTGACCTCGGTCAAGCCAAGCGCATCGAAGTGGGCAAAGAAAACACCATCATCATCGACGGCTCTGGTGCTGCTGGCGACATCGAAGCCCGCGTCAAACAAATCCGCGTGCAAATCGAAGAAGCCACCAGCGACTACGACCGCGAAAAACTGCAAGAGCGCGTAGCCAAATTGGCTGGCGGTGTTGCCGTGATCAAAGTGGGCGCTGCCACTGAAGTCGAAATGAAAGAGAAAAAAGCCCGCGTCGAAGACGCTCTGCACGCAACCCGCGCTGCAGTGGAAGAAGGCATCGTGGCTGGTGGTGGCGTTGCATTGCTGCGCGCACGCCAAGCAGCCGGCACCATCAAAGGTGACAACGCTGACCAAGAAGCCGGTATCAAACTGGTGTTGAAAGCCATCGAAGCTCCTTTGCGCGAAATCGTCTACAACGCGGGTGGCGAGCCATCTGTTGTGGTGAACGCTGTGATGGCTGGCAAAGGTAACTACGGTTTCAACGCTGCGAACGACACCTACGGCGACATGATCGAAATGGGCATCTTGGACCCCACCAAAGTGACACGCACAGCTCTGCAAAACGCAGCGTCTGTCGCTTCTTTGATGTTGACCACTGAAGCCATGATCTGTGAAGCTCCTAAGGACGACGCACCTGCGGGTGGCGGTATGCCTGATATGGGCGGCATGGGTGGCATGGGCGGCATGGGCATGTAATTGCCCAACTGCTTGGCCTGAGGACCTAGGTTCTCTTGCTCCAACAAATAAACCCGCAAGGTTTGCGCCTTGCGGGTTTTTTTACGACAACTTTTCTTCCTATCAATACAAATGCACATATTTTTACTACCCTAACCCAAAGCCCTTGAAGCACTCGCCTAGACATAAAGCGCCATAACTAAGTCAATCAAGTAGCCATACCCGATGACTAGATTTTGAGCAACTACCGTATTTAGTAGCTTACGCATCAATGCGTTACTAAATACCATTTGGTTAAGTTTTTTTAATGCCTAGGAATTAATAAATGTACCAATTCAGCATAGGAACTTCGCAACAATTCCAGACAGCCATTGACAAAATGAGCCGTATCCTCGACCACGACGGCGTTGTGGTGATCGAAACCGAACTCGAATTCCTCACCTCCAAGGAGTGGGATGAGTTGGAGAAACTCGGACTCCGTAGCGGTCTCAACTACGAGACTGTGGAAGTAGGAGATGCTGGAGAGCCTAACAAAGTAGAAGTGGGGCGCCTTATTACTGACGTAGATCGCCCAAGAGTAGTAGATGAGGAAATCTCCGAAAAGATACTTAAACTGCTAAAGGATCCTCGACGTCTAGCAATGCTTCAGAAGCTAGCGCAATTGGACTCGCCTGTGCAAATACGGCGAATGCAAATCAACTTGATGCATCCCAACTCCTTTATTGGCTTACACCTAGACAAGGATAGCAACCCCGACTACGAAATATCTGTGACGCTACAACTAGGGCGTTACTTCGAAGGCGGAGCCTTCGTTGTATACCGTCCAGACGGTGGTCACACCTCCATAACGCCAGAATATCAGTCTGTCACAGTGAGCCGTTGCGACTATCCCCACAAAGTTTGCACAGTGGAAAGCGGTGTGCGTGCCTCACTGGTGTTTTTCGTCTCTAGCTACGACGGCGATAACCGTCGATTACGAGCGTGATGCGAAAGAGCAAGAGCCATGAAAGATCCAACGTATGCAACGCGTTTTTCCCGTTACAGCTACGGAGTGAATGTCCGCGCCACATACGGACACCTTCCTTTTCAAGCATTCTGGACGTGGGTCACCGGCAAGTCCCTGTGGGATCATCCGCCACGCGTACCCCGCCAAACATGGCTAACGGAATGGCAACTTTGCTGTCAGGTACTGTGGTCTTGGTCAGTGGTAATTATCTGCGTGGTTGCTTCCTCGTACGTTTACCACTCGTCCTGGCCGTTCGTGGCAAAAATGCTAATCTATTTACCTGCTTGGATCTTAGTCACCAACCGCACCCGCGGGCTTCTGCACACATTCCACTACAGCAACCACGGAGCCTCGATCGAGAACATGAATCGCGCGCGTTGGATCGGCACGCTATTCATGTCGATCCCGATACTGCACACCTCGTGGCGCAACTATCACCAAATCCATGCCGAGATGCATCACGCTGGTAAATATTTGTGCACGGATCGCGACCCTGATCAGCAGTTCATGACTCATCATGGCTTCCGTC
>JAGWXI010000162.1 GCA_018969975.1 Burkholderiales bacterium
ACATAGTCGCGGGTCTCGTTGAAAGGCACGTTCTCAGCCCAAATGGCGCCCTCTACAACAGGGCCAGTCCCATCATTCGGTGCGCGCCAACGTCTCGAGCGGCTTGGACCTGCGTTGTATGCCGCCGAAGCTAGTGGCAAAGAGCCCTCAAAGCTGTCAAGGACCAACTTTAAATAGCCAGTGCCGATAGCGATATTAGTGTCGCGGTCTGTGATTTGGTCTGGGGTGAATCCGTTTAAACCAATCTTGCGAGCAGTCCAGCGCGCAGTCGCAGGCATGACTTGCATCAAGCCAGAAGCACCAACGTGCGATTTAGCGTCCATCACAAATCGGCTTTCTTGTCTAATTAACCCGTAAACATAAGCTGGGTCAAGGTTTATGGAACGTGTGCGTTGGAGGACGGCATCTTTAAATGGCATCGGAAAGCGTTGTTCCACATCTATCACTGCGCGTGTGCGCTCACTGGTATTGATGCACCGATCCCAAATTTGGTGCTCGCAAGCGAGTTGCGCGGCAGCCAATAACTCGCGGTCAGTCATCAAGCCGCTTTGTCCTTGGGCATTCACCAAATTGGTACCGTAGTTCCACTCCCTTACGCCTTCGGCACGCAAGCCCATGGCAATGGCGTACAAAGCTCTTTGCAAAGAAGGGTTACGTTTGGCGACTTCTAATTCTTCGGCTGTTGGTGCCGGCGGTTTTGAAGGCGTACTGACTTTGCGACCTAACTCTTCCAAAGCCAATTGTTCGTAAAACCCTTTAACGCCGGCGATGCTCTCCAGCAATGCATTTGCTTCTTGTTGTATCGCAGGTGTGATCTTTTTGTGGCTTAGCAATGCGCGGGCGTACCAATAAATCCAGGCAGGTTCTTTGCGCGCGTCAGGGCTCATCGCATGGATGGCGCTCTCCACCAAAGACCATTTGGGCGTGTTTCCCGCACGCAGAGCAGCGCGAACTTTCCAAGCCAGCATGTCGTCGTTCAAGTCTTTATCGTGGGCGACGCGAGCGTAATGGTCTAGTGCGTCGTCGTCCAAACGCATGGCGGATTGACGCCCGATGACACCCCATACCCAATGCCGCTCTTCCGTCGTGAGGTAAGGTTGCCATTTAGTGCGCATCAGTTTGGCGGCGACATCAGGGTCTTGCGAGGCTACACGTACTAGAGCCATCACCACCAACTCTTGTCGAACCTTTTGCGGCGCCGCAATGTTTTTGGCTAAAAACTGGGTGGCGTTGTTATGAATATCTTTGACCATAGGCGCAACTTGTGGTGCGACGATTTGCACTGCATTGCGCGCAGTGACAGGGCGTGTGTGCTCGACCATCAATCTGGCCTTGCGCCAAATATCTAGCGCGGTGAAGAACTTGGCGTCGTACAAACGGTCCGCAGCTAAAGTACATCCGTCATCGGCCTCGCGCATACCCATCCAATTGCGACGCACTTCGTCGGCCACCATCTTGCCAACTTGCGGGCCTTTTTGGATGAACTCGACGGTAAGGAAATAGCAACGCAGTTCACGGTCGTCGCGCATGCGGTAGTGCGGGTACTCAGACTCTAAAGTGGTCCAGTCGCGACGACTGCCCAACAGCAGTAACCAGTCGTTGCGAAGCCGGTCTTCTTGGTAGCTGCCTTCAAATTTGGTGAAAAAAGCGCGGATTTCTTGCGATGAAGCTTCGTCAAGTCTGGCCTTCAACTCCCAATAAGCGGCCCATGCTTCTAAGGGATGGCCTTTGGCTTGTGGTAGTAGGGCGGTTAAGCGTTTCTTGTCATTGCGCTTGAATGCATTGGCCATGTCTTGAATGACCACATCGGCTTTAGCGTCGGTCACCACAGTTGCCCCTTGCGCGGGAAGCAGG
>JAGWXI010000082.1 GCA_018969975.1 Burkholderiales bacterium
TAGCAAAGTCGTGCGTTCGGAAAGAGGAATCAACCACTCACGCATTACTTTGCGGTGGGGCATGGGCTCGTGCGGAGAAATCGGGTCAATGTGTGTATGCATGGGGAGTCAAAGGGGCGTGCTTGCCAAAGTGCGCTTAAATATTTTTCAACACGCAATTATCGCTTTTTACAGCAGATATGGCTCATTTGACCGTCGCACAAGTAGGGCCGAAGCGGCCAAAAAGAGGTGGAAAGTGTTGTTTTTAAGCGCTCTTTGACGTGTGTCAAGTTTTGATTACACAGGCTTACAAGTCGAATAAGGGAAATCAAACATGTGAGAATCGCGGGGCTTATTCATTAGGAGACTCAGTAATGCCCCATGCCACCAAAATTGTTGCCACTCTAGGGCCAGCGTCTAGCGATCCCGCTTTGTTGGAGCAAATGATCTTGGCCGGCGTGACGGTGCTGCGCTTGAACTTCAGCCACGGCAAAGCCCAAGACCATATCGACCGCGCCAACCTTGTTCGACAAGCAGCTAAAAATGTAGGCCGAGAAGTCGCCATCATGGCCGACTTGCAGGGCCCCAAGATTCGGGTTGGCAAGTTTGCCGACGGAAAAGTGATGTTGGTCAACGGTGCGAATTTTGTACTAGACGCTTCTCGTCAAGAGCCGGGTGACATCCACGGCGTTGGGCTTGACTACAAAGAATTGCCAAGGGACGTCAAGCCGGGTGATTTGCTTTTGCTCAACGATGGCTTGATTGTTTTAACCGTCGAATCAGTCAAAGGCGAACAGGTACACACCAGTGTCAAGCTCGGCGGAGAGCTGTCCAACAACAAAGGCATTAACAAAAGAGGTGGCGGCTTGACTGCACCTGCTTTGACGGCCAAAGACATGGAAGACATCAAAACTGCGATGAGCTTTCAAGCCGATTACGTAGCTGTCAGTTTTCCCAAGAATGCAACCGACATGGAAATGGCCCGTCAACTCGCCAATGTGGCGGGCGAGCCCTACAAACACAAGCCGGGGTTGATTGCCAAAATCGAGCGGGCGGAAGCTATTCCAAATTTGGAGGAGATATTGCGCGTCAGCGACGGCATCATGGTCGCACGAGGCGATTTGGCGGTGGAAGTCGGCAATGCAGCTGTCCCCGCTTTACAAAAACGCATGATCAAAATGGCTAGAGAGATGGACCGCGTGGTGATTACCGCTACCCAAATGATGGAGAGCATGATCACCAACCCCGTGCCAACGCGTGCGGAGGTGAGCGATGTAGCCAATGCTGTACTAGACGGCACCGATGCCGTGATGTTGAGCGCTGAAACAGCTGCAGGTAAATTCCCGCTAGAAACGGTACAACAAGTCTCCAGCATTTGCACAGCTGCCGAGGACGCTGAAGAGGTGGAACTCGATGGCGACTTTACCGGCCAGACATTTAGCCGTATCGACCAATCGATTGCGATGGGAGCTCTGTTTACCGCGCACCATCTAGATGCCAAAGCAATTGTTGCTTTAACGGACTCGGGCTCTACGGTGTTGTGGATGAGCCGTCACCGTATCCACATCCCCATTTATGCGCTCACCACGCGAGCGAGCACCCAGCGCAAGATGGCGCTCTACCGTAATGTGCGTGCGTTATTGATGGACACCAGCACCGACCGCGATACCGCACTGGCCCAAGCTGAAACTTACTTGAAAGAGCGCGGCATCATGCAATCGAAGGATGTGTACGCCATTACTTGCGGTGAGCCGATGGGCACACCAGGCGGCACCAATATGCTCAAAATTTGTCAGGTAGCGTAAAACCAGCAAGCTTAGAATTTTGCGCAATTACTGATTTTTATTTTTAGAGGATATTTTTATGGCACTCGTTTCGATGCGCGAACTACTCGACCATGCCGCTGTGCAAGGCTATGGCATTCCTGCGTTCAACGTCAATAACTTAGAGCAGGTGCAAGCCGTGATGGCGGCAGCACATGAAACTGGCGCACCAGTGATTTTGCAAGCCAGTGCTGGCGCGCGTAAATACGCAGGCGAATCGTTCATCAAGCATTTGATCCAAGCGGCGGTCGAGGCCTATCCGCATATTCCTTTGGTGATGCACCAAGACCACGGACAAAACCCCAGTGTTTGCCAAGGCGCGATCGATTTAGGTTTCAGCTCAGTCATGATGGACGGCAGCTTAGAAGCCGACGGTAAAACGATTGCCAGCTACGACTACAACGTAGACGTCACCCGCAAAGTCGTCGACATGGCGCACAAATTAGGCGTGACTGTTGAAGGTGAACTCGGCTGCTTGGGCTCTTTAGAAACCATGAAGGGCGACAAAGAAGACGGACACGGCACCGACGCCACCATGACGCGCGAACAGTTGTTGACCGACCCTGAACAAGCCGCTGACTTTGTCAAACGCACCCAACTCGATGCTTTGGCGATTGCGATTGGCACTAGCCATGGCGCTTACAAATTCACGCGCAAGCCTACGGGCGATATTTTGGCGATCGACCGCATCATGGAAATCAACCGCCGCATTCCCAATACGCATTTGGTGATGCATGGGTCATCCAGCGTGCCGCAAGAACTGCTGGCAACCATTCGCCAATACGGTGGAAATATGAAAGAAACCTATGGCGTGCCTGTGGAAGAAATTCAAAAGGCCATCAAATTTGGCGTGCGCAAAATCAATATCGATACCGACATCCGCTTGGCCATGACAGGTGCGGTGCGCAAGTTCTTGTTTGAAAACCCAGAAAAATTTGACGCACGCGAATGGCTCAAACCTGCGCGCGAAGCTGCCCAAGCAATTTGCAAGCAACGCTATATCGAATTCGGTTGCGAAGGCCAAGCGAGCAAGATCAAGGGCGATTCACTGCAAGTGGTCGCCGCCAAGTACACCCGGGGCGAACTCGCCCAAGTGGTGCACTGATTCATGGCAACAGCCCTTCACACCTCTTCACTCACTTCTTTGCCGCTCTTGGCGCGTGGCAAGGTGCGCGACAACTATGCAGTAGGCGACGACCGCATCTTGATGGTGGCGTCGGACCGCATCAGCGCGTTCGACGTCATCATGGGCGAGCCTATTCCAGGCAAAGGTGTGTTGCTCACGCAAATGGCTTTGTTCTGGTTTAAAAAACTCGGGCATATTTGCCCCAACCATTTGACAGGGGATGCGCCTGAATCGGTCGTGCATGCAGATGAAGTGCCGCAAGTCACCGGACGAGCCATGCTGGTGAAACGCTTGCAGCCTATCCCCATAGAAGCGGTGGTGCGTGGTTATTTAGCCGGCAGTGGTTGGCAGGAATACCAAGTCAGCCAATCGGTGTGTGGCGTGCCTTTGCCAAAAGGTTTGCACAACGCCAGCCGTTTACCTGAATCTATCTTCACGCCTGCTGCCAAAGCAGCGATGGGTGAGCATGATGAAAACATCACGTTTGAACAAACTGTTGAACGCATCGGCGCACCGTTGGCAGAAAAAATCCGCACCATCAGCATCGCTTTGTATGAAACCGCACGCGATGTGGCGGCTGCTAAGGGCATCATCATTGCGGACACCAAGTTTGAGTTTGGGCTCGATCCGAATGGCAACTTGGTGTTGATGGACGAGGTGTTGACGCCAGACTCATCACGCTATTGGCCGGCAGACTCGTACCAAGTGGGCGTCAATCCACCGAGCTACGACAAACAGTTTTTGCGCGATTGGTTAGAGACTGCGCAAGTGCAAGGCAAGCCTTGGAGCAAATCACCGCCTGCGCCACACTTACCGCAAGATGTGATTGCGCAGACGGCCGCTAAATACCAAGAGGCTTGGGAGCGTTTGAAAGATTAGTCGCGACCAGCGCAAATAATGGCGTTAGCGATAGTGGCTGGGTCGGTGAACCATATTTCGTGGCTACCTTGGCACTCGACCAAACGAAACAAACCTAAGCGTTCCGACAACCTAGGATGCCAGGGCATGCTGTGCGGCAAGGCAGTGTCTTGTTGGCAATTTACATACGATTTGCCAATCAAGGTAGAACTTGATAGAGGCGCATTCAGCAAAGCTTTATCTGTAAAAGTTTTGTAAGAATGGGGGTTAAGTTTGGCGTATGCAGATTGCGCCAAAGCCAAGTCAGCATCATTGATAAAAAATTCACGCCAAATTGGAAATGGTAGAACCAACGCCCCATTGTTAGCCTCTGCCATACTCTGAAAGGTCTGCGCGTAAAAAGCGGGCAGCATATCGATCAACGACTCGCCTGGTTCGGGGACAAATGCGTTGACATAGACAAGACGGGCGATTCGCGAAGCAATTTTTTCAGATGCAAGGGAGATGACCATCCCTGCATAACTGTGACCGACTAAGCGAATATTTTTTAAATCATGGCTATCGATGTACTGGACTAAAGACGCAACAGCATCCTCTAGCCCTATTTGACTTCGGTCATCTTGAGGCCGATTGCCTGCGAGTGTCGGGCAATGTACTTCGTGCCCGCGTTTACGAAGGTGATCTGCCGTGGCTTCTAGCTCCGCTCCTGTGTGCCAAGCGCCATGAACCAATACATAAACATCAAGCATGAATCCGCTCCTTTTTAAAAGGAAATGATTCTACATAAATTAATACTTAAATATTGATTAAATATGAATAATTAATTCATTTAAACTAATTTAAAGCCATGCTGAGCTTGCGGCGGTAGCGCGATAGCAACTCCATTTGCGGGTCTTCTTGCATCGCACTTTTGCCCATTAACTCGATACCGCCTTTGGATTTGCCGACCTCTGCAGCATCTGCTTTGGGCTTAGGGGGCGTCATCAATTCCAAAATCGCGACATAGGTTTTGCGCGCTACGTCGTTATTCCATGACTTGTCGCGCATGATGATTTCTAGCAACTCTTCCATCGCTTCTTCCATCAACCCGTCGGCAATCAAGACGCGGGCTTTGGCAAGGCGGGTGTCGAAGTCGCGTTTGTTTTGTGCGATCAGGGATTCGAACTGTTCGGCTTGCCAGTTGCCACGTTCATCGGAGCTGACAAATTGCAAAGATTGCAACCAGTAGCTCAAAGCTTCAAAACGCAGTTGCAAGGGAATTTGCACCAACGCTGGCGCTAGATGGGCTTGTGCTTTGTCTAACTCGCCCACCGAGATCAATAGTTTGACAAAGTTGTAGCGCGTTTCGTCGTCGCTGGGGTTGAGCTCTAAAGCTTCTTGTAATTTGGCGAGAGCGGCGTCTGCGTCTCCTGCTTCCAACAATTCCTCTGCGGCCTGCGCATCTGCTTGTGCCGCCACTTCGTCGTCGGAGGGCAAGTGTTTGTCTAAAAACTCGCGCACTTTGCCTTCTGGCAATGCGCCCATAAATCCGTCAACAGGCCGCCCGCCCATCAGCAATATGCAAGTGGGCAGGCTTTTAACGCCAAATGCACCGGCGAGTTGTTGTTCGCTGTCGGCGTTGATTTTGACGAGCGTGAAACGCCCTGCGTAGGCAGTCTCTAACTTTTCGAGCACAGGACCCAAAGATTTACAGGGGCCACACCAATCAGCCCAAAAGTCCACCAGTACAGGTGTGGTTTGCGAAGCAGCAATCACGTCTGCTTCAAAATTTTCCATCGTTACATCGATCATGGGGGTCCCGTCTTAAAATTCACTGTTTATCTAATCGACTCCCAACCCTAAGCCACATCATGACCCAGTGCCAAGTCGGCGTCGTCATGGGCTCCCAATCTGATTGGGACACCATGCAACACGCAGCCTCGATTCTCCAAGAATTTGGGATTGCCTTTGAAACCCGTGTCGTTTCAGCGCACCGTATGCCTGACGATATGTTTGCTTATGCTGAAACAGCACAAGCGCGTGGACTGCGCGCCATCATCGCAGGTGCGGGTGGAGCGGCACATTTGCCCGGTATGTTGGCCGCCAAAACCACGGTGCCCGTGCTCGGTGTTCCGGTTGCGAGTAAGCATTTGCAAGGTGTTGACTCGTTGCACAGCATCGTGCAAATGCCCAAAGGTATTCCCGTGGCGACCTTTGCGATTGGTGAGGCGGGGGCTGTTAATGCTGCGTTGTTTGCGGTGGCGATGTTGGCGAACTCTGCTGCTGCAATCTACAGCGCGGCAGATTCCAAAACTTCTGATGCAAAAACAGCAACCAATTCTGCAAGCAACGCAGACTTGTTAGCAAAACTAGACGCCTATCGTGCGCGACAAACCGAAAACGCGCGCAATATGACGTTGCCGCCTAAGGCATGAGCGTGGCCTTCAAACCGCTCGCGCCGGGTGGAACCCTAGGCGTTTTAGGCGGTGGTCAATTGGGACGCATGTGGGTCCATGCGGCGCAAAGTATGGGTTTTCAAACCGCGGTGTTAGACCCTGACCCACACAGCCCTGCTGGATTAGTTAGCCACCAGCATATTCCAAGGGACTACCTAGACCCTGCTGGCTTGCAACAGTTGGCGTCTGTGTGCCAAGCGGTTACTACCGAATTTGAAAACGTACCGGCTGATGCCTTGGCTCGATTGGCAGAAACAATTCAAGTCGCGCCAAATGCACATGCAGTAGCGGTCGCCCAAGACAGGCGATTGGAAAAAGCCCATTTCGTGAACTGTGGTGTGCCTGTTGCGCCGTTTGCTGTCATTGCGTCTGACGCAGATTTGGATGTGGCATGGAAGCACACCGAAGGCATCCATCTGATACCTGGCATTTTGAAAACCGCGCGCATGGGCTATGACGGTAAGGGCCAGGTTCGGGTACGAAACAAGAAAGAACTAATCGACGCATTCAAACAATTAGGCGGCGTACCTTGCGTGCTTGAAAAAATGCTGCCACTCCAAGCCGAATATTCGGTGATCGTTGCGCGTGGCCATGATGGTGTGATGGTGCATTTACCGGTGCAACACAATGTGCACCGCGATGGTATTTTGGCTATGACGCAAGTGTGGGCAGGTGTTTGCGATAGCACGCTAGCAACACAGGCCATCAACGCCGCGAAGTCCATCGCGCAAGAGTTGCAATACATCGGCGTTCTGTGCGTAGAGTTTTTTGTACTCGAAGACAACACCTTAGTCGTCAACGAAATCGCCCCCCGCCCCCACAACAGCGGCCACT
This sequence comes from Burkholderiales bacterium, assembly GCA_018969975.1. Classification (GTDB taxonomy): domain Bacteria; phylum Pseudomonadota; class Gammaproteobacteria; order Burkholderiales; family Burkholderiaceae_C; genus Limnohabitans. The sequence goes on from JAGWXI010000082.1 coordinate 7,056, forward strand.
ACAGCCTAGACGCCTGTGATGTCTCGCAGTTTGAATTGCAACTGCGCTGCATGGCGGGGCTGCCTCTGACCCCACCGCGGCAACACAGTCCGGCGGTCATGCTGAATTTGTTGGGAGATATATGGTCGGAGAAATTGGGTTCTGACCCCAATTTCCCCGAGGTTCTCCAACTCGCTGGCACGCATTTGCATTTGTATGGCAAAAGCGAAGCGCGCAAAGGGCGCAAGATGGGGCATCTCACCATCACGGCTTCGACGCCAGAACAGGCGCTCTCTACTGCGAACCAAGCTGCGGCAATTTTGGGAATTACTGCGTTTTAAACGCGTGCAATGCATATGGTGGTCGACGGCCAGTCTTCACAATCACTAGCACTGGCCGCGCAAGCATTGCAACGGGGTGATTTGATTGGCTTACCAACCGAAACGGTGTACGGCTTGGCGGCGGATGCATGCAATGCACAAGCGGTTGCAAAAATTTTTAAGCGCAAAGGTCGACCCAGCGATCACCCGCTTATCGTGCATGTGACAGATTTAGAGCACGCAAGGCTTTTTGCAAGCGACATTCCTGATTTCGCAAAACGGTTGATCGAAGCCTTTTGGCCCGGGCCCCTCACAGTCATTCTGCCGCGCAGGACTGATGTCGCCACGGCCGCTGCTGGCGGTCAAAACTCCGTCGGTATTCGCTGCCCTTCACACCCAATAGCCAGACAGTTGTTGCTGGCTGCGCAGAAGCTAGGTGTATGGGGTGTGGCCGCCCCGAGTGCCAACAAATTTGGCCGCGTGAGCCCCACTACCGCCACACATGTTGGAGAGGAATTTGGTGAATCACTTCTAATTGTGGATGGTGGCGCATGTACCGTAGGCATTGAATCTGCCATCGTCGATTGCACACGCGGGCAACCCATTTTGTTGCGTCCTGGGGTTTTAACAGTGGACCAACTTAGCGTGGCATGTGGTCAGAAAGTGTTACTGCAAGGCGAACAATTTGCACCAACCGCAAATGCCCCCAAAGCTTCCGGCACTTTGCTTGCGCATTACGCGCCTACTGCCAAATTGTTTTTGATGGATAAGCAAGTTATGGAACAAAAGTTGGCGCAACATAAAGACGCATTTCCACTCGCTATTTGGTCTAGGTCACTCCTTCACGCCCTATCTCGGGCGCACTCTGACAAGAAAACCAAGCTGCATTGGCAACAAATGCCCAGTGATGCTGCGCAATGTGCCTATGCGCTGTTTGCACAATTACGCGCCTTTGACGATTTAGGCGTTGAGCAGATCTGGGTTGAAACACCTCCCCTTGATAGCGGCTGGGAAGGCGTCCATGACCGCCTACGCCGAGCCGAAACGGCAGGCCGTTAAACTATCGCGTTACCGCAAAAAATCAAAACCGCTGCCAAGCCAAGAGACCCTTTGATGATCAAACTTTCATTTTCAACATGGATGCGCATTGCAGCCCTCATGGCCGCTTGTGTTTTGGTGGGTTGCGGGGGAGCGAGTAGCACGGTGAATCCTTTGGTGCCTACGCGCGTTATTGCGTTTGGGGATGCCTTTAGTACGGTTGACACTAACGGCTACGCCACTTACTCGGTAAATACATCGGAAACTAATGCCACAGTTGCAAGCAGAATCGCAAGCATTTATGGCTTTACTTTGAAGTACAGAACTTCATCATCAGCTGTTATTGCGTCCGGAACGGCTTACAGTTATGCGGCAGGAACTGCTACCTCTAGTGATACGGCTACTCAAATATCTACCTATTTAGCCAATAACACCCCGGGCTCAAAGGACTTATTTATTATTACAGCAGGTACACAAGACGTAATTTCTGCAGCGCCTACCAACAATACATCAGCAGTTTCAACTGCAGCAACGGCACTTACGACAGCAATTCAGTCGTTGACCAATGCCGGGGCTCAATATGTGGTGGTGATGCAACCTATCAATGTTGCGAGGACCCCCCCGTTTCTAGCTTTAAATGGAGTGCGCCCCGCAGGTACTAATGCTTCGTACAACTCTTATGCACAGGCTCTTAGCTATGACACCGGCACTGCCTGCCAATCCTTTTCGTGCTTACTAAGTACCAAGTTAAATACGGCCTATCCTGCAACCTCTTCGCACCAACCAGTTTTACTGGTTGACTTGATGTCGTATTTCAATTTAATCACTGGAACCACCAATACTGGAAGCGCCAATACTTTTTCTTCCTATGGCGTCACAAATCCGGATTTGGTTGTTTGTAGTACTGCGGTCCCCAATTGCACAACCAGCACCCTTGCTGCCACATCAACGAACCAATACACCAGTACCGCATGGACTTACGCCTCTTCGGTATTTGCCTACGATTACTACATAACACCATTTGCCAGCCGCCTCATGGGCGACTACATCTACAACTACAACTTCTACCGCGCAGGCTGGCGTTAAGGCTTTTGCGAAGCCGTCCAATCGACTAATAAATCCAGCGCACCGCGTGCAGCCTGCGCATTCGCGTGGTTCAACACCGCCACCAAGATGAGCCGCTTGCCGTTTGCGGTATCCACATAGCCAGCAATTCCCGTTACATCCCGCAAACTGCCAGTCTTGAGGTGTGCAATAGATTGCGCTTTGCTGCGTTTTAAGGTTCCATCTAATCCGCTCACAGGCAAAGAGCTCATCAGCTCGGACATGGTTGGTGACCCCCACGCAAATTGCAACAAGCGTGCAAGTCCAAGCGCGCTGACACGATCTTCGCGGCTCAGCCCAGAGCCGTTGTCAAAAACTGGAGTTTCACCGCCGATCCGCTCACGCCACCAAGCTTGCATGGCTTCTCGTGACGAATCCCAAGTAGCGGGGCTTCTCCCTTGTTGGCCCAATGTCAAAAACAACTGTTGCGCCATCACGTTGTTACTGAATTTGTTGATGTCACGAATGATTTCGGACAAAGCGGGGGACTCCAATGCAAAGGCCACTGGCAAATTAGCAGGCACAACACCTTCGCGTGCTTGTCCGACCAATTGACCGCCGACTTGCTGCCACATTCCCGCTATCGCTCGAGCCGCAAATTGAGCTGGTGCAGCGTAAGCCACAGGCCACACTTTTTCTCCACACGTGGCAGGAAAACTGCCTGTAAATCGAATACGTAACGGGTCTGCCCAATCAGCGCGCAAACTACTGCGGTAGTCGTTGCAATCTGCATGCGAGAGCGGCACAGATGATGGAAATTGAACGCCAGCCAATGGTGGCTCCACATGTATGCGCGCCACATTGGCGGCGCGATCAGGCACAAATTGAAATACCAGCGATTTGAAATTCACCAGCAATGCATCGGGTGCGGCGTTATAAGGTCGCAAAGGTTCACCATCAAAACTGGCAGGGTTGCGCTCAGGCAAATCAAAAGCGCTTCTATCGAGCACGATATCGCCTTGGATTTTTTGAATGCCTAAGCCTTGCAAGCGGCGCATTAAAAGCCAGACACGCTCCACGACCAAGCGCGGATCGCCACTGCCACGCAGGTAAACACTGCCTTGCAACACACCATCTCGCACAGGACCATCCACATATACAGGTGTGCGCCACACATATGTGGGACCCAATAAATCCAGAGCTGCGACCGTGGTCGCGAGTTTGCTCAACGACGCGGGGTTGATGGAAGTTGCCGCCTGATGGCTCAAGAGAGCCGCAGTTTTTTGCGAACCATTGGCCTCCATGACGACGACATGTAAAGCTTCAACAGGCACTTTGGCGCGTTGTAAGGCTGCAATGACAGGCGCAGGGAGTGGCACCTTGTGCGCAAACGCCAATGGCAAGCTGCTCAGCAACCAAGCGGCAACAACAGTGATGAAACGCCTACGCATAGACAAATTATCACAGCCGTAATAATCAAGCCTTATGCATTCCTATAAATGGCTGGCGATTGAGACCAGCACCGACGTCCTCTCCCTAGCGCTGGCCTCATCACAAGGTGGTGCGTCTGAAGTGTGGGCCCACTCGGCCAAAGGCGGTGCCCAATCGTCGCTACTGGTTTTGCCAGAAATTGTTGGGCTGATGGACCAAGCACAACTGTTGTTCACAGATCTCACCGCCGTGGTGTTTGGTAAGGGCCCGGGTTCTTTCACAGGCTTACGTACTGCCTGTTCTGTGGCGCAGGGCTTGGCATTTGGTGCTGGAGTAAGCGTTTTGCCCATTGACACCTTGTTGGCGGTGGCGGAGGACGCACGGTTTCAAAATGAAAATCTTCTCCAAACTGAACCAAAGCAAGAGATGCAAAGGTATTTTGTAGCCATGGACGCGCGGATGGATCAGGTCTACACCGCAGCCTACGAGTGGCAAGAAGGGTGGCGGTGCGTGCAGATGCCGTCGGTGAATTCCCCCCAAGATATCTGCGTGCCTAACGAATGGAAAGACCGCGCATTCACCACGGTTGGTAATGCGTGGGAAGCATTCGCAACACGTTGGCCAACAGCGCTCTCAGACAAACCTATGTGCGCTATGCCCACTGCACAAGCCCTGTTGCGCTTAGCACCTGTTGCATTGGAGCAAGGATTGGCAGTGCCGCCAGAAGATGCACTACCTCTCTACATCCGCGACAAAGTAGCCCAGACCACGCAAGAGCGTGAACAAATCAAACTCGCCACGACAATTT
>JAGWXI010000083.1 GCA_018969975.1 Burkholderiales bacterium
CCCGCAAACAAGCGCTTACGTAAATCTGGCGCTGAGGTTTGCGGGGCTAGCCAGATATCAAAAAAGCGTTTGGCCAATTCGGGGTCTTTGATTTCGCCAATAGCGGTGTTGTCATATAAGAATTGCGCACCTGCGTTGGGAATAAAGATGCCAGTGAGATATTGGCCTTTGCCCACATTAGGAAAAATTCCCTCCAATGTTTTAAGCCAAACAGTTGCTTTGTTTTTCGGCAGGGCGTTTTGGGCATGCATTTCATCGATTGAACGTTTGGCAATATCGGCGCCGTTGAAGTCTCTGAGGTAATGCAATTCCAACGCAATACGCTGACTGGCCCACTGGTCCGAAGCGATGGTGGCCTCACCAGCCCAGAGACTTGCGTTGTAAACGTCAAACCCCCAATAGCTGTATTTGCCCTGGCCGATCAGGGTGGGAGTTTGCAAAAAGGGTTGAAGCCGTTTTATTCGCGCTGGGTCAACTTCCGCGGTTTTGTTTTGCGCGCCCAATTGGGTGGCACAAACCAGGCCCATGAGGAGCCCGAGGGATAGCACTTTTCGTCTATTGGTGAATATTGGCATCAATTAGCGGTGTGAATGTAGGTGGTAGATATTACAGGGGCATCTGTTGCCATTAGGGAGGGGCAATCGCCGTGATTGATACAAACAATCAGGGTTAACCCGAAATGTCATTATGATTCAAATCAATGAGTTTCTCTCATTCAATAGTTTTTATCAACCACCGAAAGGAATCAGTCATGTCTCTTATCAATACCAAAGTCCAGCCCTTCAAGGCCCAAGCTTTTCACAATGGCAAGTTTGTCCAAGTCTCAGACGAATCATTCAAAGGCGAATGGTCTGTCCTGATTTTCATGCCAGCCGCTTTCACGTTCAACTGCCCCACCGAAGTCGAAGATGCGGCAGACAACTACGCCGAGTTCCAAAAAGCCGGTGCAGAGGTGTACATCGTGACGACCGACACGCACTTTGCCCACAAGGTGTGGCACGAGACATCACCCGCTGTTGGCAAAGCCAAGTTCCCTCTGATTGGTGATCCCACTCACCAATTGACACGCGCATTTGGCGTGCACATTGAAGAAGAAGGTTTGGCATTGCGCGGAACGTTCATCATCAACCCAGAAGGCTTTATCAAAACTGCCGAGGTGCACGACAACGCTATCGCCCGTGATGTCAAAGAAACAGTGCGTAAGTTGAAGGCTGCGCAGTACGTGGCTAACAACCCTGGCCAAGTGTGCCCTGCTAAATGGAACGAAGGTGCCAAGACATTGACACCATCACTTGACCTGGTTGGCAAGATCTAAGCAGTATTTCTGCTGAAAGAGGTGTGCGCTGCGCGCCTCTTTTGTCAGAAGTTTTGTCTCTGAAAAGGAAAAAAAGATGCTCGACACACAAATGAAAACCCAATTGCAAGCGTATTTGCAAAACTTGCGTACGCCCATTCGCTTGATCGCCACGCTAGACAGCAGCGAAAAAAGTGTTGAATTGCGCGAGCTCTTACAAGAAATCGCCGAGTTGTCTGACAAAGTGAGTTTCGATGACTCAGGCAATGACGCGCGCACACCTTCGTTTGTGGTTGCCAAAGAAGGTGAGACACGTGGCGTGCGATTTGCAGCGATTCCTATGGGACATGAGTTCACTTCCTTGGTATTGGCGTTGTTGTGGACGGGTGGCCATCCTCCAAAAGTCGAAGCTGAGGTGTTGGAGCAAATCAAAGGCTTAGAGACAGAGATGAAGTTAGAGGTCTATATGTCTTTGTCATGCCACAACTGTCCTGACGTTGTGCAAGCGGCAACTTTGATGGCGATTTACAACCCCAAGATCAACACCACCATCGTCGATGGCGCCTTGAACCAAGCCGAAGTGGATGCGCGACAAGTGATGGCAGTACCTATGGTCTTCAAAAACGACCAAGTATTTGGCTCTGGCCGCATGAGCTTGGAAGAAATATTGGCAAAGTTGGACACCTCCTCTGCAGAGCGCGATGCGGTAAAGCTCAGCGAGAAAGAGCCATTTGACATGTTGATCGTTGGCGGCGGCCCTGCGGGCGCTGCAGCGGCTGTTTACGCTGCACGCAAAGGCATTCGTGTTGGGGTGGCGGCAGAGCGCTTTGGCGGACAAACCAACGACACCATGGCGATTGAAAACTACATCTCTGTTTTAGAGACGGATGGTCCTAAGTTCGCAGCAGCATTAGAGCAACAAGTGCGTCACTACGAAGTCGACATCATGAATTTACAACGTGCCGAAAAAATCGTACCAGCTAGCGAAGCAGGTGGCTTGGTGCAAGTCCATATGGCCAATGGCGGTATCTTGAGTGCACGCAGTGTTATTTTGTCTACGGGTGCACGTTGGCGCAATGTGAATGTGCCCGGCGAACAAGAATACAAAAACAAAGGCGTGGCCTATTGCCCGCATTGCGACGGCCCTTTATTCAAAGGCAAACGTGTGGCAGTGATTGGCGGTGGCAACTCAGGTGTAGAAGCGGCGATTGATCTAGCAGGTGTTGTCGAGCACGTGAGTTTGGTGGAGTTTGCTGATGCTTTGAAAGCGGATGCCGTTTTGGTGAGCAAGTTAAAGAGCTTGCCCAATGTTTCTATCCATGTGAATGCACAAACGACAGAAATCACCGGTGACGGACAAAAGGTCAACGGGTTGCGTTACAAAGACCGCGCAACCAACCAAGAGCATTCGGTAGCGCTTGAAGGCGTGTTTGTTCAAATTGGTTTGGTGCCCAATACCGAGTTCTTGAAAGGCACGGTTGAATTGAGCAAATACGGCGAAATCGTGGTGGATGCGAAGTGCCACACCAATGTGCCAGGCGTGTTCGCTGCCGGTGATGTGACTACCGTGCCCTACAAGCAAATTGTGATTGCTGCAGGCGAGGGCGCCAAAGCAGCATTAAGCGCATTCGATTATTTGATTCGCACACCTGTTGCGCAATCGCTCAAAGAATTGACCGCTGCTTGAACCAAGGCTAGGTGCTTTGTATAAACTGACCGGTACGAATCGCTTCAATAGTCCTAGCGCCGGCCAAGCCCATGGTTCGATCAAGTTCACCGTGCAGCATTTCAAGCACCCACTGCACTCCGTCTTTTCCTGCGACCGACAGACCCCATAAATGGGGGCGTCCAATCAGGACTGCCGAAGCACCTAGTGCAACTGCTTTGAAAATATCACTTCCCCGACGTATGCCTCCGTCCAGCAAAACTGGAATAGCGCCATTGACGGCTTGAACCACTGCAGGTAACGCCCTGACGCTGGCGATAGCACCGTTGAGTTGGCGGCCGCCATGGTTAGACACAATGATGGCGTCTACCCCACGTTTAACGGCTTGTGAAGCTTCATCGGGGTGGAGAACACCTTTAAGAATCAAGCGACCTTTCCAATGCGCGCGCACCATATCCACGTCGTCCCATGACATGCTCGGATCAAGCAAAGAACCCATTCGAGCCGCTAATGCAGATACAGATTCAGGTGAATTAGATTGCACGTAATTGCCAAAAGTCACCTTGGCTAATTCATGACGCATCGCCCACCACCAGGACGGTTTTTTTGCAAAAGCGAGCATCTGTGGCAAATCTAAGCTTGGCGGAATAGTGAAACCATTGACTATGTCTCGTTCGCGTTTGCCAATTAATTGGTTATCTATGGTGAGAACCAATGCATCGTAGCCACTCTGTTGGGCACGCGTTGCTAATTCGCGTGTGAACCCTCTGTCTTTGTATATAAATACTTGCATCCATTTCAAGCCTTGGTGCATCTTTGCAAGCTGCTCCAAAGTGCAAACAGAGCCGTGGCTCAGACAATAAACAGTGCCATAGTCAGATGCCGCATTCGCAGCGGCAACCTCACCTTGCGGCCAAAATAGTCCGGCAAGACCTGTTGGGCCGATCAGCAATGGACTGCTAAGCGTGTGTCCGAATAATGAAGTCGACAAGTCTCTTTTTGCCGCTCCGTTTAAGGGTTTGGGCAGTAACTCCCAATCTAAAAACGCTGATTCGTTTTGACGTAAGGTGTCTTCATCCTCGGCGCCGCCATCAATGAAATCGAATATGGGACGCGGAAGACGTTTTTGCGCTATGCGTCTAAGCGCAGCAACGCTGTAGCCATTTTTTTGCAAATCGATATGCATAAAAATTATTCGATTGAAATTACTTTTTCAAGAAACCCGGTAGTCGTGCGCCCTGCCGAACAGATTCATCGGCACTCGCTTCAGCCGTTCGTATAGCGGGTAGTTTTTCAAGAACCATTGCAATCTTCTCGATAGGAATAATGACGACACCGTCTTGATCTGCTACAACCACATCGCCGCTTCTCACGGGATAGCCAGCAATATTGACAGGGAAACCAATGGTTCCAGGACCGTTGCGGTGCGGTGAATTAGGTGTAACCCCCAAAGACCACGCTGGGAGCCCAACAGATTTCAAGCCGACTAAGTCTCGTACACACCCATCCGTTACAAAACCAACGGCACCAGAATTTTTAGCCATACCCAGAACCAAGTCGCCCGTGACTGCGCAACCTGTAAAGGAGTCTGTGGCAACCATCAAAACATCACCAGGCTCGACAAATTGAAGAGCATGCACCAAAGCAAGGTTATCGGCAGGGCCTGCATGACAAGTGAGCGCAACGCCACAAAAAGCAAATTGTTCTAACACTGCGGGCTTGATTCGGAAATCCAGTGCGCCCGATCCGCCCATGGCATCGACTAGAAATCCAGTAGGGGTCCCGCGGAGTTGCTCAACCAGTTTTGAGTCTGGTCGAATGATGGGTTGGGTTTGTAGTTGGGGAGCATCTTCGATCATGGGAATCCTTTAAAAAGAACTTACAAAAACCAATTACTGAGGATTTACGCTGCGAACCGCTGTTATTTTTTGGGCTGGCAATTTCAACTCAACCATGCCATAAGGCGCTACCACTTCGCCAGTCCACTGATTGTTATCTACAGATACCTTAACGTGTTTGAGCTCATTTTGTGCATTGAGAAAACTAAAATGAAAGACATTACCTTCTATCCGCGAACCCAGTAAAACTTGTTTTTTTCCATCAACTGTCAATACTCCTGACAAACGTTGGTAACGCTGATCGATATGGATGTGTGCTGTATGTGATTTGCCGTCACTGGCTAGACCACTTACAGTCCAGTCGCCTCCAACGTGGGCGGGTACTTTCCATAAATACGCTGTGTGGCCATTAGAGTCAATCACTTGATCGGGCTCCCAATCTCCCATAGAAAAAGTATTAGAGACCACGCGAGTGCCTGGTTGCATCTTTAGTATTTGTGGACGTAATTTGGCATTTAATTCTTCAAGCAAATATAAAGTCACTACGCTAGCTTTAGAAAAATCTTCAACAAAAATATCGCCTTGGATAATCTTCACTCTATCGCCAACACCAGAGCGCACAGCATTGGCTTGCGCCAAAGTTGCTAACTTTTCGTTGTACTCGATCCCGATCGCACGTGCACCAAATTGCTTGGCTGCAGTAATGGGAATAATTCCATCTCCAGCACCTAAATCGTAGACAAGGTCTTGTTCCGTTACTTGCGCAGCGCTTAGCATCTTGACTACCAATGCATCTTGTGTGGCAATCCAAACTACATCTTTCCCAGATTGGCCTCTTTGAGGTTTATAGGAATTGTCGCCATAAGAAGTGCAACCACACATAACTAACAAAAGCGCGCATGCACTGGCTACAAAATACTGTCTTAAAAAGTCTTTAGTCATTGCCATTAAAAAACAACAGGTGTCATGCACCCATCCATAGTGAGTGAAACTCCAGTGATGTAACTAGCCCTTGAAGACGCTAAGAAAACAACAGCATCTGCAACTTCGCTGGGTTGGGCCATACGCCCCATGGGAATTCGCGCATTTGCACGTTGCATGGCTTCGGTCTCCGTGATCCCTTGCGCTTTTGCGTCGGCCGCCATGCCCTCTTGTAATCTGTCTGTTGATGTGAGTCCAGGGTTGACAGCATTTACGCGTACACCTTTTGCAGCATAGGCTGAGGCCATACCCGCGTTAGCCAACATCAAGGCTGCGTTCGCTGCGCCCCCAGGCATATGGATAGGGCTTGCAATTTTTCCGCCGGCACCAATCACATTCACGATGGAACCAGAGCCACGCTGACCCATGCGTTTGATCGTGGGGTCTGTCATATGAATGTAGGAGAAGTACTTGGCTTGCATGGCGGCATGCCAGACATCGGGTGTTAATTCTTCAGGGGGAGTGCGCTTGGCAGCACCCGCTGAGTTGACCAATATATCGACAGGACCAAAGTGTTTTTCTGCGTTGTTCAACACCTCTTCACCAACCGTTGAAATTTGCAAGTCGGCAGAGATGGTATGGATTGAAGTCGCAGGATGGATCGCAGAAAGTTTCTTCAGCGCATTGGCTAAGTTGTGAGGGTCACGCGAAACCAATGTGACTTTTGCGCCTTCGTTGAGAAAGCTCTCTGCACAAGCAAGCCCTATTCCTTTACTGCCTCCTGTGATCAAAACATGTTTGTTGGAAAGGTGCAGATCCATGGGTTTCTTTCTAATGAGCTTAAATAGTAATGAAGCCATAATACTTCTATGACGCATGCATCTTCACTTGTCAGCGGCCTCAGAAGCGTTGCGCTGACTGTCCCAGACCTTGATTTAGCTGAAAAGTTTTACACCTCTGTTTGGCATTTAGATTTAGTGGAAAGAACAACTAACGCTCTTTATTTCAGAGGCACTGGCCCTGACCACCACCTGCTGGCGCTTCACTATGCAGAGGGTCCAGCCAAAATTCTTTATGTCACCTTGCGTCTTAGAAATGCATCAGCTTTTGACGTGATCGCCAAGTCAGCAATTGCCGCCGGTGGGAAAGTATTAAAACCAAGAGCGATCCTTAACACTCCAGGCGCAGGCGAAGCACTCACCATCGCCGATCCCGATGGGCGTGTTTTCCAACTTATCCATGGTGATGTGTTACATGCAGATGCGCACGAAGCAAGCGACAAACCCATTCGCCTGGCCCATGCCGTTCTCAATAGCCATGATGTAGAAGCAACCCGATTATTTATGGAATCGGTGCTTGACTTTAGTTTGTCCGATCGCACGCGAATCATGGCTTTCATGCGCTGTAATAGCGATCACCATAGCATTGCACTAGGAGATACCGACAACGATGCACTCAATCACATTGCGTTCTTAATGCCGGATGTAGATTCAGTGATGCGGGGTGGTGGGCGCATGAAAGACGCAGGTTTTGGTATTGAATGGGGTCCTGGACGCCATGGCCCTGGTGACAACGCATTCAATTATTTTGTAGGCCCCTTTGATGTGGTGATTGAGTACACCGCTGAGGTAGAGCAGGTTGACGATAGTTATCAGGCGAAGTATCCGAGCGATTGGACGTGGCCACCTGGGCGCGTGGACCAGTGGGGAATATCTGCACCTCCTAGTGCCCGTTTAAAAGAAGCGCAGAAGGCGGTGCTTTTTGCTTCCTGATCGTGGTGTCTTTGAGGTTGCTATTGTGGGTTTCGGTCCCACTGGCGCTGTAGCAGCAGGGCTGTTGGGTAAAAAAGGAATTCGAACTTTTGTGTGTGACAAATTGCAAGGGGTCTATGACAAGCCACGCGCAATTGCGCTAGACCATGAGATTGCAAGAGTCTTCCAACATTTGGGCCTGACAGAGAAGATACAACCATTTTTAGAGCCGTTCACAGACTCCGTTTTCTATGGAGTGGATGGACAAATGATCAAGCGAATGTCGACCGTCAGTGCGCCTTACCCACTGGCGCATTTGCCCTCTATGGTGTTTACGCAGCCACCTGTAGAAAAAGTCTTGCGCGAACATGCCGCATCGTTCGACTGTATTGACATTCAACTCGGACAAACGCTTATTAATTTAGAGCAAGACGACGATACGTCGACTTTGACCTTGCAGGCTGAAGATGGAAGTGTGTCAACGATAAAAGCACAATATGTGATCGGCTGCGATGGAGCCAGTAGCGCAGTGCGAGGATTTGCTGGAATCGAATTGCAAGACTTAGATTTCGATGAGCCTTGGTTGGTGGTGGATGTCTTAGTCAATGAAGAAGGGCTGCGCAAGTTACCGACAACCAGTGTGCAGTATTGCAACCCACAAAGGCCATGCACTTACTTGATTTGTCCTGGTAACCACCGCCGTTGGGAAATTTCTATCAATGCTGGGGAGGACCCCCACGTGGTCTCCACACCAGAAGGTACATGGAAGCTCTTGGCGCCATGGATCACTTCGCAAGATGGAGACCTGTGGCGGCAAGCCAGTTACCGCTTTCATGCTTTGGTGGCGGACATATGGCGTAACAAGCGATTTTTTCTGGCGGGGGATTCTGCGCACCAGCAACCACCTTTCTTAGGCCAGGGAATGTGCCAAGGGGTCCGTGATGCAGTCAATGTGTGTTGGCGCTTGGAGGCGGTTCTCAGAAATGGCGCATCCGATACATTGTTAGATTCCTATGGGGTTGAAAGAAAAGCCCATGTCACGGAACTCACAACCCGGATCAAGGGGATTGGCAAACTGATTACCGAGCGTGATATCCAAAAAGCCCGTGTACGCGATGCCAAATTGCTAGATGAATGTGGTGGTGTAGTAAAAGCTATGCCTAGACAAGATGTGCAGCCCGCTTTGACAGTTGGGTTGATATCACCTGTTTTGCATCCCGCCAGGGGCACCATATTTCCGCAACCACTTTTACAAAATAAAGACGGTCACCCAGTACGTATGGATGAGGTTTTCCCTGCCGGTTGGAAAATCATTTTTTCAAATGAAGCAAGCGCCGATTGCTTGCGTGCCACTGCGAATCACCATTTGCCCCATTTGCAAGTGGCGCAGCTCGGTGTTGGTCAGTTGGTCGAGCTAGAAATTGTGTTGGCTAGTTGGTTCTTCAAGCATGCCGTGCAAGCTGCTATTGTTCGACCTGACCACTACATTTACGGCGTATGTGTCAATGCACACGATGTGATGCAGCAATTAGATGCTTTGAAATTGCTTTAACGAATGAGATTTCGCATACAACACAAAGGAGACAAAATGCAGCGTAGACAATTTATCCAAGCATCAGCTTTTACGGCTTTGACAACATCGTCCGGTGGCTGGGCGCAAAGCACAACATGGCCTGACAAACCGATCAAATTTGTGTTGTCACAACCGCCTGGCTCTGGTCCGGATAATGTCGCGCGATTACTGGGTGAGCGGCTTGCCAAATCTCTTGGGCAGGCAGTTGTGATTGATAACAAACCCGGCGGTCAAAACGTGATCGGTGCACAAGCTGCGGCCCGATCTGCGCCCGACGGCTACACGTTTTACTTTGCAACAACTGCAGCCTTAATTACCAACACCTTGTTATTTAAACAGTTGGCCTATGACCCACAAAAAGATTTCGTGCCAGTAGCATTTATCGCGCGTAGCCCATTTGCCCTTTTGGTAGATGCGAATTCACCCATTCAAACATTAGAAGACTTGATTGCAAAGTCAAAAGCATCTGGCGGTCAGTTTTCAATTGGTAACGAAGGTCCACGTACGTTTAGTGGAATGATTGCGCGCTTATTCAATACGCGTTCAAAAGCAACTGCCAACCTAGTGCCCTATGCCAACGTAGGAGTTGGCACGCAAAATTTAATGGGCGGACATGTTGACGCCATGGTGGCCGATTTAGCTTCAACCGCGCAACTTGCCAAGCAAGGCAAGTTGCGTGTGATTGCTACTACCGCAACCAAGCGTGTTTTGGGTTGGGAAAACATACCAGCCCTTTCTGAAAAATTGGGCAATTTTGATATGGTGGGCTGGTTCGCTATCGTGGCACCCTCAGGAACACCTGCTGGTGTGATTGCAAAGCTTAACCAAGAAGTCAACGCGTCTTTGGGTGATAAAGAGTTAGCAACCCGCATCGCCAATATCGGTCCCATAGCAGATGGGAGCATGTCGACAGACGATGTCAGAAAGTTTTTGGCGGCTGAACTGGCGCGTTGGAGTGAGGTCACCAAAGAGATTGGTGTATCGGCAGAGTGAAGTCAAAAATGCGTGCGCTGTCTATGTTAGGATATCGATCTTTCCAAAGCGGCTGTAGCTCAGCTGGATAGAGTACTTGGCTACGAACCAAGGGGTCGTGGGTTCGATTCCTGCCAGCCGCACCAATCAAAGATAAAGCCTCGTGAATTCGGGGCTTTATTCTTTTCAGGATAGCGATTGCTACAAAGTGGAACTAAAAAATGCGTTCGATACATAAAAACATTGGCGATGGCAATGTGGGTCGATCGATCTCTAACTGCGTAAAGCCTAATTTTTTGTAGAAGTTCAACGCAGTGGGGTCGGCATCTAGATAAAGTCCAAAGCTACCGATTTCTTGGGCAACTTGTTGGGATATTGAGAGTGCATGGCGCATTAATCGTGAGCCTAGCTTTTGTCCTTGGTATTGCTTATCAATTCCTAGCATGATTAAGCGGGTGCAAGGAATTTTTCTTGGCATGGAACCCAGCATTGAGCCAGATAGTTGCCCGAAATCCACCATATGTTGGGCAATGGTGTAGAACCCTACAAACCTGTCTTCTTTTGCAAAATCACTCAAAACATAAGCAACGCTGAGGTTTCTCTTAACCTGGGGTTTGAGGCTGCTGTGCACAAAAGCATTGATAGCTGTGTGGCCGCAGTCAAATTGCTTTTGCCCAATGGTAGTCTGGTTGGGGTCATACACCGATATTCCAATCGTCATGCCTTGCTCAAATTTTTACGCAATGGAAAGTCAGGCAGTGCCATAAGATCTTTCATGGCCTTTGTTGGTTTTTGCTTCGAGTTTAGAAGTTGAATTAGTGCCGCTTGTCCTTGCTTTGACAAGGTGATGCTGTCGTGTTCTTGAATCACCTTGCGGGCTTTCTCTATAGCAGGGCCAAGTACAAAAGAAGTTAGGTCTAAACCATCGAGCGCCGCAGCATGGGTTAGGAGATCTTTCATATCGGCAGTTGTTTTGAATTCCAAGCGTGCTTGACGTAAGTTTGAAGTATTGCTGTGGTCCATAACGGCATCTCTAAAAAAAGGAGTTGCAGTTATTGTACGGATATTGTCCGTATAGTCAAGTGCATGACCGTTCGCTTTACACAATAAGGCAGGGGTGGTCGAGATGGGAGATGTTGAATTAAGCATGGCGCTTCCTGAAAATGAAAACGCATTGTTTGTTATTGGGAGTTTTTGTGTTTAAGTTCCACTTACAAAAATAAATCTTGTAGCGTTCTTGCCACCACTTTGGTGGCGCGACGCAAATCTTCAAGATCGAGACGCTCATCTGCACGCTTGGCGTGAGATTCCAGCACAGTGCGCGGACCAGCGCCATAGATGACACCAGGAATGCCGCGTTCAACATACAAGCGAACATCGGTGTACAAAGGCGTGCCTACCGCTGGGATGGGTTCGCCGAATAAAACTTCACCGTGCTTTTGAATGGCATCGACCAAAGGCTGGTTGCCCGCTAAAGGTTTCATAGCGTTTGCCAACAAGATGCGTTTGATATCTACCTTGAGTTGGCT
>JAGWXI010000084.1 GCA_018969975.1 Burkholderiales bacterium
GACTGCTGTGAGATAGGCAAGAGCCCCTCCTTTTGCGCACTCACCGCCACACCTGCACGCGAATGCGTGTGCAAAACGCACACCGCATCATGACGCGCTTCATGGATCGTGCTGTGAATTACAAACCCGGCGTGGTTCACATAAAAAGGTGACGCATTTATTTGATTACCTTGCAAATCAATTTTGAGCAAAGATGATGCTGTGATTTCATCGAACATCAAACCATAGGGGTTGATCAAAAAATGGTGGTCTTTACCTGATACGCTTTCAGGTAACTTGGCGCTGATATGGGTGAAAATCAAATCGCTCCAACCATACATGGCTACCAAGCGGTAACAAGCAGCCAAGTTGACGCGCAACTTCCATTCGTCTTCGCTGACAACATGTTTGAGTGAAGGCAATTGCATTGGGGTCTCCTTGAAATTATTTATCGCACCATACAGGGTCGCTTGGGGTCAAACTTCCAGCCTGGTATGAGGTATTGCATGGCGGTCGCATCGTCACGTGCGCCAAGACCATATTGCAAATAGAGTTGGTGCGCGGCTTCTACTTTTTGCATATCGAGCTTGACGCCTAGACCAGGTGCCGTGGGAACATGTATATGACCCTTCACAATTTGCAAAGGTTCTTGCGTTAAACCATGGCCGTCTTGCCAAATCCAATGCGTGTCCATGGCAGTGACTTTGCCCGGTGCAGCTGCGCCTACATGGGTGAACATGGCGAGCGATACATCGAAATGGTTGTTGGAATGCGAACCCCACGTCAAGCCCCAATCACGACATGTTTGCGCTACACGCACCGAGCCTGCCATAGTCCAAAAATGTGGATCCGCTAAAGGAATGTCTACGCTTTGCAATGACAAAGAGTGCACCATCTGACGCCAATCTGTAGCCACCATATTGGTAGCCGTTGGCAATCCAGTTTGGCGTCTAAATTCCGCCATCACTTCGCGTCCACTAAAGCCTTCTTCCGCGCCGCAGGGGTCTTCGGCATAAGCCACGACACCATGCAAGTCACGCATCAAGCGCACCGCGTCTTTGAGTAACCAGCCACCGTTAGGATCGATCGTGACACGCGCTTGTGGAAAGCGTTCATGCAAAGCACGTATGGCATCAATCTCTGCTTCGCCAGAGAGCGCACCGCCTTTGAGTTTGAAATCGTCAAAGCCATATTTTTCTCGCGCGGCTTCGGCTAAGCGCACGACGGCTTCAGGTGTCAAAGCTTTTTCGTTGCGCAGACGGAACCAATCGTTATTGGCATTAGGTTCTGTACGGTAAGGCAAGTCTGTTTTGGTTCTGTCGCCTACATAAAACAAATAACCAAGCATTTCAACCGATGTACGCTGTTGGCCTTCACCTAACAACGCTGCCACTGGTACCCCTAAATGTTGTCCAAGTAAATCCAGCAAGGCAGACTCGACTGCCGTGATGGCATGGATGGTGGTGCGCAAGTCAAAGGTTTGCAAGCCGCGTCCACCAGCATCGCGATCAGCAAACTGCGTGCGCATATGGTTGAGCACAGCTTGGACATTGCCAACGCTTTGGCCTACAACCAGTTGCGTAGCGTCTTCTAAGGTTTGGCGGATTTTTTCTCCGCCGGGGACTTCACCAATCCCCGTATTACCTGCGTTATCTGTCAATACCAAAATATTGCGTGTGAAGAAAGGGCCGTGCGCACCAGAAAGGTTGAGCAACATGCTGTCGTGTCCTGCAACAGGGATCACGCGCAATTGGGTAATAGTGGGTGCTGAGTGGTGCATATACCTGAATATTTTTATCGCAAACAGTTACAACAATCCTGGAATCCACAACGAAAGCGCTGGCACATATGTCACCAATAACAAGGCCATGCACATCGCTCCATAAAAAGGCCATAGCTCTTTGGAGACTTGTTCCATCGTGACTTTACCCACTGCACATCCAACAAAAAGGGTTGGTCCAACGGGAGGGGTGATTAAGCCTATACCTAAGTTCAATATCATGACCATCCCAAAATGCACTGGGTGAATTCCCAACTTGGCAATGATGGGCATAAAAATGGGCGTACATATCAAGAGCATCGGGGCCAGGTCCATAAAAGTACCTAGGACCAATAACAATATATTGACCATGAAAAGGAATGCGTACTTGTTGTCGGAAATATTCAGAAAGAAGTACGTGATCTTGGCTGGTATTTGCATCAAGGTCATCATGTAGCCAAATGCCACAGAAAACCCAATGAGCATCATCACCATCGACACAGTTTTTACAACACGATGGACCATCCGAGGTAATTCGCTCCAACGGTAATCGCGGTAGACAAAGAAAGTGACCAAGAAAGCGTAAACGCAGGCAACGGCTGCAGATTCGGTTGGTGTGAAAACACCCGACAAAATTCCACCCATGATGATGACGATGGTGACAAGCCCCCACAGCGCATCTGTAACGATTTTGGGAATATCTTTTAGGGCAACAGGTTCACCTTTGGGGTAACCACGTTTATGCGAAGTCCACAAAACCAAACCTATTAAACACAAACCAAACAACAACCCAGGCAAGATGCCAGCCAAAAATAAATGGGCTACCGAGACCGTCCCTCCTGCAGCCAGGGAATAGATCACCGCGTTGTGGGATGGCGGTATGAGCAAGGCTTGGACTGATCCACAAATCGTCACATTCGTTGCAAAGACGCGTGGAAATCCAGCCTTGACCATTTGCGGAATCATTACCGAACCAATTGCCGATGTGTCTGCGACTGAGGAGCCAGAAATACAACCAAACAAGGTCGAAGCCAATATGTTGACCAATGCCAACCCGCCGCGAATAAATCCGACGAATACTTTGGCTAAGTTAATAAGACGGTTGGCCATGCCTCCTTCAGCCATGATGCCGCCTGCTAATACAAAGAATGGAATTGCCAACAAAGAGAAATCATCTGTGCCATCGGAGATTTTGAGCATGATGGCTTCGAGAGGAAGATCAATCCAAAGCGCTCCCAAAATGGCAGACAAACCCAAGGCGTATGCCACAGGCAAACCAAGCGCACACAAGAGTGTGAAAGAACCGAGCAAAACTAAGATATCCATTTTTTTACTCCAGTTCCACAGCACCATCGCTGTACATCACTGAGCTTGCAGGCGGATGTCCGACCCATAGGCGCTCAATCAAAAATAACAAAGTTAAAAACCCGGCCAATGGAATGGGCGCATATACCAGTCCAACTGGCATGCCAGGAAACTCTGGTACCGATTGGTTCCAAGTAATTTGGCAAAGTTGGTAACCATAGAAAAGCATAAATAAAGAAATCACTCCCATACAAGCCTCAACGCCAATAAGCATCCATGACTTCACGGACGGAGAAACCGAGTTAAGAAGTGATTCAACCGCAATGTGAACATTCGCTCGGTAAATAGCGGAACCTCCTATGAAGGAGAAGAAAACCATCATTACAACGGAGGCTGGCTCCGGCCACGACTGAGGATTGTTCATCACATACCGCATGAAAACGCCAAAAGGAATGATCAAGGTAATGATGACCAATGCTGTTCCCGATAAAACAATGCAAAGGAGGTAGAGCCACTCCATTAATTTGGTATACGTTTGCTTCATAAAACCCACATTTCAAATAAAAAAATGGCTGGCAATCAAAATAGCCAGCCACATTTCAA
This sequence comes from Burkholderiales bacterium, assembly GCA_018969975.1. Classification (GTDB taxonomy): domain Bacteria; phylum Pseudomonadota; class Gammaproteobacteria; order Burkholderiales; family Burkholderiaceae_C; genus Limnohabitans. The sequence goes on from JAGWXI010000084.1 coordinate 3,647, forward strand.
TCAACTACCGTTTTTATTTTGTATCTTGTATGCGCTTGATCAGGGCGGCATATTTAGATCCATATTTGTCACGAATTGGTTGCGTAGCCTTGAAGAAAGCAGCCTTATCTGCCGGGGCAAATTGAACACCTAAGGCTTTGAGTTTGGTTTCAGCTTCTTTGGTGTAGTCGTCCCAAAGTTTGCGTTGTTCTTGTTGGGCCTCGGCTGAAAGCTTTTTGACCAATGCTTGGTCGTCTTTGCTCAAGCCTTCCCATGATTTCTTCGAGAACACGAAAATTTCAGGAATGATCAGATGCCCTGTCAAACTCATGACTTTAGACACGGTGTAGTGATTCTGCGCGAGCAATGTAGGCGGATTGTTTTCTGCTCCGTCCACCACACCAGTTTGAAGTGCTGGAAGCAGTTCATTGAAACCCATGGCAACCCCGTTACCACCCATGGCATTCATAGTTTCAACGAATAGGGGATTTCCCATCATGCGGATCTTCATTCCTTTGAGGTCCTCAGGAGTGGACACGGCTTTCTTGGCATAAACATTACGTGTACCCGCATCCATCCAACCCAGTGCCACCAGCCGTGAGCCAGGTCCGTTGGTCATGCGCTCTAAGAGTTCTTGACCAATCGGGCCATCTATGACTTTGCGCATATGGGCTTCGTCACGGAAAACAAACGGCATGTTGAAGACATTGACCTCGTCTACTACGGGGCCCATGGCACCGACTGAAATACGGGCAATTTGCAAAGCACCGATTTGAGCCTGCTCAATCATTTCCTTTTCACCACCCAATTGCATCGAAGGAAACATTTGGATGGAAATGCGACCATTGGTTGCCGCCTCGAGTTTTTTACCCATTCGGACAATAGCTTCTACGGTGGGGTAACCCATGGGATGCACATCAGAGGCTTTGAGAACCATTTTGGGATCTGCATTTGCATGAAACGAAAAAGCTGTGGCGCCGAATGCGAAAGCCACAGCCATCAGTTTTGCAAAATTTCTTTTTTTCATCTGTCCGTCTCCTAGATTGGGGGTGTTAGTAATCCTCAATAAGGGGCGTACCCTTATCACTTAACATCATACGATTTGACAGACAAGATTCTTCTTGAATCATGGGTTGTTGATAATGGTGTTTACCCTGTTAGCACTTTGTTTTTAGTGATGCATCGATTGAGTCCAACTAACACGTTCCAACAACGACCCCACACCAAACGCTTAACCAGTTTGCTTATGGTCTTAGCGTTGCATGCCGTTTTGTTGTGGCTCATTCAATCAGGCTTAGCGCGTCAAGCCATCACATTGACCCAAGAATCGGTCGAAGCTTTGTTGTTAACCGATGCTGCCCCGCCCCCTCCTGCTGTTGCGCCCAAAACACTCCCCCTTAAAACCCCATCCCCTCCTCCGGTCATTCAACCGCCCACGACCACTACTGCGCCCGTCATCACTACGCCTACCGCGCCGGCCATTACAAATACTGCACCTGTTACTCCGATACAAAGTACTGCGCCCCCTACGCCTTCGCCAACTCCATCTATTCGCACTGGTGCCTCCATTCAACCCGGCGCGAGTTGCGCCAAGCCTGATTACCCCAGCGCCTCACGCCGCCTAGAAGAAGAAGGCACAGTGAGTTTGAAGTTTTTAATTGGCGCGGATGGCCGCGTTTTACAAGCAGAGATAGAAAAAACTTCTGGCTTCCCACGTTTGGATGAAGCAGCTCGCAATGCTCTCTCCAAATGCCAGTTCAGGCCCGGCACCATAGACGGTAAAGCGGAACAAAGTTGGGCCAGCATCAAATACACCTGGCGTTTGGAATAATTGTTTTTGAAATTGCAGCCTTGATTAGGAAAACCCCATGTTTTTAATTCGTATCCAACGATGGCTTTTTTTGCTCAGCGCATGCCTGTTGTCAATAAGTACTTTTGCAGCCGAAGAGGTTTTGGACAACCCTTATGGCTTGTCTGCGCTTTGGGCGCAAGGTGATTGGGTAGCCAAAGCCACATTGCTAATTTTGGTGTTGATGAGCATGGCGAGCTGGTATGTGATCTTCACCAAACTCATGGACCAAAACCGATTGATGGCCTTTGCGCAAGCCGCCAATGCTTCTTTTTGGAATGCAGGCACTGTGCAACAAGGCACAGCAGGTTTGGAGGCAGACAGCCCCTTTCGCTTTATTGCAGAAAAAGGGTTGGAAGGCGCTAGCAAACACACGGGGCTATTGGGTGCCGTCGATTTCAACACCTGGGTCACCATGAGCATTCAACGTGCGATGAACCATGTGCAAAGTCGTATGCAAGATGGATTAGCGGTGTTAGCCACTGTCGGTTCCACAGCACCCTTTGTAGGCCTCTTTGGAACCGTATGGGGCATCTACAACGCGCTCGTCAAAATCGGCATGTCGGGCCAAGCCAGCATTGACAAAGTGGCAGGGCCTGTGGGTGAGTCGCTCATCATGACAGCCATTGGCTTAGCCGTGGCGGTGCCTGCTGTGCTCGGCTACAACTGGCTAGTACGTCGCAACAAAATTGCGATGGAAGAGGTGCAAGCCTTTGGCGCTGATTTATATGCAGTGCTTTTGGGCACGGGATCTGTTAACCACTCCGCCACTGACTCAAACAGCAAATAACCATGGCCATGCACTTAGGCCCCAGCGATGGGGATGACGAGCTCTTAACCACCATCAACACCACCCCTTTGGTAGATGTAATGTTGGTGTTGCTGATCATTTTTTTGATCACGATTCCTGTGGTCACCACCTCTGTGAAAGTCGATTTACCGCGCGAGGTACAACAACCGCGCGAAACCAAGCCTGACAACATCATTCTTTCGGTCAACGCAAAAGGCCAAGCATTTTTATTTGACACACCACTGCGCAATCAAGCTGAAATGGTCAAACAACTTCAAACTTTGGCAGACAAAAAACCGCAACCTGAAGTGCAAATACGCGGCGACGCGCAAACAGACTATGAAGCAGTAGGCCGCGTTTTATTTGCAGCACAAAGCGTAGGGCTCAATAAGGTGCGCTTCGTCACCGACCCACAAGTGAAATAAGCCATGTTGCCGCAATCACCCATGCTTCAAACCCTCGACGAACCCGAGGTAATGATGGATATCAACACCACGCCTTTGATTGACGTGATGTTGGTGTTGTTGATCATGCTCATCATCACCATCCCAGTGCAATTGCATTCGATCAATTTAGATATGCCTGCGGGATCGCCCCCGCCCGTCACCAAAAAGCCCAACATCGTGCGTATTGATATCGACGCACGCAATGCGGTGCGATGGAACGATAAGGCGTTGACAGACCGCGCAGAGTTAGAAGTGTTGTTACAAATTGCAAGCCAGCAGCAACCGCAGCCTGAAATTCATATCAAACCGAACAGCAAATCAAAATACGAGACAGTAGCTGGAGTTTTGGCCAGTGCGCAGCGCAATGGTTTGAGCAAACTTGGCATAGTAGGTAGTGAGCAGTTCGCAGGCAACTTAGCTAACTCTCAAAAATAATTCTCGTAATTTATTTTTTGTCCAGCATCAATTGTCGATATTATTAAACCCATCGTAGATTATTCATACAACAAGGAAGCACTATGCGTTTTTTAAGCTTTGAGGCTAATGGCCAAGCGGGTATTGGTTGGGTCAAGGACATCCTAGCAACTAACTTTGTGGACCTAGCCCTGGCAGCACCTGAACTACCGCGTAATCTCAAAGATTTGATTTGCACACCCGGCGGTCTAGCCGCAGCGGATGCTGCGGCACGTAATGCGCCATCAAACGCAGTAAAGGCCATCTCCAGCGTAACCATGCTGCCTCTTATTACTAACCCCGGAAAAATTGTTTGCATGGGATTGAACTATGCCGACCATGCCAAAGAAGGTGGCAATGCGCGACCTGAATACCCCAGCTTTTTCTTGCGGGGCAATACATCCATGGTGGGACACAACCAGCCGATCGTGCGACCCAAAGTCTCCACCCAACTTGACTATGAAGCCGAATTGGCGGTCATTATTGGCAAAAAAGCCAGACATCTCTCTGCTGAGAATGCACTCGATTGCATTGCGGGATATTCCTGCTTTAACGATGCAAGTATCCGCAACTACCAGCGTAAATCATCGCAATGGACGATTGGTAAAAACTTTGATGGCACGGGCCCGTTTGGCCCTTGCTTAGTCACACCAGACGAGTTACCACCAGGTGCAGCAGGCCTGCGTATCCAATCGCGTTTGAATGGCAAAGTCATGCAAGACGCCAATACCGATGTTTTTTTGTGGAATGTGGTCGAAGCCTTGCGCATCATCACCGAGTGCATGACTTTGGAGCCAGGCGATGTCATCATCACCGGCACGCCTGCAGGTGTGGGCTATGCGCGTACTCCCCCCGTGTGGATGGCGCCTGGTGATGTGTGTGAGATTGAAGTCGAAGGCGTAGGGATTTTGTCTAACTCTATCGTGGATGAAACTTAAGTGTGAAATCCGCCTTTGATTAAAAACATTAACGCATTAACTGTTTCAAAAGGAAGCCGCCATGTTGAATACATTTTCCAAAAACACGTGTTTAGACTGCCTCCCTCGACGCGGATTTTTAACAGGACTGTTAGCAACAGGAGCAGCGACCGTGCTGCCCTCTTGTGCTGTCAGCAATCCCAAAAATGCGTCGCCACTTGAAGCCAAACGTGACTTGGTCGATGTGCACCACCATGTGTGGGCGCCAGCTTTTCTGAAGGAACTCGAAACCCGCAAACTGGCAGAGCCACCCGCACGTAATTGGTCGCTCAACAAAACACTAGACGATATGGCGAAAGCAGGCGTGACTTATTCAATCACGTCGCCCACCACACCTGCCGCAAGTTTTGGTGATGCGGAGACTATGCGACGCATGGCGCGTGTCAGCAATGAATACGGTGCACAACTCGCGCGTGACTACCCCAAACAGTTTGGTTTCTTTGCCACCTTGCCCATGCTCGATGTGGATGGTGCTTTGAAAGAAATTGCCTACAGCTGCGATGTTCTTAAGGCCCAAGGCATTGCCATGCTGACCAGCTACGACGGCAAGTGGCTAGGCGACGCTTCATTTGCGCCGATCATGGATGAGATCAACCGCCGCAAGTTGATCGTTTATACCCATCCGTCTAATCCGAAGTGCTGCATCGGACTTCAAGAAGGCGTGCCAGGATCGACCATCGAGTTTGCGACCGACACCACACGCACGATCACCAGCATTTTGTTCAGCGGTACGGCGACGCGTTGCAAAGACATCAAGTTCATCTTCTCGCATGCGGGCGGCACCATGCCCTTCTTGGTGGAACGCCTCACCATGTTGCCCAAGTTGAATGCGAACTTCGGCAAAGTTTTACCGAGCGATCAGGTCATACCGACTTTGCGCCGTTTTTATTACGACACCGCCCAGGCCTCTCATCCAGGTGCATTGCTGTCACTATTGAATTTGGTCGACATTAGTCAGGTTGTGTTTGGTACCGACTTTCCCTACCGCACCTCGCTAGACCACGTCAAAGGCCTCTTGGGCATGGGCTTTAGCTTGGAAGATTTGACAGCGATTGAAAGCCGCAATGCGCGACGTATGCTGGCTTAAAGATTAATCCGCCTTAGCCCCAGAGCTCTTCACCACAGCAGCCCACTTAGGCACTTCTGCTTTTAAGAAGTTGCCAAACTCTGTGGTGCTATTGCGTGAGCTGGCCATTCCGAGTTGGGAGAATTTTTCGATGATGTCAGCGGACTCCATGGCACGGTTGAGGGCGGCGTTGAGTTTTTCAATCACTGCGGGCGGTGTTCCAGCGGGTGCAAAAAAGCCAAACCAGGTGTAGTCATCGAATTCTTTGTAGCCAAACTCGGTGATGGAAGGAACGTCAGGCAACAAAGGTGAACGGGTGGCGCTGGTCACTGCCAATGCTTTCAACTTGCCTGCTTTGATCATGGGCACTGCGGGCGGCATGGAAGTAGATGCAATTTGCGTATGGCCCGCCACCACCGCGTTGATAGCTGCGGCTGGTTGGTAAGGCACATGAACAATATCGACCTTGGCAGCAGACTTCAAACGCTCCATAGACAAATGGGTCGTGGTTCCAATGCCAGAAGATGCATAGCTAAACGGTGACTTCTTGGCGGCTTCAACCAGTTGCGGCAAAGTATTCACTGCAACGCTGGCATTCACCGTGAAGATGTTGGGCGTCTTAGGGCCTAAGGCTACTGGCATGAAATCTTTGATGGCGTCGTAGCCTGCGTCCGCATACAAAGAGGGGTTCACCGCAAACGCAACGCTATGAACCAAGATGGTGTAACCATCTGGTGCAGCGCGCTTGACTTGGGTAGTGGCAATATTGCCACCCGCCCCGCCTTTGTTTTCGACGATGAAATTGCCGCCAGTAATTTCAGACAACTTTTGAGTCAGCGAGCGCGCCACGATGTCGGTGGAAGCACCAGGCGCAAAGGCCACCAAAAGGGTAACGGGCTTGGCTTTAGGCCAATCGCTTTGGGCCCAGGCATTTGCACCTAAGATAACTACCAGCGCTGAAATGGTCAGGGCTTTCAATGTGGGAAGAAATTGATTCATTTGTTTTTTCCGCCGACGTTACAGTCGTAATTGGTATGTTTAGTCCAAAAAGTATATTTCATGTCCTCTGATAAAAAACCACTGCAAACCCTACGCATTAACGCAAAAGCAGCTAGCCCAGATGCCCTTTCCCCTCAATTAATTACTCAAGATCCGCCTAACCTCAAAACAGGTGAAGCTTTGGTGCGTGTGCGTAGCGCAGGCGTAAACCCCAGTGATGTCAAAGCTGCCTTAGGTTTAATGCCACAAGCGGTGTTTCCTCGCACCCCAGGTCGCGACTATGCTGGTGTAGTAGTCGAAGGCCCAACCAACTGGGTTGGCAAAGAAATTTGGGGATCAGGCGGAGATGTAGGCATTACGCGTGATGGTTCACATGCGGGCTGGTTGGTTCTTCCTGAAGCCGCTTTGCGTGAAAAACCCAAGCGCCTGAGTTTTGAAGAAGCAGGCTCGATTGGCGTGCCTTTCATTACGGCCTATGAAGGCTTTCGACGAAGTGGTTTACCGCAAGCGGGACAAACCGTGGCGGTAATGGGAGCCAATGGCAAAGTCGGACAAGCCGCAGTGCAACTGGCAGCCCTCGCAGGTGCTGTGGTGATCGCAGTGCAAAGAGGTGCTATACCACCAGACCAACGCGTCAAAGGTGTGCACTATGCCGACGCCTCGCTTGGCAAAGTCGCAGAGGCCATTCGTGATCTGAGCGGGGGCAAAGGCGCCCACATTGTTTTCAATACGGTTGGCAGCCCTTACTTTGAAGCGGCGAACCTGGCCATGGCCAAAGGCGCAACACAAATTTTTATCGCAACGATTGAACGCCCAGTACCTTTCGATATCTTCACTTTTTACCGCGGCATGCATACCTATGTAGGTATTGATACATTAGCGCTTGATTGCATTCATACCAACGCGTTGATGCAAGCCATGCACGATGGTTTTGAGGCTGGCAGCCTGCAACCCTTTCAAGTCACACCGGATGCAGTTTTTGGATTAGACCAAGCATTGCGCGTCTACAAAGAAGTTTTAGGCGGCGCAAAACGCCGTATTGTTTTTAATCCTTAATTTATAGGAGACAACATCATGGACAACACCACTTTTTTGACTCGCCGCCATGCATTGCGATGGGCTGCTGCAGCCAGTGCATCTTCTACCTTGTCGGCATTCGGTCAAAGTGATTGGCCGCAAGGCAAAGCGATTACTTTCGTTGTTCCATTTACAGCAGGAAGCGGCACCGATGTCATAGCACGCACGATCGCAGAAAAACTGGGGCCCCTGCTT
>JAGWXI010000085.1 GCA_018969975.1 Burkholderiales bacterium
CCCGAGGCATCTTTGTTGTTGGTGGGTATGCCTGAGGCTTTGTCTGGGTTTGCCCATCCGCGCGCTAAGGTGGTTGCGGCTTCCGAAGTGGTCGAGATGGACGATCCTATCGAGGTAGCCTTGCGCCGGAAAAAAGACTCTTCTATGCGCGTCGCTATCGAGCAGGTCAAGGACGGTGCTGCCCAAGCTGCTGTGTCTGCGGGCAATACAGGTGCCTTGATGGCCATTGCGAGATATGTGCTTAAAACCATGGACGGAATTGAGCGCCCAGCGATTGCTGGACGCATGCCCAACTTCAAAGGTGGCGGCTCCACTATGCTCGATTTGGGCGCGAATGTCGACTGCACGCCCGAGCATTTGTTGCAATTTGCTGTGCTCGGTTCCGCCTTGGTATCGGTGCTCGATGACATCGAAAGCCCCTCCGTCGGCCTTTTGAATATCGGTGAAGAAGCGATAAAAGGCAATGAAATCATCAAAAAAGCAGCCGAACTGTTGCGAACTGCGTCCATCAGCGGCGATCTTAATTTTTACGGAAATGTCGAAGGTACCGACATTTACCAAGGAACGGTCGATTTGATCGTCTGCGACGGCTTTGTTGGCAATGTGGCCTTAAAAGCCAGTGAGGGACTGGCCCATAAGATCAGCGAAATGCTTAAGCAGTCGTTTACGCGCAATATCTACACGCGAATTGCCGCTATCTTCGCTTATCCTGTTTTATCTCACTTCAAGGATAAAGTAGACCACCGCCGCTACAACGGTGCGGCCTTGCTAGGGCTAAACGGCATTGTGTTCAAGAGCCACGGTTCAGCAGATGAACTCGCCTTCGAGACCGCTTTGACCCGCGCGTATGATGCAGCTCATCACAACTTGCTCGAACGCGTTCGTGACCGTATCGCCCACGCCGCCCCCCTGTTGGGCGTGCCATCGGCCACCGTCTCGGACTGAGCTTTTGCCTAGATGAGCCTTTTTTCTCGTATCACTGGCACCGGAAGCTACCTTCCGCCCCGCCGGTTAAGCAATGCTGATTTGGTCGCTGAACTAGCCACCTTGGGTGTTGAATCTTCGGACGATTGGATTGTTGAGCGCACCGGCATCAGAGCCCGCTACTTTGCTGCCCCTGATGTAGTGAGTAGCGACTTGGCCTTAGAAGCCTGCAAAAACGCCTTGGCTGCGGCTGGCCGTCAACCCCAAGATATCGATCTCATTATTGTGGCGACTTCTACGCCTGACATGGTCTTTCCGTCGACGGCTTGCATCTTGCAGCACAAATTAGCCCAAATCAACGAAGACGCCGCGGGTATCGCTGGCGCTGCCGCGTTTGACGTGCAGGCTGTGTGCACAGGTTTTATTTACGCCTTGACCGTGGCCGACGCCATGATCCGCGCAGGTAACGCGACCCGCGCTTTGGTGGTTGGCTCAGAAATTTTCTCGCGTTTGTTAGATTTCAAAGACCGCACGACCTGCGTCTTATTTGGCGACGGTGCTGGCGCGGTGGTGCTGGAAGCCTCTGAGACTCCTGGTATTTTGTCGACCGATATCCACGCTAACGGCAAGCACGTGGGGATTTTGTGTGTCCCAGGTCACGTCAGCAATGGCAATGTATTGGGCGATCCTTTACTCAAGATGGACGGGCAGGCAGTCTTTAAATTAGCGGTTGGTTTGCTGGAAGATGCGGCCCACGCTGTTTTGAATAAAGCAGGCGTGCAAGAGTCCGAGATCGACTGGTTGATTCCCCACCAAGCCAATATCCGCATCATCCAAAGCACTGCGAAAAAGCTCAAGCTCTCGATGGACAAAGTCGTGTTGACCGTGCAAGACCATGGCAATACCTCTGCGGCATCGATTCCCTTGGCGCTAGACAAAGCGGTGCGCGCCGGCCAAGTCAAGCCCAACCAAACACTCATGCTCGAAGGCGTGGGCGGTGGCTTTACGTGGGGCGCTGTTTTACTCAAGTTGTAAATCTGTATGAAACCATTTGCATTTGTATTTCCAGGCCAAGGCTCGCAATCCGTCGGTATGTTGGACGCATGGGGCGATCACCCCGTTGTGCAGCAAACCCTGCAAGAAGCCTCTGACGCTCTAGGCGAAAACATCGGCCAACTCATCCACGAAGGCCCCAAAGAAGCACTTGGCTTGACGACCAACACGCAGCCTGTGATGTTGGTGTCTGCCATCGCGGCTTATCGCGTGTGGTTGTCTGAAGGTGGCGCGCGACCTGCGGTTGTGGCAGGACACTCACTGGGTGAATATTCCGCCTTGGTCGCTGCTGGCGCTTTGACGTTGGCGCAAGCTGTGCCATTGGTGCGCTTTCGTGCCCAAGCCATGCAAGACGCTGTGCCAGTCGGCTCGGGTGCGATGGCTGCTATTTTGGGAATGGATGCGCAACAAGTGATTACTGGCTGCGCCCAAGCGCAAGCCACATTTGCCGCGGGTTCTGGTGAAGTTGTAGAGGCTGTGAACTTCAATGACCCTGCACAAACTGTGATTGCCGGAAGTAAGGCTGCTGTTGAAAAAGCTTGCGAAATGCTCAAAGCTGCAGGCGCAAAACGCGCTTTGCCCTTGCCTGTTTCGGCACCTTTTCACTCCAGTTTGATGCTGCCGGCCGCGCAACGTTTGAAAGAAAAACTAGCTGCTACTTCTATTGCCAGCCCAACTATTCCTGTTGTCAACAACATCGATGTTGCGGTGCAAACAGATCCGGATGCGATCCGCGATGCTTTATACCGCCAAGCATTTGGCCCAGTGCGTTGGGTCGAATGTGTGGCCGCCATCAAAGCCCGTGGCGTACTTACCTTGGTCGAATGCGGTCCGGGCAAAGTGCTTGCTGGATTAGCTAAACGTATCGACGCTGAACTCACGGGGTGGCCCTTGTTAGACCCTGCCACATTGGCTGAGGTAAAAACGGCCTTGGCTTAAATTTTGACTATCTCTATTAAAGAAATGAAAGAAACCACTCACCCCATCGCTCTCGTCACTGGTGCAACGCGCGGTATTGGCGCGGCTATTGCCACGGAGCTGGCGAATCAAGGTTTTATAGTGATCGGCACCGCAACTACTGACGAAGGCGCTGCCAAAATTTCCGCCGCCTTGTCAGCCCATGCACATTGCCGTGGCGCGACCCTCAATGTCAACGACGCTGCAGCGGTAGACGCTTTGATCGAGCAAATCACCACCGAGCACAAAGCCTTGCATGTATTGGTCAACAACGCGGGCATTACCCGTGACACCTTGGCTATGCGCATGAAAGACGACGATTGGGACGCTGTAATTGACACCAATCTCAAAGCTGTTTTCCGTCTATCGCGTGCCGTCATGCGTCCCATGATGAAACAGCGCTATGGCCGCATCATCAGTATTACCAGCGTTGTCGGTGCTTCTGGCAACGCAGGCCAAGCCAACTATGCCGCCGCCAAAGCCGGTGTTGCGGGCATGACCCGTGCGCTGGCGCGCGAGTTGGGTAGTCGCAACATCACGGTCAACTGTGTGGCGCCTGGGTTTATCGAAACTGATATGACTGCCGCCTTGGCAGAAGAACAGCAAAAAGCCCTGTTGGGACAAATTCCTTTGGGTCATCTCGGAAAACCTGCTGATGTGGCCCATGCGGTGGCTTTTTTGGCGAGCGACAAAGCTGGCTATGTGACGGGGCAAGAACTGCACGTCAATGGCGGCATGTTCATGGCCTAAACTTTGCTAGAAAAAAGTGTTAAAAAACTGGGTGTCCGCACAGTTAAAATAACGGACTTATTCACAACCCTTTGAGGGAACTCATGAGCGATATCGAATCACGTGTCAAAAAAATCATTGCCGAACAACTCGGCGTGGAAGAGTCACAAGTTACCAGTGAAAAAGCCTTCGTGGCCGATTTAGGTGCCGACTCCTTGGACACTGTGGAATTGGTGATGGCCTTGGAGGACGAATTCGGCATTGAAATTCCGGACGAAGACGCTGAAAAAATCACCACTGTGCAAAACGCAATTGACTACGCGTTAACACACAAAAAAGCCTAAGTCATAGGAAACTTTGCATGAGCCGTCGTCGCGTCGTCGTGACCGGTCTGGGTTGTATCAGTCCCGTGGGTAACACGGTGGCAGAGGCTTGGGCCAATCTTTTAACGGGAAAGTCTGGCATTGCGGCGATCACACGGTTTGATGCCTCGGGCTTGAACTGCCACTTTGCAGGCGAAGTCAAAAACTTCGATATCGATTCCTACATCTCGCCCAAAGATGCGAGAGCGATGGACACTTTCATTCATTACGGTATTGCAGCAGCTGTTCAAGCGGTGCAAGACGCTGGATTACCTACTGGCGACGCGCAAGATGAAGAAGAGTCCACCCGTGTGGGGGTGCTGATCGGCTCAGGCATTGGTGGCTTACCACTGATTGAGAACATGCACAACGAGTTGCTGGCTAAGGGCCCGCGACGCATTTCTCCCTTTTTCGTTCCCGCTTCCATCATCAACATGATCTCCGGACATGTGTCGATGCGGTTTGGTTTCAAAGGCCCCAACCTTGCGGTAGTTACTGCTTGCACTACTGGGTTGCATGCAATCGGAGAAGCAGGGCGCCATATTGAATATGGCGACGCTGACGTCATGATTGCGGGTGGCTCAGAGGGTTGCATTTCGCCTTTGGGCGTTGGTGGCTTTGCCTCCATGCGCGCACTCTCAACCCGTAATGACGATCCCACCACAGCGTCTCGCCCTTGGGACAAAGACCGTGACGGTTTTGTCTTGGGCGAAGGTGCTGGCGTGGTGGTGCTTGAAGAATACGAACACGCCAAAAAGCGCGGTGCCAAAATTTACGCAGAACTCGCGGGTTACGGTATGAGTGCAGATGCGGGGCACATGACGGCACCTAATATGGATGGCCCTCGCCGCGCAATGCTCAGCGCTCTGCGTAATGCCCATGTCAATGCAGACCAAGTGGACTACCTCAACGCCCATGGCACATCTACCCCATTGGGGGACATCAACGAGACCAACGCTATCAAGGCCGCATTAGGTGACCATGCCCGCAAATTAACCGTCAGTTCAACAAAATCGATGACGGGCCACCTTCTTGGAGGCGCTGGAGGCATTGAGAGTGTTTTTACTGTAATGGCCCTACATCAGCAAAAAGTTCCACCCACCATTAACCTCCACAATCCTGACCCTGAGTGCGATTTGGACTATTGCGCCAATACTGCGCGTGACATGAAAGTGGACGTGGCGTTGAAAAACAATTTTGGTTTTGGTGGAACCAACGGCGCTTTGCTTTTCAAGCGCGTTTAATTTCTCCGCCTTGTAAAGCGCCCCTTCGGCCACATCTGTCGTTGGGGCGTTGTGGTTTTTGATGACAAATTTGGATGCTATAGATGACTATGAATAGATCTCTTTCTCGCGTGTTTCTTGTAAGTTGCTTCTCGTTTGCTATGGGTTTGGGCACCATCCCCTCTTTAGTGCAAGCGCAAACTGCTCGCGTATTGCCTGACTTCACCGATTTAGTTGAACAAGTCGGCCCCTCTGTAGTCAACATTCGCACTATTGAAAAAGTATCAGTCCGCGAAGGGCCATCTGGTTCACCTGATGAGGAAATGCAGGAGCTGTTTAGACGTTTCTTTGGTGTTCCTATGCCAGCACCCAATGCACCTCGGCAGCAACGCCCGAACCGTCCGCAACCCGAGCAAGAACAACCCAGGGGGGTCGGTTCTGGCTTCATCTTGTCTGCCGACGGTTTTGTGATGACTAACGCCCATGTGGTGGAGGGCGCAGATCAGGTTTTGGTGACGCTACCTGATAAGCGCGAATTCAAGGCCCGCATTGTTGGCACAGACAAACGTAGCGATGTAGCCGTGGTAAAGATTGAAGCCACTGGATTACCTGCGGTGCGCATTGGCGATGTTTCGCGACTCAAAGTCGGTGAATGGGTTATGGCGATTGGTTCCCCTTTTGGACTCGACAACTCGGTAACCGCTGGCATCGTGAGTGCCAAACAACGTGACACGGGTGACTATTTGCCTTTCATCCAAACCGATGTAGCCATCAACCCTGGCAACTCGGGTGGGCCGCTTATTAATATGCGTGGCGAGGTGGTGGGTATTAACAGCCAGATTTATTCGCGCTCTGGCGGATTCATGGGCATCTCGTTTGCCATTCCGATTGACGAAGCCATTCGTGTGAGTGAGCAACTGCGCACTACCGGTCGAGTGCAACGTGGACGTCTTGGCGTGCAAATCGACCAAGTGAGCAAAGAAGTTGCTGAAAGCTTAGGGCTAACCAAAACCCAAGGAGCTTTGGTGCGCGGGGTCGAGCAGGGTTCACCTGCTGAAAAAGCCGGGCTCGAGCCGGGTGACATCATCTTGAAATTCGATGGAAAAGCGATCGATAAATCTTCTGACTTGCCGCGTATGGTCGGTAACACCAAGCCCGGTACAAAGAGCACGATCCAAGTGTGGCGTCGCGCCAGCTTGCTGGACAAACAAATTACAGTAGGCGAGTTCGAGCCAGAGGCGCCTGTCAAAAAAGCCGCTGCTCCTGCTGAAAAACCAGCCACATCGAGTGCCGCTAAGTTTTTAGGATTGACGATCAGCGACCTGACGGATGCCCAAAAGAAAGAACTTAAATTAAGGGGAGGTGTCCGAGTAGATGCCTCTACGGATGCCGCAGCACGCGCTGGCATACAAGAAGGCGACGTGATTTTGGCGCTGGCCAATACCGAAACCCCCTCGGTGCAGGTGCTAGAAACATTGGTTGCTAAGGTCGATCGCGCCAAGCCAGTGAGCTTGCTCATTCGCCGTGGTGAATGGGCGCAATACGTGGTCATCCGACCTTCCCGTTAAGGACCTAAACCACACTTGTGAGTGAGGTTGTTGTTAAAAACCAAGCTTGCGCTAAAAATAAATTGAATTTTTAGCGCCGTTTTTGTTGGTTTTTTTATAGCTGATACTTGCCTGAATCATCTTTTTAAATATATAAATTTGTTTTTTTATGTCTTTTAATAATATAAAACTCTTTAAAATCCACAATGTGCAATTGAAACTGTTGATCCACAGGTGCTCCACAGATCGCCCACAACTTGACTACAGGTCTTTAGATCAAATTGTGTATAAGCTGTGAATAAAATGCTGTGGCGGTTCTGCAACGCGTCCCTTTTGAGCCAATGGCGGGTTGGAATTTTGGCTTTTTTGCCTACAATGAACTTCCAACTATCGCAGTTGCCATTGCTTGTTGGTTCTGGGCGCGTCAGCATCTGACGCGCCCTTTTTTCATGTCTTCATCCCTTTGAATTCAATAACTTAAGTGTTCCCGTTGATGAATCACATCAGAAATTTCTCCATCATTGCGCACATCGACCATGGCAAATCAACGCTCGCCGACCGCATTATTCAGCGTTGCGGCGGACTCGAAGACCGTGAGATGCAAGCGCAAGTGCTCGACTCGATGGACATCGAAAAAGAACGTGGGATAACCATCAAAGCGCAGACCGCTGCGCTGCAATACAAAGCGAAAGATGGGCAGGTTTACAACCTCAATTTGATCGACACACCAGGTCACGTCGACTTTTCTTACGAGGTCTCGCGTTCTTTGTCTGCATGCGAGGGTGCATTGCTCGTGGTGGACGCTAGCCAAGGTGTCGAAGCGCAAACCGTTGCCAATTGCTATACCGCGCTCGACTTGGGCGTTGAGGTGCTTCCCGTGCTCAACAAAATGGATTTGCCACAAGCCGATCCTGACACTGCCAAGGCAGAAATTGAAGATGTCATCGGCATTGACGCCGCCGATGCGATCCCTTGTTCTGCCAAAACGGGTATGGGTATCGAAGAAATTCTCGAAGCTGTAGTTGCCAAAATTCCGCCCCCCAAGGGTGATCCACAAGCTCCTTTGCGCGCCATGATCATTGACAGTTGGTTCGATACCTATGTTGGTGTAGTCATGTTGGTGCGTGTTGTCGACGGGCGTTTGGGCAAAGGCGAGCGCATCAAGATGATGGCTTCGCACGCTGTTTACAACGCTGACAACCTGGGCGTTTTCACGCCCGCAAACCTTCCCCGTAACTCGCTCGAAGCAGGTGAGGTGGGCTACATCATTGCTGGTATCAAAGAATTGCAAGCCGCCAAGGTGGGTGACACCATCACTTTGGAAAAAAAGCTACCCAATAACTTGGGGCCTGCTGACAAAGCCTTGCCCGGTTTTAAAGAAATCCAGCCGCAAGTGTTTGCGGGCCTCTATCCAACGGAAGCCAACCAGTACGACGCTTTACGCGACGCATTGGAAAAGCTCAAACTCAACGACGCGTCTTTGCATTACGAGCCTGAAGTCTCGCAAGCCTTGGGTTTTGGATTTCGCTGCGGTTTTCTCGGCCTATTGCATATGGAAATCGTGCAAGAGCGTTTGGAGCGTGAATTTGACCAAGACCTGATCACCACAGCACCGAGCGTGGTCTACCAAGTTGTCAAGCCCGATGGCGAAGTGATACTGGTGGAAAACCCCGCCAAGATGCCTGACCAAGGCAAGATGCAAGAAATCCGCGAACCTATCGTCACCGTCCATCTCTACATGCCGCAAGAGTACGTAGGCGCGGTGATGACGCTTGCCAACCAAAAGCGGGGTATGCAAATCAATATGGCCTACCACGGTCGCCAAGTGATGTTGACTTACGACATGCCTTTGGGCGAGATCGTGCTGGACTTCTTTGACAAGCTCAAATCGGTCAGCCGAGGTTATGCGTCGATGGACTACGAGTTCAAAGAGTTTCGTGCTTCCGACGTGGTCAAGGTGGACATCTTGCTCAATGGTGAAAAAGTCGACGCCTTATCGATCATCGTGCACCGCACCCAAGCGCAATACCGTGGCCGTGCAGTGGTGGCCAAAATGCGTGAAATCATCAGCCGTCAGATGTTCGATGTGGCAATTCAAGCGGCGATTGGCGCCAACATCATCGCCCGTGAAACGATCAAGGCTTTGCGCAAGAACGTGCTGGCAAAATGTTACGGTGGAGACATCACCCGTAAACGTAAGCTCTTAGAGAAACAAAAAGCAGGTAAAAAACGTATGAAACAAATCGGCTCAGTCGAGGTGCCCCAAGAGGCTTTCTTGGCCATTTTGCAGGTAGAAGACTAATGCCTACATTGACCGCATTTGTACTGGCAGCCTTTGTGGGTTACGCCGCAACTTGGTACCTTGGCATGCTGGAGGGTAACTTTGCTTTTCTAATGTTGATGGCCACCATCGTCACAGGTATTTATTGGTTGGCGGAGCAGTTTTACTTTTTACCCCAACGTCACCAAGCAGCGCAGCGCCTCGAATTGGATGCTGCTAATCGTCGCGCTGAACTCGACAAACTGGGTATTGTTAAAAATGATGTCGATGTCTCCCAGGCCAGAGAGCGCCTCATCATGCAACCTTGGTGGTTGGATTGGACGGCAGGACTTTTTCCAGTTATTGCGGTTGTGTTTATATTGCGCTCGTTCTTATTCGAGCCCTTCAAAATTCCATCGGGCTCCATGATTCCCACTTTGTGGGTGGGCGATTTGATTTTGGTGAACAAGTTCCACTATGGCGTGCGCCTGCCCGTGATCAATCTCAAAGTCACGGACGGTAATCCGGTTGAGCGCGGCGATGTCATGGTATTTCGCTACCCGCCCAAACCCAGCCTGGACTACATCAAGCGTGTGATTGGTTTGCCAGGGGATGAGGTTGCTTACTTGAACAAGCAACTCACCATCAACGGACAGCCTGTTCCCAAGACACCCTTACCCGACTTTTTTGAAGAAGATAGCCTGCGCTATATCAAGCAGTTTGAAGAGCGTATTCCTCTAGGTGACAAAGCACAGACTAATGTGACTGATTTCCGCCTACACCGCTTGCTCAATGATGCGGACCGTCCTGCATTTGTACCTGGTGCAGACGAGTTTGTATTCAAAGACAACTGCCGCTATACCGTTGAAGGGGTGACCTGCAAAGTACCCGCTGGCCACTACTTCATGATGGGCGACAACCGCGACAACTCGCTGGATTCGCGTTATTGGGGCTTCGTGCCAGAAAAAAATATTGTGGGCAAAGCCTTTTTTGTATGGATGAATTTTGGCAATCTCAAACGCATTGGCGCTTTTGATTAACCAACAGCACCATGTCCAAAGCAACGCCCAAGACGCAAACAATTCTCGAAACACTGCAACAACGTTTGCAGATCACGTTTCAAAACCCAGAATTGTTGCAGCAGGCGTTGACGCATCGCAGCTTTAGCGCCGACCACAATGAACGTTTGGAGTTTTTAGGCGACTCTGTGCTGAACCTTTGTATTGCCAATTTGCTCTACCAGCGTTTGCACACTCTGCCTGAGGGTGACCTTTCGCGCGTTCGTGCGAATTTAGTCAAGCAAGAAACCTTGCACCAATTAGCGGTTGAAATGGGCTTGCCACAGATGCTGCGTTTGGGTGAAGGTGAATTGCGATCAGGCGGGCAAAAACGGCCTTCCATACTGGCTGACGCACTAGAAGCTGTTTTGGGTGCGGTTTACGTAGACGGGGGTTTTGCCCAAGCGGATGCTTTGGTGCAGCGCATTTTTTCCGCAGTCGATATCAAGCCTGAAATGCAAGCCGTTGGCAAAGACGCCAAAACCGAATTACAAGAATGGTTGCAAGCGCGCAAGATGCAGTTACCCATCTATCGCGTAGTAGGCACCTTGGGTGCAGCACATCGCCAAACCTTTGATGTCGAATGTGAAGTGATCGAGTTAGCCCGCTGCGAGCGTGGCATCGGCACATCGCGCCGAGCAGGAGAGCAAGCCGCCGCAGCGGCCATGCTGCAAGTCCTTAAAGAGTCTTTATGACAAATGCATCGCAACGCTGTGGCTTGATCGCCATCGTAGGAAAACCCAATGTGGGTAAATCCACCTTGCTCAACGCATTGGTGGGGCAAAAAATCAGTATCACCTCGCGCAAAGCGCAGACGACCCGCCATCGCATCACGGGTATGCGTACCGAGGGCGACGCGCAGTTTGTGTTTGTAGACACACCGGGGTTTCAAACTATCCATGGCAATGCCTTGAACAAGTCGCTCAACAAAACCGTGCAAGGTGCAGTGGGTGATGTGGACTTGGTCTTGTTGGTGGTCGAAGCTGGCAGCTTCACACCAGCAGACGCCAAAGTATTGGCATTGCTTACCCCTGGGATTCCTACATTGTTAGTGGCTAACAAACTAGACACCGTCAAAAGCCGTGACGCTGTGCCCGCTTGGTTGCAAGAGATGCAACAACGCCATGCGTTTGCCGAGTTTGTACCGATGTCGGCTAAAAACACCAAAGATGTGGAACGTTTGCTTGGCATTTGCGAAAAATATTTGCCCGAACAAGCTTGGTTTTACGGACCCGACGAATTGACCGATCGCAGCGAACGATTTATGGCAGCCGAGATGGTGCGTGAAAAACTGTTTCGCTTAACCGGTGACGAGTTACCTT
>JAGWXI010000086.1 GCA_018969975.1 Burkholderiales bacterium
TTTAACTTCAGAAAAATCTAGAGGACATACCATGATCTTTGAACACTCTAAGCCTCAGCGTCGTGCACTTATTGGGTACCTAGTAGTGGCATGTTTGGCTTTCGCCACTGCGGTTCAGGCGCAATCGGTTTATCCCAACCGCCCCATTAAATTAATCGCTCCATTTCCACCTGGGGGTACCAGCGATGTACTGGCGCGACTCATAGCAAGTAAATTGGGCGAGGGCTTAGGACAAACTATTACAGTAGACAACCGCGCTGGAGCCAGTGGCAATATTGGTCATGAAGCAGCTGCCAAGTCGCTACCAGACGGCTATACGCTATTACTCTCCAACAGCAGCACTGTTGTTACCAACCCGCATTTATTCAAGAAGCTTCCCTTCGATCCCATAGGTGACTTCACGGCTGTCTCCATGGTGGCTTCAGCTGGCCAAGTACTTGTTGTTCATCCTTCTTTGCCAGTTACAACACTTGCGGAAGTCACGGCCTATGCCAAAGCCAATCCTGGCAAGCTCAATTTCGGTTCTGGTGGTAAGGGAATTCAATCCCATATCAGCGGAGAAATGTACAAGAGTGCGGTCGGTGTCAACATCGTTCACATTCCTTACAAAGGCACCATTCAAGCAGTTACTGACCTTCTTGCTGGGCAAATACAAATGGTTTTTTCGGATATGGTGCCAGCGATGCCGCACATTAAAAGTGGCAAGCTGCGTGCAATCGCAGTAACTAGTTTGCAACGCTCACCAGCACTGCCTGATGTTCCCACCATCAGTGAAGCAGGCATCCCCGGATTTGAATCGGGTGTTTGGTGGTCTATCGTAGTTCCCAAAGGTACGCCAGCCGAAATAGTCAACCGCATTAACTCTGAGTTAGGAAAAATAATGCAAATGGCTGATGTTCGAGAAGCCTACGCTCGGGTTGGCGTAACAACACAGCACAGTGTCCCCAGCAAAGTAGCTGAAACCATTCGCGCTGAGTCCCCTGTTATGGCAAAAATATTGAAAGCAGCGGGGGTTGAAGCGGAGTAGCCAAGAACCACTACTCTTTCCTTCCTGCACGCATGGTCACCACGATGAGGCCGCTACTCAAATCAAGGACAGCGTCTTGAACGTATGCACTTTGAATAATTGCTTCACTTTTTTGTTGGGTACTGTCACGAACCAAATAAGCTAATTTGGCATTGCTCGCTGTACCCTTGTGCTTGGGGACAGCATCAGAGTATTCAATGCTCTTTGTAACTGCGTAGATGAATCTCTCCGACAGCAACTCTGAATGAAGGAATTCCATCAATTGTTGCTTGGCACGCATAGTTGCAGATTTGAGCGCCTCATCTCTTGCACTTGGAAATTGACCGTCAACTTGTGCAGTTGCAGTGGAGGTTAAGAAATCAAATTGCCCCGTATTAGTAAAAGAAAGTTGGATGTTGTAAGAACTTGCACTGGTTCCTCCCAAAAATGTGGTGGTAACTTTGTTAAGACTTAGATCGTCTCTCTTGGCCATGGAGCAAGAAGCACACAGTGCAATAAAAACTAAGGTCAGATATCGCATTGCAGTATTGTGCTGGTGAAATAGATGGTTTGTTATTTGTTTCCACGGAACTATTTCCATCATTTTTGAAAGCTGGAATCACCTAAGTGACTTACTTGCCGGGAAATTGCGTTTTTAATCCACGGTCATTGGACGCGCATCCGTGTCCTTTATTGACTCGATCCCTTTCTTTAGCGCTTTTGCAAACGTACTTGACCGACCCATCCCTTCCAAAGCTGCATTTGCCAGCACTGGGTGTGTGTGATGTCACCGGCAGCGCAACTATTTCTTAGGAGAAGACAACATGCGGCCAAAAAAATTATTGCAACTCGCCGGCATAACGGGTGCTATTACTTCCAAGCTGGGCATCGTTCTAGCCTTTAGCCTTTTGATGGCCTCTGGCTTGGCTCAGAGTCAATCAAACTACCCCAACCGCCCTGTTACGTTGGTTGTCCCGGTTCCGCCAGGCGGAATTCTTGACGCGGTAGCACGGATGGTCATGCCATCCATGGCGCAAACGCTGGGACAGCCAATCGTCATAGACAACAAAGCGGGCGCCGGCGGCAATATTGCGGCTAGTTTTGTAGCCAAGTCCGCACCAGATGGATACAACTTGTTGGTCGGCTATTCCATGTTTCATGTTGGTAACCCCTCTATGTACCCCAACCTCAGTTGGGACCCATTGCGCGACTTCACCCCTATCGGCATGCTGGTAGTTTCACCCCATGTGATGGCGGTACACCCTTCTGTCCCCGCCAAAAGCCTGCGTGAATTCGTTGACTTAGTGCGTGCCAATCCGGGCAAGCTCAATTACGCCACATCGGGCAACGGGTCAGTGCCACACGTAGGTGTTGAATTGTTCAAGCAACAAAACAATATTTTTATTACCCACATCCCCTACAAGGGTGCAGGACCAGCCATGCTTGACGTGGTGGCTGGCAACGTACAAATGACCGTCGCTACCCCACCTTCACTAGCAGGATTTGTTCAGTCCGGAAAAATGCGGCCGCTGGCCGTTGCAGCTAGTAAGCGACTCGCATTGATGCCAGATGTGCCAACAGCTGCTGAAGCAGGTTTTCCAGGATTTGAACTTGAAGCGTGGGTTGCGCTCTTTGCACCCATGGGAACACCACCCGCTGCCGTACAAAAACTTACCGAAGCGGCCAAGCTCGCCATGGAGTCCCCCAATGTGCGCAAGTCCGCTGAAACAGCAGGCGTTGAAATTCGCTACATGTCGCCCACCCAGCTAGATGCGGTGGTACGAAAAGATATTCAGTACTGGTCCAATGTGATCAAAACCGCCAACATTCGTGCCGACTGAGCTTCTTATAGCGCCATAGTCCTTTTTTTTATTTCTAATGGATCGCTTAAATATGACAACTCAAAATTCTTCCGCATCATTTGTAGCTCGTGCTTTGGCATTGGACTGCGCTGCGCTGAGCGACGCACTGGACCGCTCTGGCGTTGCTGGGCAGTGCTACCAAATCAAGCCTTGCGACTCCAAGTTTCGAATGGCTGGACACGCCTACACCGTTCTGTACCGACCTGCCGCCCACGGTGAGGAGGGGCATGTGGGCGACTTCATTGACGACGTTGAACCAGGTAGCGTCATCGTGATTGATAACCGTGGCCATGACCACATGACCACTTGGGGGAACATCCTCACAGAAATGGCCCATCGGAGAAAAATGGCGGGTACCGTAATTGATGGCATCAACCGTGACGTTGCAATGTGTAGCGAACTCAATTACCCGATCTTTAGTCGAGGTAGCTGGATGCGTACCGGTAAAGGTCGTATTCAACTTGCTGGTTTGCAAGTGCCAGTGCAAATTGGAGGCGTGACTGTTTATCCGGGTGACTTACTTCGAGGGGATGCTGACGGCGTGGTTGTTGTCCCCAAAGCCTTACAAGAGCAAGTGCTCGGGTTTGCTGAGGAAATCACACGTAGAGAGAACATCGTGCGAGATGCCATTCGATCAGGAATGCGCATGGATGAGGCAAGAAGACAAAACCACTACCACGCCTTGCAAAGTCCCGATTACCAGAAGTTGTCGAAATAAAGACGGGCAATTGACTCTGCTATGCCGGGGTGTGTATTTGTATGAAAAAGCAATTTCTGATCGTGAAAGCCTGTTCAGTGAGGTTGGCGTTATTTCGCAACGAGATGAACCGTTTTCTTCCCAATAAGACAGTGAACGAAACGGTAAATTCAACATGCTTAGTATCCAGCGGCAGAGGGGTTATTGGATGGGGTGAGTAGCTTGAACTGCACGGGCGAGCGTTCGAAGGCGTTGCACCTAGCCATTTCCGCAATGGTGTCGTCTAAATTTTGAAATCGAAATGCCGCGGTCCAGCGATGAATCTTTTGCATCGCAGCCAAGAAAGGAGTTGCATCGCCTTGACGGCTGAGCGCACGCAGACTGTCGAGGTACTCTTCGCGAAACAGCGTGGGCACAATGATTCGGCAGCTACCAACAGCAGAGAGTTCGGCATTCATCACCAAACGGGCCAAGCGACCATTACCGTCGGTAAATGGGTGCACTTCTGAAACGATGAACATGGCCAGCAATGCCCTAGCGGTTCCGGCAGGAACGCTGGGCAGCAATTGCGTACCTTGTACCAACGTGCCCCGCACCAGTTGAGGTGCAACAAATTCGGTATTGCCTGCGCGATTCACCAAGACTTTGAATTCACCGGGGCCAACTTCTGGACGCTCTTGCATCTGATCGGCATGTCGAGCACGCAGTTGGTTCAGCACAGGTTCGCCGCTTGCCAGCGTTTGCAATGCCCAGCTGGGCTGCAATGCCTGTCGGAACACGCCAAGGATGTCGTGAGAATCTTTGGGCCGCTCAGCAATGGGTTGGCCTTGCAGTACAAACGCACGCGCATGCTGCACATCGAACTCGGTGCCCTCAATGAAGTTGCTGAAATACGACTCGAGAAAAGCGAAGTTGGCTCGTGCAGCCTCGGTCTGCACGACAGCAGGAGGCTGCGCCAAAGGGGTAGACCGCAACTGTGCAGCGAGCTGTTCAAACAGCGCTAAGCACTTAGGGTCATAAGGCATATGCGCCGTGCGTGCGATACCCTCTGGGGTAGTCAACTGCGAGGCTTGGGTGCCCAAAATGCTGCCGACCAAATCATCGAGTACTTTGAATTCAGATTCCAGCGCCAAAACTGGGGCCAAGCTGCGAGCTTGTTCGCGCAGTTGCGACAGGGCATTTTCGCCGCGTGCATCACAGGTTTCAAGCAACCGTTTTTCAACTGCTTCACGCCCGACCGAACGGCGATGTGGCGCACGACTGGGTTGCAAGTTTTCAAGCAACAAGCGCGGCAGAGATGGAAAGTAGAGGTCGCGCCCCAGCATGGGGGCATCGCCCGCAGCGGCGGCTGGCCCTTTCCAGAGCATGACCGTTAAACCCGGCAGCTGGACAGTTCGCTTAAAGCCGTGGGTTAGGTGAATCAGACCATCCCTAGGCTGGCCACCATTGAAAGCAGTACGGTGACTGAGCACCGCACCGGGGAACATGGCAGCGAGCACGCGCAGGCGCTCGCGCGCAATGACATTAGGCCAGTCTGCCTCTGGCAAGCTGCTGACAATGCCCGTTGCAATTCGCGCCAATTTGCCGGCTTGGATATCCCGCTGAACCTGCCGCTTCTGGGCAGGAGTGATCTCCGCATACAAAATTAAAGTTGTATCCGTTGTCGCGTTTTTTAGATTTAGTGGGCCGGGCATTGGGTATTTTGTCGCTTAAATAATCTGTAATTATACTTTTTGTCGCGATTTAACTTTGCAAAAGGGTTTACTGCAGCAGCAAGAACAGCCGATCTTATTGAGTATGTAGGCTCGCTATAGATTGTCATCAGTATTAGAGGTTCAGGATAGGGTTTGAGGGGCTCAGATGGTGAGCTTGATGTGGTTTTAAAAGTTAGTCTTTATAAAAAATCGAGCGACTAACAAACTCGATTGGAAAGCGTTCATTAGGATTAATAAATATGCAAAAGGTCATGCAAATGAACCACTCTCTTGAAATAAAAAGAAAACAGAACTATCATGCGGCATGAATACATGAAACTTGAAAGAGGTAGTTATGACGCTAGTGCTTACAGAGAATCCAACAGTCAAATCCATAGGTGCAAGTGGTCAAATATCACTTGGCAAAGAGTTTGCTGGCCGACAAGTATTGGTAGATTCGCCAGCCAAAGGGGTTTGGATCATTCGAACAGCCGCCATCATTCCAGACAACGAGGCTTGGCTGCATGAAGAAAAAACCCTCAATAGCCTCAAAAAAGCTATCGCATGGGCAGCAAAAAACCCAGCAAAGTCTTCTAACCCTGACGATCTTCCCGCCACCAAAAACTCAGGCGTCAAACGAAAAGCACGTTCAGCTTGATTTAAATAACGCTGAGTTTCAGCGCACTTGGATAGCGCTTGAATCAGATGAAGCTGAACGCGTAAGGTCAACCTTCAAAAAAATATTGAAATTGACCTGGCCCGAACTCTACAAAGACAAAGGCCTACATTGGGAAAAAATTCAAAGCATTACTGGCTCACAAGGCCATGAATCGCTTTACTCGTTTCGACTAACTAAATCCGCCAGGGGTATCGGATTTAGGCAAGGCAACCATTTGTGTGTTCTGTTGGTGAGTGCCGATCATGATGGGGCTTACGGAAAGAAATAGCCAAAATCATCCCGATTTCAGCCCCAATAGTCGGTTTTCACTCACATCATGTCGATAAAATTCAAAAATATCAACACGTTCTGACAACATGTCGATTGGATCGACACATCATCGTTGAAAGCTAAACTTCATATTTTATTAGTCATAAATTACTAAATTTAAGCATGGTTTTCTGATAATTCCATATTGTGCAATTTCATGGATTTGACAGTATGTCCTCGAACGATTACAATGTTGCCGTATTCAAGATCAAGCCATTACCCGAATTTAATGCTTGGCTTGAAGGACTCAAGGATCGACAGACCCAATTTCGTTTATTGCGTCGACTAGAAAAAGCGCAACGTGGCCTTTTGGGCGATGTTGCACCTGTAGGCGATGGCGTGCATGAGATGAGGGAGTTTTTTGGGTCTGGATGGCGTATGTACTACATCCAACACAACAACACCATCATCGTCATGCTTGGAGGTGGTGATAAGTCATCACAAAAGAGCGACATTGAGAAAGCAAAAGTCCTCGCAGCGAACTTAAAGGAGATTTAAGCCATGAACAAAGTTATCAATGTGAACGAGCTTCCCGAGTTTGATATTGCGCAACATTTAAAGACAGACGCAGATGTCGCGGAGTATCTTCGCCAGGTCCTTGAAGAAGGCGATTCAAGTGAACTAGCGGCCGCACTGGGCCACATCGCTAGAGCGAGAGGCATGACTGAAATCGCTAAGGCTACTGGCATCAAACGAGAAGCCTTGTACAAAGCATTACGCCCCAATTCACATCCACGTCTTGACACCGTTCAGCGGGTTTGTAAGGCCCTAGGGGTTAAGTTGACTGCTATTACGGTGAACTAATTAGTAGTTAAAGCGGCCTTATAACAACTCGAAGCGCTACGATCGTGCACGTCCCAGTGCAGTCAGAAGACGTTCCGCGTTTTTTCTTGAACGCAACAGGTGGACTGTCTCAACAGGACCCTCCAAGTCATATGCCGCTTAAAGATTGACAATGCATTTATTTAAATGTAAAGCCTTACTTGACATTGTCAACAGTTAATTTACAATAGATTTTTTATGATCGTTACTTTTAAGCACAAGGGGTTGGAGCTTTTCTTTTGTAAAAGCAGTTACAAAGGAATTCCTGCTCAATACGCACCTCGTATCGAGCGAATGCTTGACCGATTGGATGCCTGTAAACGGGCAAACGATATGGACTTGCCAGGCTATAAATTCCATGCACTTAAAGGCGACCGATTAGGCGAGTTTGCTGTTTCCATCACCGGAAACTGGCGACTTACATTCGAATTTGATGGCGAAGATGCTAAAAACGTAAATTTGGAGGACTATCACTAATGAAGTCTTTACGTGACCCAAATCGCAAACCCACACATCCAGGCGCGGTACTGCGCGAAGATGTTCTGCCCGAACTAGGCTGGACCCAAGGCGAGTTGGCTACTCGCCTCATGGTCAGCAGACAAACCGTATCTGACCTACTCCATGAAAAGAAGTCTGTCACAGCTGAGATGGCCATTCGTATCGCTAGAGCTATTGGCGGCAGCCCAGAGAGTTGGCTTCGTATGCAAGAGGCTCTAGACCTGTGGGCTGCTGAAATGAAATTTAAAAATAATCCGGGACTGGCGCCAAAAACCTTAGCGGCTTAGTTAGATAGGCTTGCAGAATTCGTAACTTTCCGAAGCGTCTTTTACCTTTTATGCCCCAAAAGTCAGTTTTCATCCACATCATGTCGATAAAACTCAAAAATATCGACACGTTATATAGATATGTCGATGGCATCGACAAAAGCCGCCGGTCTCAAACATCGCAATAAATGCTGATAGTGCCTGAAAAACAAAGACTTTCGAGTATATTTTGGGTGTACAATAAATATGAAGGTTGAGTTCGACTTCTCCAAAAGAGACAAGACCGTTATTGAACGTGGATTGGACTTTGCCAGGGCAGTTGAGGTCTTTGCTGGAGTCCATTTCACCGGACAAGATTCAAGAATGGACTACCCTGAGGATCGATTCATATCTGTTGGATTACTTGATGCCCGTTTGGTAGTCCTTGTCTGGACTCAGCGTGGCGAAGTCCGCCGCATCATTAGTATGAGGAAAGCAAATGACCGTGAAAAAAAAATCTACGCCAAGTATTTGGACTGATCAGGACGACGCCCCAGAGCTGACCGAATCATTCTTTGATAAGGCTGATTTGTACGTGGGCAAAACTCTCAAAGCGCGGGGTCGTCCTAAATCGGCTGTAACCAAAGAGCCCGTAAAGATTCGACTCGACGCCGATGTGCTTGCCGCATTACGCGCCAGTGGCGAAGGATGGCAAACCCGAATCAACGACTCGCTTCGCGCGTCCCTTAAATTGGCTGGACGGGTTTAAAGGGCCCCAAGGGAAGCCATGGCATTGCGTTTGAGACGCAGCTGGGCTTCGATGAAGGTGCGGTGGGGTTCGCACAGGGAGGTACGCATTGGCTCGGCCGAGGCGATCGGGGTCGGTGGCCAGGGTGGAGGTGTTTGACGTAGCCATAAGTGGGGGAATTTGGGTGGCCATCGGGTGGCGATATTTTGTTGTATGGGCCCGATGTGGAGGTGGTCAGACCCGAACAACTCAGAGTTAAGGTGGCTTTAGCTGTTAAGAAAACTTTGAAAATCACAAGGTAATTTGAATATATTTATCTGTTCATTGACTTCTATTGGTTTGATTTTGAGGTAGGTTGGGCTGAATGATCACAGGAATAGGTGTGATAGGTTGTGGTGCTTGTGGAACCACCCTTTCTCTTGGTTTGGGAGTAGAAATCACCACGGAATCAGATTTTTTGTCTCCCGGGTTGCCTGAGCTGGGACGAACAACTTTCTCAGATGGAGATGCTTGTACCAAGATATAACCATCTATGGCCCAAGCAAGATTGGCTAGGGACGATCCCCAGATACCCAACACTAAAATAATTTTCATAACGACTCCAGATACAGCATCGATAGCGTTACAGACCTACTTCCAGCGGTAGTACTCATTCAAACAAAAGAGCATCAATCTTTCATTGTGCCTAATGCGGTGTGGAGTGGCTATACAAAACCATGGAAATCAGCGCCTTACATTAGAAAATATATTTCTAAAAATGGCAACGGGATGCCCTCACCTCTGACTGACTGCTTCGAACCTCAATCACAATCTTTTAAATAATTTACATTGCCAATAATCCCTATGAAACAACCCACGCCAACAGCTAAGCTTCTTGGTTACGCAGGACTTATTCCTTTTGTGGCGCTTTCTGCTCTCCAATGTTTCTTATCTACTTCACCTCATCGCGAAATTTTTACGCTTAGTCTGGTTGCTTATGGAGCGAGTATTGTTAGCTTCTTAGGTGCCATTCATTGGGGATTTGCGATGCAACAAATTGTCCCCAATCGGTTACTTTTGTTATGGGGTGTCGTGCCAAGTCTATTGGGTTGGCTTAGTGTGGTGTTAGGTTCAACAAGCGGCTTATTGCTTCTTACGACAACACTTTGGCTGTGCTTTGTGATCGATTACAAAATTTATCCAAAATTCGAACTTGCGCAATGGCTTGTCATGCGGTTTATTTTGACTACAGTTGCCAGTGTTTCGCTAGCTGCGCCCATACTTTTACAGTGATTATTTTTCAATATGAAAGGTGTAACGGCTATGCTGCTAACGGCAAGGCTGTGTGCAGAATGCATGGAGCTTATTCAACTGGGCCAACAACAAGAGAAGGACTTGAAAAGCTTGCACATCTAAAAACAGTTCACGGCAAAGAGACGCGATCAATTAGAAAGAAGAGGTCTACACTAAAAGCTAGATTACTTTCAGCAATTGAGATAGGTGAAGCCTTAGGTATGTTTAACAAATGAATGATGCAGATAACCTATTGTTGTGTAGCATCATCAACCCGACCACAGTTAACACGCCAAAGCCAGCGGCGCAATTTCCTTAAAGATCGCTTTGGCGCTTTGTTTTTCAGCAATACGTAAGTCATATGCCGTTTGAAGATTGAGCCACCCTTGGGCCTCGCTTCCAAAATAACGCTCAAGACGAAGTGCTGTGTCGGCAGAGACGCCGCGCTTACCGTCGACTATTTCCCTTAAACGGGAATACGGAACATGCAACGCCAGTGACAAGGCGCGCACGCTAATACCCATAGGCAAGATGTAGTCCTCTAGCAAAACTTCGCCAGGATGAACTGGCCTCATTCCATTTTTAAACATGATGTACTCCAGAGCTTTCGTTAGTGTGGGTCTTCAATCAAAACATCAAATGGTCCGCTTGACCCCCATCTGAACGTCAATCTCCATTGGCCATTTATGCGGACATGCCAAGCACCGTCGTACTCTTTGAGATCGTTGCCTGGTGGAGCCTTCATAAACAGCACGGATGGAGCTGCGTCTAGTTGCGCTAACTTTCGTTCTGCAACTTTTTTGATGTTTGCAAATCTTGCACTTTTACCAGTCGTAAAAAGCGCCTGGGTTTCGGCGCAAGAAAAGGATTGAATAGCCATAGGAAATTTTAACTGTTATCCGTTCAACAGTCAACAAAATCCAATTGCAGTAAAGTCACAAACCGTTTAGCCCCCCCCATGCCAAAATCCCCAAAAAACGCCCCGAAGGGCGCATTAAATAAGGGTTACTGGCGGAAACGAAGGGAGATTCAGTAGTTGAAGAAAAACCTGTTGATCCTAATGGATATAAGGGTTTCAAGGGGGTACATGTGGTGAAAACATGTGGTGAAATGCATAAAAGTCGCCACAATTTATAGTAATGAAAAAGTTCTCACCAACTCATCTCGAACTTAGATACAGAACATATTTCGCAGTTCTATACATTCCCAAAGATGTCCAAGTTGCACTAGGCAAGTCAAAGTTCTTTGAGACTACTGGAACTGGAGACTTTAAGGTTGCACAGTCAATCGCATCAATGAAAGTCATCAAGTGGAAGGCAGAGATTGCAAATGCACGATCCAAGTCTGATGACCCAGTTATCAATTCTGCATCTGAACTCAACAGAATTCTAAAAAGTAAGTCATCACCCACTCAACTAGTCAAAGAAATCATCGTTGAAGAAACTGAGCGACTCCTTCACACTAAGGGAGAGATTTATTCAGAAACATTCAAAAGCATTGCCACAGGTGAAAGTAAAGTTCTCAAAGAATTTTTACCGTCT
>JAGWXI010000163.1 GCA_018969975.1 Burkholderiales bacterium
AAGTGAACTGCTTGACCGCAGTAAGGGCCAATACCCGTGGCCACAAACATCAGCCATGAGTACATCTCGGCTTTGTTTTTGGGCGTGTCAGCGGGAACAAACTTAGCAATCTTTTCAGCCAAATAAAGCAACATGGCGTTGCTATCAAAAACTCGAACGTCATCGTCCAGCATGGCCGGCGTCTTGGCATTGGGGTTGATGGCCTTGAAAGCATCGGAGTGCTGCTCACCTTTGCGCGTATCCACTGGAATGAGCTCGTAGGGCTCACCAGTCTCTTCCAGGTACAGCGCGATCTTCAATGGATTGGGTGACGGATGAAAATAGAACTTGATCATGCGAAATGCTCCTTGTGGGTTTGGATTGAAAGGATTAAAGGAATGCGAGCCAAATACCGAGAGGCAGAAATGCCAGGCTCAGCAAGTGGCCGACGATGACTGTGGACGCCACCTTGTTGGGCTCAACCTGAAATTTATCAGCGAGCATGAAATTGAAAACTGCGGGTGGCAAACATGCAAACAAAATCAACGCTCCGCGCTCCAAGCCTTGCAAAGGGATGAGCCAGAGGGTCAAAAATACAGCCGCAATTCTGACGACCAAAATCAGCACGCCTGACTGAACCCCCACCCAAGCATCTGCGACTTGACTGCTGGCAAGCCTTGCCCCAAGGGACATCAACATCATCGGAACCAACACGCTGCCAATCATGGTGCAGGAGGTTTGAACCCAATCGGATAGAGTCAACTGCAATTGAGAACTTGCCACACCCAGCACAGTTGCCCACACCAGTGGGTTTGCATAGACCATGCGCCAGTCAACTTTGCCGCTCATCACGCCAGCACCCAGCGTGAAATGCAGAATGTTGGAGATCACCAACAAAACCACCGCTGTTGCCATCCCCGCTGGTCCATAGGCCAATGCAATCAAAGGGATACCAATCGGGCCCACGTTGGTGAACATGGCACAAGGTAAAAATGCCTGCAGAGTTGCGCCTGAAAATTTTGCCAACGGCCAAGCGATCAATCCGCTCAGAAAAATCAATACGACGGATGCCCCAGTGAATGACAGGGCGGAAATCGGGTCAAACGATTTTGCAGACAGCGAAATAAAGATCAAGACGGGCAGTGCGACGTCCACGACCAGTTTGTTGGCACCGCCCAGATCCGGTTTGACCCGGCGACTGTACAGAAAGCCAACCAGCACCAGAGTAAAAATGGGTAGCGTGATGGATGCAATTTTTGAGAACATGAATCCTGACTCGGTTAGATGCACACGCAAGACTTTGCATTATCTTGTACTTGATGCAACAATACGTACATATAAATTTGCAATTCGTACAAATGGATGCTCCTCGCTTAGATCGACTCACCGCATTGCTGGAAGGACTCAGTCCAAAAGTTACGCTGACTTCAAAGGCGGACGGTTTTTCGCTACACATCATCAAGGCGGGAACATCTGAACTCCCCTCGGATAGCTTTTCGGCCACTCAACTGGACGCCCTGTCCTTATTGGTTTGTCCTGCGGAGCACGCGCTACAAAACAGCCTTGAAGCCGATCAGCGATGCTTGATGAGTTTTGACGTTGTTTTTGATGGTCCCATGGGGCCCAGCTTTTTAGCTGAGCTATCTCGGCCAATCTCAATTGGTATGAGGGACGCTGATCCATCGCTCGTGCAAGTCATGACGCTGATTGCCAATGAAATGCAGGCCACTCGTTGTGGTCAGCCGCTATTTATCAATCATGCAGGCGATATCTTGCTGATCAGTTTGATGCGGCACATGACATCTCAACCGCAACAAG
>JAGWXI010000087.1 GCA_018969975.1 Burkholderiales bacterium
GCCAAATAAATAGTTTGTACGCGCAAGGCAGGAAAGCCCAAGGCCAATCCCACTACAAAACAACCCAAGGCTGCCATAGGCAACCCTAACCAAAAACTCAATCCCGCCTTGAGCATGATGGCGACGGTGTAAGCCCCGATTCCAAAGAACGCGGCATGGCCTAGTGACTTTTGGCCTGCATAGCCCACGGTCAGGTTCAGGCCCATGGCGGCGATCACATAAATCAACCAATAGGTGAATAAATAGATGCCATGGTTTTTCAATACCGTAGGAATTAAAACCAGAGCCAGCAATCCCAGTAAGGTGGAGAAAAGTGCGAGTTTTTTCATACCTTGCGCTCCACTTTTTTGCCAAGCAAGCCTTGTGGTTTAAACAAAATCACCACCATAAAAATAATTAAGGCCACTGCATCTTTGTAGGCAGGTGAAATATAGGCAGCCGCCAAGTTTTCACACACGCCCACAATCAAGCCACCAATCAGGGCGCCACGAGAATTATTGAATCCGCCGATGATGGCTGCAAAGAAGGCTTTGGTGCCCAAAGACGCACCCATATCGAATTTCGCAAGGTAGGTAGGTGTGACCAAAATAGCCGCAGCAGCAGCCAGTAAGGCATTGATTGCAAAAGTATAAAAAATCATTCGAGGTACGTTGATACCCAAGACCGAAGCACTTTCTGTGTTTTGTGCCACCGCTTGCATTGCCCGTCCGGTCACCGTTTTAGCTAAAAAAGCTTGCGTGATAAGAACCAAGGCCATTGCAAACAGAAAGGTTCCAACATCTGATCCAGAAACCACTACCCCAGCGACGTTGTAGATTTCATCTGGAAATAAATTAGGAAAGGGTTGGGGTTCGGCGCTGTAACCAGCGCGCACGCCATTGCGCATTGCTATAGATAAACCAATGGTGGCCACTACGATTGGCATCATGCCGAATTTGAACAGGGGGTCGACTAAGCCACGCTTGAACAACCATCCCAAGACCACGACCGACAAAATACAACTCACGCAAAAGCTCACCATCAAAGGCATGCCTGCCAGCAAACATCCAATCATCATGAATGCGGGCAACATCACAAACTCGCCTTGGGCGAAGTTAATCGTCCCAGATGCTTGCCACAACAATGTGAACCCAAGGGCAGCTAAAGCGTAAATACTGCCAGTGGCTAGGCCACTGAAAAAGAGTTGTAAAAAGTCGGTCATGTTAGGGGTTTATTTTTTAGACAAGGCGGGCAAAGTGGCCACTACGACCTGGCGGCCGTTTTTCACTTCCACTAAAAAACTTTCGCGGTCTAAATCGCCATTCGCATCGAAAGTAACATCCATGATCACGCCAGGATTTTTCTTGGCGCTGATATTGATGCCGTGAAGTGCTTGGGCTATGGCCTTGCGGTCAATCTTGCCGGCTTTCTCAATCGCAGCTTTCAAAACATAAACACCTGTGTATCCCTTGATACCGTTATGGTCCGAAATACTGCCATAGGCTTGGTAGTACTTGGCTTTAAATTTCAACATTTCGGGTATAGGCGCATCCACGGTCAATCCGACGTGGGCTACAGCACCATTGGCCGCATCACCAGCGAGTTCGATCACTTTTTGACCTGTCAAGGTGGTCTCACCAATCACAGGCTTGGTCCATCCTTGTTTTTTCAACTCACGTAATAGGCGCGCGGACTCTTCTTCATTGGTGTAGGCGAAAACAGCATCTGCATTGCTTTGCTTGGCTTTCAACACAGCCGCTGAGAAATCTACTTGACCTGCGTCTGTAGAAATATCAGCCACGATTTGAGTTGGGCCGCCAGCCAAAAGTTTGGTCAAAGTATCCCGTCCGCCTTTACCAAAGTCGTTATTGACATAAATCACAGCCAAAGTCTTAGCCTTGGTGTTGATGTACTTGGCTAACTTGGGAAATGAGGTGCTCTGGCCAAAAGCCGTACGAAAAACATAAGGATTGCCTTGCTGGGTAATGGCTGCAGCTTCACCACCCGTGAAGTTAGGCACTTCACCACGCTTGCTCTCAGCCATAGACACCATGATGGAACCAGAATAGACAGGGCCGAAAATGGCTATGACGCCGTCATCAACCGCTTTTTGGGTTAATCCTTTGGCAACACCAGGATTGGTCTGGGTGTCCACAGTGGTGCTCTCGATCTTCTTGCCTAAGATGCCGCCGGCCTCGTTGATTTCTTTGATCGCCAATTCGACGCCATTTTTAAACAAGGTACCAGCGGTTGTGCCTGGACCTGAGAGTTCAACAATATTGGCAATTTTGATGGTCTGCTGGGCATGGGCCCAACCAGCAAATGTCAAAACAGCGGCAACTGCAACGACTTTCAGACTAGAACGTTTGTTCATAAAAAAATTCTCCTAAAAAGGGTCAGGTGGGAGCACTTTTGGAGAGTGCTCTAGGTTGAAAAAGTGGTGGCTTTGATTTCACAGAAACTAAACTTGTTGAATTTAAAGGGAAAATCAGAAAAATAATGAGAGAACACTTCCGATTGAGCGATAAACGAACTACATTGTGCGATTATCGAACTTATTTCGGGTTTCCCCTTGCATGACCTATAAGCATGAATATGACGGACAAGCCAAGTATTGATAAAAAAGACTGGATCGCTGGCCTGGACAAAGGGCTGTCTGTATTGCAAACCTTTGATGAGCACAACCCCCGCCTTACTGCTGCACAGGCCGGTCAACGCTGTGGTCTGACGCGAACTGCCGCGCGCAGATATTTGCTGACTTTGTTGCATCTGGGTTATGTGATGACGGATGGCAAATTGTTTTGGCTCACGCCTAAGGTAATGCGCTTGGGTCAGTCTTATTTGGAATCGGCACGACTGCCGCGCATCGTTCAACCGTCGCTGCAACGCTTGGCTATGGGCACACAAGAGATTTCTTTTGTTGCGGTGCTCGATGGCTACGATCTGGTCTACATCGCTAGAAATGGGCAAAACCGCAGTATGAACACCAGTTTTGCCTTGGGCGCCCGCGTTCCTTGTCACGTCACCTCTGCCGGAGTGTTGTTGCTGGCTTTGCTGGGAGAAAAAGAAGTCGACGATTGGTTGGCAACCCATGAACTCAAAGCTTTTACCTCGCACACGATCACCAACCCCCAACATATGCGCGCTGAACTTGCACACATCCGCAACCAAGACTGGGCGCTGTCGGAGCAACAACTCGACTTGGCCTACAGGGGGGTAGCTGTTCCATTGCGCGATCACAAGGGAAATGTTCAGGGCGCCTTGACAGTCAGCATGCCCATTCAATTGGAAACTTCCAAAGATGCTGTGAACCGTGTGTTGCCTGTTTTGCGCGAAGTAGCGCAAAGTTTGCGCCCTTTGATATGACAGACACAACATTTTTTTAGATTTTTGCAAAAGATTATTTCAGTGGTGAAACCGCTGTCGGCATCGCAATGGTGGACACCATTTGGGTTGTTAAATGGGCAGGACCTCCCTTGGGCGGCCAGATACCTTGGGCAACTGCATCTGCTCGCGCTTTCGATCGTGCGTCTAGAGAGGGATATGCCCAAATATTGGTGAAACGCAGCGGGCCATCTAAAGCCACCATGGCAATGACGCATGGCGACAATTTTTCACGCGCAGGAACCGCCTGCTCCCATAAATCGATCGTGGGTTGCACACCCCCGGGTTTGATGCCGTAGGTACGGATTTCATACACGGGTCCTTGAATACCGCTCTCAGCGCTGGGCCGTACAGGTTTCATCCAAGGAAATCCTTGGTAGCTGTGTTGCTCCAAACTTTGAAATATCTCGCCACAACCAAATGGACTGGCGTTTTGCTGGGTGCGTTGGCGCTCCGCTTGCAAAGTCGCCAAATCATCGAAGCCGCGTAAGACGATCATCTGGTTGAGGACTCCAATATCGGTAAACCAGCATCCCAACAATTCGCCTTGGCCTTGCGAGGCAAATGTTTGCACATTGGTAGCCGCTTGCGCTGCAGTGCCAAAAGGCAAGGTCATGGTGGCGAGTTCGTAATACATCGGTTGAGTCCTTTTGAAAATGGGATGTTCTGTGGAAGTAAATGCAGGAGATACACAAGCCGCATGGTGCGCAGCTAAATAACCAAAAGTCATGGCGGGCCCCAGAGTGATGCCACCGCTCGGATAGTTGCCACCCATAACACTAGAGAGGTCGTTGCCACCGGCGTACAAGCCGTCAATAGCCTTGCCTTGCGCATTGAGAACTTGCGCATGTTCGTTACAACGCAAGCCCGCAAAAGTTCCCAAGCTCCCTGCCACCACCCTCACAGCGTAGAACGGTCCGTCTTGAATTGCTGCCATACAAGGATTACGCCCTGCGTGGCTAGCATCTCCTTGCATGCGGTTATAAGCCGTTTGGCCTTTGGCAAACTCAGCGTCGTAGCCGATGTCAGCCATGGTGTTGTAGCGTGCAACTGTCGCGTGTAGGTTGCCAGCATCGATGCCGCACTTTTGAGCCAACTCGGACAGCGTTTGGCCTCGCACCACATATCCATTGGCAAGCATCGCCCGCAACGCAACGGGCGCGGGCTTGACAGCGCCCAACCCCCAACGACGAATGAATCGGTGATCGACTACCAACCAGGCTTGCACAGGCTCGCCTTCTGGTAATGCCTGCAACAAAGCTTGCATGAAGTCGTGGTACGAATCCGCCTCATTGACAAAGCGGCGACCCAAACGCGTGACAGCAATCAAGCCGGGCTTGCCGCGTTCGATCAAATGCGGAAAGTGCACTACGCTGCCATCGGTCTGCGGAACCAAGGACACAGGGGCCATGGCAGCCGCATGTTTCAAATCGTGGGCGACCACGGCGCCAACCGACTCCCCCATGCGCATGCCATCACCGGTATTGCCGCTGGATGCTGCTGAGAAGTGTTGTTCGCCCGTCGGGTCGTGTGGGAGTAGCTGCCGCTTACGTTGCGCATCATGTGGAAACCCGCCGGTAGCCAACATCACGCCCCGTTTAGCGCGAATGCTGATGTCTTTGCCCCCCTGCGACACCACAGCGCCAATGACTTTTACTTTGCCTTCCGCTGTGTTTTCAGTGATCAAGCGCTGGGCTGGGCAATTCACGCGAATGTCTACCCCCGCATCAAATGCCGACTTGGCCAAGGCCGCCACCAAGGCATTGCCGTTGACCAAATGCATTCCTTGGCCATACAACAACACATCGAACAAATGTCGAGCTAACCTTTTGGCTACATAAAAAAAGGATCCCCATGCGCGGCTGGCATTGAAAAAGTGTCGGATATCAGCGCCTGATGCGATGCCCATTCCTAAAAACGTGGTTTCACGCAAAGGTGGTTTTAGCTGGCGAATTTTTTCGCCCAGCAAGCGCCCATCAAAAGGCGCCGCACACACGGAGCGCCCGCCCAAAACCGCGTCTTGCGTACGCCCGTGGAAATCAGGAATGGCGTTGCCATCGATGAATTGCAAAGCCGTGTGCTCTTGAAAAAACCGCACCATGCGTGGGCCGTGGGTAAGAAAAACTCTGGCGCGGGCTTCGTCGAACTGCTCACCTAATTCATGGCGCAAATACGAAAGCGGCTTTTCGATAGGCTCGGCAATGCCACCTTGGAGCGCCAGCGGATTTCGAGGAATCCACATCCAACCGCCCGACCAGGCGGTGGTGCCGCCGTAGCGCGCGTCTTTCTCGACCACCATCACTTTCAAACCTAAACGGGCTGCAGTGACGGCCGTTGCTAATGCGCCAGCACCCGAGCCCACCACCAACAGGTCGCAATCCCATTGCTCGGATGACGCATCCCCTACACCAACTGATCGAGAAAGCGCATTACTAATTAGTGGGTTTTCTTGCTCCGCCATAAAAGAAAGCGCTTAAGCAGCGTAGATGGGTTGCAAGCGCACCTTGGATGCACCACTGGCCAACAAAGGTGAGGCTCCACTGGCTGCAGCTAACTGGGCCGCACAGGCCAACAATTCAGGGGCGATTGCCAACATCCGTTCACGGGTCAATCGTGCAGCAGGTCCAGCCACGCTGATAGTTCCCATCGGCAATTGCCCTGCCAATCCAACAGGAGCCGCCATGGCATTGAGGCCGGGCGTGTACGTTTCTTCTGTCAAGCTAAATCCTTGTTTGCGCGTTTCTTGTAAGGCCTTGAGAAACGCGGTCAAACTCAGGGGCGCATTCGGTCCAAAGTCTTGTGGAAGTCCAAGCCCTTGTTGCGAGACTAAGGCCAGCGCGTCGTCGTCTTTCATCGTCGACAACCAGGCCAAGCCAGAAGACGAGCAGCTCAATCGCGCGATCGATCCCATGTCAGGGTCGTAGCGCAAACCTTGTCTTGCGCCCTGGGCACGTGCTACCCAAGTCAAGCGGTCGCCGTCGACCACCGACAAACGAACCAATTCTCCCGTTTGCTCAGCTAAACGATCGAGCAAAGGCTGGGCAATATCGATCACGCCTGTTTTACTCAAAAAACTCAACCCCAATGAAACCAGCTTGGTTGTCAACACATATTCGCCCAAATCACGGCTTTGGCGCACATAGCCATAGCGCACCAAATCAGCCAGCAAGCGATGCGCAGCACTTTTGGGCATGTTGAGTCGCTCTGCCAGTACAGCCAACTCCACGCCCTTGCCCTCGTGGGACAAGAGTTCCAAAATTCCCAAGGTTCGCTCGAGTACACCGCTCATAGTTTGGTCTTTGGATACATATGGACGCGCACTTTATCATAAAAACTGAATTTAGTTCAATTTTGGAACATCATTCCATTTTTGTTAAACTGCAGGGAATCTAACCACTGCAAAGCTGCAAACATGCTCGAGAACTTCAGCGGAGCCACCCGTGTTCACTTCATCGTCGGCGACCCCATTGCCCAGGTGAAATCTCCATTTGGCGTCACCCAAGCTTTTGAGCAACTTGGCAAAGACGCCGTTTGTGTTCCGGCCCACGTCGCGGCCCAAGATCTACAAACATGGTTCGAAGGCGTGTCCTCGGCTCGCAATGTCGACGGCATCATCGTCACTGTGCCGCACAAATTTGACTTCTACACGCTCTGCGCCACCAGCTCTCCCCGAGCCAAGTTTTTGGGCGCGGTCAATACGATACGCCGCAACCCAGACGGTAACTGGCATGGCGATATGTTTGACGGACTTGGCTATGTCAAAGCCATTGAATCCAAGGGCTTCGCGCTACAAGGCAAAAAAGCATTGCTAGTAGGTGCAGGTGGCGCCGGATCTGCCATTGCGCACAGCTTAATTTTGGCGGGCGTCCAAGAGCTCGCCATACACGACGGAAACACTGACCGACGCGAGTCCCTTATCGCACGACTCAATAGTCTTCATCTTGGGCGTGTTTATGCAGGCAGCGCGAGCCCATTTGGCTTTGACCTCGCAATCAATGCCACCCCTATGGGCATGCAAGAAAGAGATCCAAGCCCTATCGATTTAGACGCCATCACTTCCAACATGTTCATCGGCTGTGTGATTACCGCCCCCGCTGTACCACCACTGATTGCTGCCGCGCGGGCCAAAGGCTGTAACACCACAACGGGCGCAGACATGTTTGTACAAGTCCGCGAACTGATGGTGCAATTTTTATTAGAGACCTGATGCAGGGATGTTTCCAATGAATCCAACACTCCACCCGCTGACCCAAGCCATCGATACCCACCTATCCCAATTCGAAGACCAAGAGACTGTTGACCTGGTCGTCATTGGTTCTGGCGGTGCTGGTTTTTCAGCTGCCCTGAACGCAGCGATTGATGGCGCCCGCGTGCTGTTGGTCGAACGCATGGCCCATGTGGGGGGTACGACCGCCCTCTCGGCTTCCACCAGTTGGGTACCGGGAACCAAGCGTGGCCTAGCCGTGAACCCTGAGGACACGCCCGAGCGCGTTGCAACCTTTCTTAACAACGCAGTGGGCGATCGTTCTGACCCCAAACTCAGACAAGTGTTTATTGACAATGGACCACTGGCCATCGCAAAACTCGAAGACAACACGGCTTTGCAGTTTCAAGTGCGCCCTTTGCATCCTGACTATCTCTCTGAACTAGAGGGGTCTGTTCTCAAAGGACGCGCCATTGAGCCACAACCATTTGACGGGAAATTGCTAGGCCCCAATCTCACTTTGGTGCGCAACCCAATTCCGGAATTCACCGTGCTTGGCGGAATGATGGTCGACCGTGATGACATATTCCATCTACTGCGATTGACCGAGACCTGGACATCTTTTAGCTATGCCATGCGCATCATCATGCGGCACTTTCTAGACAAGCTACTCCAGCCACGTAGCACCCGTCTAGTGATGGGGAACGCCATGATTGCACGCATGCTCTATAGCTTCATCGAGCGCAACGGCTTGCTGGTGACGCGGACAGAAGTTACGCAGTTGTTGCAAAACAGCAATGCCATTGAAGGCGTGGTTTTGCAGCAAACATTACCGAATGGCGAAAAAACACAACGCACCATCTACAGCCGAGGCGGTGTCGTCATGGCGAGTGGTGGCTTTAACCGCCACCCAACGCGACGTGCGGCCATGCTGCCCAGAGCCCATGAATCTTGGTGTCCTGCGGGTCCTGGCCACACCGGAAGCGCACAAGATTTAGCGATCAAATCCGGAGGCCAATTCGGTAC
The DNA here is from genome assembly GCA_018969975.1 of Burkholderiales bacterium. Taxonomy (GTDB): domain Bacteria; phylum Pseudomonadota; class Gammaproteobacteria; order Burkholderiales; family Burkholderiaceae_C; genus Limnohabitans. Next base: position 8,594 of record JAGWXI010000087.1, read on the forward strand.
CGGTGGCTTGAGCCATGCTTTTTGGGCGCCTGTGTCTGTGCGCCAACGCGCCGATGGAACGACCGCTGCCTTTCCCCACTTTGTGATGGACAGGGGCAAGCCCGCAATGATCGCCGTCGATAGTCAAGGCCAGCGCTATGTGAACGAATCCACTTCCTACCATTTGTTTGCCATAGCTATGCAAGCGCACGACCGCCATATTCCTTGTGTGCCAACGTGGTTGGTATGCGATGCAGGTGCTCTCAAACGCTATGGCCTTGGCATGATTCGCCCAGGTGGAAAAGGCCTAGCGCCTTTTCTTGCGGATGGCTATTTGAAGCAAGGCGCTACATTGGCCGATTTAGCGCAGCAACTGGACATTCCGTCAGAAAATCTCGTAGCTACGGTTGAAAGATTCAACCAATTTGCCGACAAAGGGGAAGATGAAGACTTCCAACGCGGCACCACCGACTACCAACGCGCTAACGGTGACGCTACCTGGACGGGGCCCAACCCTTGCCTTGGCGCGTTACGCCAAGGTCCGTTCTATGCCATCGCACTTTACCCAGGCGATATCGGTGCTGCCACGGGATTAGTCACGGACGGTGACGCCAGGGTTCTCAACGCCAACGGCCAAGCCATCGATGGCCTCTACGCATGCGGCAATGACATGCACTCCATCATGGGTGGCGTCTACCCTGCTCCGGGCATAACGATTGGGCCAGGCATGACGTTTGGCTATCTCGCTGCCAAGCATGCAGTGAAAAGAGCAGGCTTATCGGAGGTATCCTGATGCAAAAACGTACTTTTTCACTTGCCTACTTAAGCTCTCACCGCTGCACACCACATGAAGCTGTGCTGGTGGCTGCTGAAAGTGGCTATGCATATGTGGGGCTCAGGCTTTGGCCCAATGCACCCCAGGCTCCTCAACAGTACTTAATTGACCATCCACAAGAAATCAAAGAAACGCTGGCCGCCATGCGAGACACAGGCATTGGCATCTTCGATCTAGAGATCATTCGTATCAACGAATCCTTCAACGTACACACTTGGGATGCTCTTTATGAAATAGGTGCCAAACTTGGCGCAAAAGCCATCTTGGTCGCTGGCGATGATTCCGATGAATCCAGACTGACCGACAACTACGCCAATCTGTGTGAAGTTATCCAGCCTTTTGGAATGACTGCCGATCTCGAATTCATGCCTTGGACTGCTGTTCCTAATGCTGCATCTGCTTTAAGAATAATCAAAAATGCTGGCTCTCCCTTAGGAGCGGGCATCTTGGTCGACGCCCTCCATTTTGGACGCTCCAACACCACCTTGGAGGACATTAGCTCCATTTCACCTTCACTGTTGCACTACAGCCAGATGTGCGATGCACAAGCTGGAACCGATTTCACGCATGAAGAATTGATTCACACTGCGCGAAGCGCACGCGAATTACCGGGCGATGGCAATATTGATTTAAAAGGCTTAGTAGGCGCTTTACCCAACAATTTACCCATCAGCGTCGAGGTAATCAATTTAGAAAATGAAGCGCAGTACTCACCTATGGAATGGGCAAAAAAGTGCCTTCAAAAATGCAAACCGTATTTTTAGTAGTACACGTTTTATTTTTTAGAGGGCGAGCTTTGGTAAAAAAGTTAGTAGTTGAAATCAGCCCCTTACTTGCCGCAAGGCTAGCTACCACTGAGTTGCACAGCTCGCCCGTTTTCTGCAGACTCCCGCACCGCCAAAGCAGCCTCCAATGCACGCAACCCATCTAAGGCTGAGCAAACAGGTTTTTCTTTGCCTGCGATAACTGCCAAAAAGTTATTCAGTTGCGCTTCATAAGGCGAGGTGCGCATCGGCTCAGTCCGCATCACGCTGATCGGCTTTTCCCAATGGCGCTGGTCTTGGTAACTCCACACTTCCAATTTTGGTAATGTCAATGAACCATGGGTCCCCGAGAAAAAGTGGGAGTTGATGTCTTGTTGCGGAAATCTATCGGTTTCTCTTGCGGATAAATCGTAATTCCACGGCGATACCGTCGTATCTGAGACAGTAACGGTTCCGAGCGCGCCATTGGCAAAGCGCATCATCACCACAGCGGTGTCTTCCACTTCATGACCACGAATGGCCTTGGACGTCATCGCTTGCAAGCTAGCTATATCGCCATACAAAAACCGCATCAAATCAATATCGTGGATTAGATTGATGAGCACAGGGCCGCCGCCCGATTGACGGCGCCACGCCGCTTTGAAATAGTCGTCATCTTTGTACCAAGTGCACATGGCAGTCACGCTGACAGGTTGTCCAAGGACACCAGAATCCATGATGGATTTAGCTTGATTCATGATGGGGTTATGTCGGCGATGGTGCCCCACCAAAGCTGGCAATCCTTTGGCCTTCGCCACTTCATAAATGCTGCGGGCATTTGCCAGCGTATCGGCTATAGGTTTTTCAACCACGATGGCAACACCGCTATTGAGACAATCAACTGCAACATTAGCGTGCGCATCGTTGGGAGTGGCAATGATCACTCCATCAGGCTTGGCTTTATCCAATAAATCACCGTGGTTGGCAAACCAAGGAATTTGATGGGCTTGCACCCATGCTTTACCTGCTTCAAATGGTTCTGCTACACCAACGAGTTCAACCGC
>JAGWXI010000009.1 GCA_018969975.1 Burkholderiales bacterium
ACGCACGCGCCGCACGTTGACAAAGTTTTGGCGCAACAAGGCTTCGTATTTGCGGTTGGAGAGTTTGTGTTCTTGCTCGCCACCTGTGCGCCCCTGCTCCAGCCACTTCCACAGCGTCAGATACCCACTGAATTCGCTGCGATCGTCGTCGAACTTGGCATGGGCTTGATCGGCAGCGGCTTGCGCTTCCATAGGTCGGTCACGCACATCTTGCCCGCTCAAGGCCGATGCGATTACCAACACCTCTTCCAAGGCATTGCGCTCGCGGGCTTCCAAAATCATGCGGCCTATGCGCGGGTCTAGCGGCAGTTTGGAGAGTTCTACACCGATGGGGGTGAGTTCATTGGCGTCGTCCACTGCCCCTAGTTCGTTGAGCAGTTGGTAACCATCAGAAATCGCTTTCGGGCGGGGCGCCTCTAAAAACGGAAATCTTTCCACATCGCCCAAATGCAAAGCCTTCATTCGCAAGATCACGCCTGCGAGCGAGCTGCGCAAAATCTCTGGATCGGTAAACCGTGCACGGCCTTGAAAGTCTTGTTCGTCGTACAAGCGTATGCAAATGCCATCGGCCACGCGTCCGCAACGACCCGCGCGTTGGTTGGCGGCCGCTTGGCTGATGGGCTCGACCATCAACTGTTCGACCTTGCTGCGCCAGCTATAGCGTTTGACCCGAGCGCTTCCTACATCAATCACATAGCGAATGCCAGGCACGGTCAGCGAGGTCTCGGCCACATTGGTGGCCAAGACGATGCGTCGGCCGGAGGTGTTGTCAAACACGCGGTCTTGCTCTGCGCTGGAGAGCCGCGCAAACAGGGGTAACACTTCCGCGCCACGCAAAACGGGCGAATGGCTCAAATGCCCCCGCAAATGCTCTGCCGCTTCGCGAATCTCGCGCTCGCCGGGTAAGAACACCAAAATTCCGCCTTGTTGCGAAGGCTGTTGCCACAACTCGTCGACGGCATCGGCGATCGCTTGGTTCACGTCGTAGTCGCGGCTTTCCTCATAAGGGCGGTAACGCATTTCCACTGGAAACATACGTCCCGACACCATCAGCACAGGCGCAGGCCCTTTGGCGCTAGTAAAGTGTTGGGCAAATCGGTCAGCGTCGATCGTGGCGGAAGTGACGATGATTTTCAGATCTGGTCTGCGCGGCAAGATCTCGCGCAAATAGCCCAGCAAAAAATCAATGTTCAAACTGCGCTCGTGCGCCTCGTCGATGATCAAAGTGTCATAGGCTTTGAGCAAAGGGTCGTTTTGCGTTTCAGCCAGCAAAATGCCGTCGGTCATCAGCTTGACGCTGGCTGTCTTACTCAACCGGTCTTGAAAACGCACCTTGAAACCCACCACCTCACCCAAAGGCGTTTTGAGTTCTTCAGCTATCCGCTTGGCGACAGAACTCGCTGCGATACGCCTAGGCTGGGTGTGGCCAATCATCTGGCGGTTTTGACCACGACCCAGCAACAAGGCCATTTTGGGCAGTTGGGTGGTTTTGCCAGACCCTGTTTCACCGCACACGATGATGACTTGGTGCGCCTGCATGGCAGCCATGATGTCGTCACGGCGCTCGCTTACGGGCAAGTCTGGCGGAAAACTAATCTTCAAAGCGGAAGACATTGGGTCAGTATTGGACAAAAGCAGGCAAACTTTGGGTGACAATTCGCGATTATCCCGTCCACACAGACACACACCCTCCATGTCCGCAGTCTTTAACTTCACTTTTGTGCCTTGGTTTCGCTCGGTGGCACCGTATATCCACATGCACCGCGGCAAAACCTTTGTGGTGGGCATCGCCGGCGAAGCTATTGCCGCCGGCAAATTGCCCAACCTTGCGCAAGACTTGGCGTTGATCCAAAGCATGGGTGTGCGCGTGGTGTTGGTGCACGGTTTTCGCCCGCAGGTTAACGAGCAATTGGCAGCCAAAGGCCATGTGCCCCAGTATTCACACGGCATGCGCATCACCGACAGCGTCGCACTGGACTGTGCGCAAGAAGCTGCGGGTCAATTACGTTATGAAATTGAAGCCGCATTTAGCCAAGGTTTGCCCAACACACCCATGGCGGGTGCCACCGTGCGGGTTATCTCTGGCAACTTCATCACAGCGCGGCCCGTAGGCATTTTGGATGGCATTGATTTCCAAAGCTCAGGCTTGGTGCGCAAGGTGGATGTGTCAGGCATCACACAAACATTAGCGGCTGGCTCGATGGTGTTGCTGTCGCCCTTTGGTTTTTCACCAACTGGTGAGGCGTTTAATTTAACAATGGAAGAGGTCGCAACCTCTGTTGCAACTGCCCTGCAGGCTGACAAACTGATTTTTGTCACGGAAACTCCAGGCCTGCGCGTCCATCCCACAGAGCCTGCTAGTGAAGACAACCCCATCGATACCGAGCTGCCATTGGATGCCGCAGAAAAATTGCTTTCTACCCTGCCCGCCACCACCAACCCCTCAGACTTGGCGTTTTACTTACAACACTGCGTTAAAGCCTGTAAGGGCGGCGTCGAACGCAGCCATATCTTGCCGTTTGCCGTAGATGGCGCTTTGTTACTCGAGATCTATACCCACGACGGCATTGGCACGATGGTGGTTGATGAAAAGTTAGAAAGTCTGCGCGAAGCGACCCATGAAGACGTGGGGGGTATCTTGCAATTGATAGAGCCGTTTGAAAATGACGGCACTTTGGTCAAACGCGACCGTAACGAGATAGAGCGCGATATTGGTCAATACACCGTCATCGAGCATGACGGCGTCATATTTGCCTGTGCTGCGCTCTACCCCTATTTAGAACAACAAACTGCCGAGATGGCCGCTTTGACAGTCTCTCCCCAATCGCAAGGCCAAGGCGATGGCGAGAAGGTGCTCAAGCGGATTGAGCAACGCGCGCGCAACAAAGGTTTGTCCAGCATATTTGTGCTGACCACGCGCACTACCCATTGGTTCTTAAAACGTGGCTTTGTGCAAGTCGATGCCGATTGGTTGCCCGAAGCCCGCAAGCGCAAATACAACTGGGACCGTAAAAGCTTGGTTATGGTCAAGCAACTTGCCTAAACCTCGACACCAACAGCGCCCAGTTTTACCCGTTAAACCGATATGACCCTACAACTCCCCGACTTGAAGCAAACGCCCCGGCTGCAACACTTTGTTGCACAGTTGGACGATGTGCTTAACCGCACACAGGTCGAAGCAGACATTTTGCAACGCTCCAGCGTGTTGTTAAAACAGTTAATTGCGCAAGACGATTGGTTGCCTGACACTTTCGCAAAACCCAACCCAGAGCGCTACCAACAGTATTTGCTCTACGCCGACCCGCAAGACCGCTTCAGCGTTGTGAGTTTTGTCTGGGGACCCGGTCAATCTACCCCCATCCATGACCACACGGTATGGGGCTTGGTAGGTATCTTGCGGGGCGCCGAGTTGTGCCAACCCTTTGTCAAAGATTCCCATGGCCGTTGGCTCGCTAGCAGCGCCCAAAAAAGACTAGAAGTTGGTGAAGTTGAGCCGGTCTCTCCCCACATTGGCGATGTGCACCGCGTCTGGAACGCCCATGCTGATGCAGTTTCCATCAGCATCCATGTGTATGGCGCCAATATCGGTAAGGTGCGCCGCCACGTTTTCCACGAAGACGGCACGGTCAAAGAATTCATTTCTGGCTATTGCAACCCATTGAAAGACCTGCCTGGCGGCTTTGATGTCACTACGTTTTTAGAGGTGCGCAAGGCGCTTTTGCAAAAACGAGAAATCGCTTTGATCGATGTGCGTGAAGAAGACCCTTATGCACAATCGCATCCCTTGTTTGCCGCCAATATGCCTTTGGGGCGCATCGAACAAGAAGCTTGGACGCGCATTCCACGGCGCGATACCCCCATCGTGGTCTACGGCAGTAATCTCGCGGGAGAAGACTTAAGCCTCCCCGCTGCACGCATTTTCAAACGCCTGGGCTACACGCAGGTCACTGTATTGGCAGGTGGCTTGCAAGGTTGGAAAGACGGAGGCGGCGAATTGTTCCGCGACGTCAATGTGCCTAGCAAATCGTTTGGCGAATTGGTGGAGTCGGTGCGCCATACGCCCTCGCTCTCCGCGCAAGAAGTCAAAGCGCTGATCGATTCCAATGCCGATGTGGTGGTGCTCGATAGTCGCCGTTTTGATGAATACCAAACCATGAGCATTCCTAAAGGTGTAAGCGTGCCTGGGGCCGAATTGGTCTTGCGTGCACGGGCTATGGCGCCCAAGGCGACGACGCGCATCATCGTCAACTGCGCGGGTCGCACACGCAGCATCATCGGTACGCAGTCGCTGATCAACGCTGGTATTCCCAACCCTGTCAGTGCGCTACGCAACGGCACGATTGGATGGACTTTGGCTGGGCAAAGTTTGGTGCAAGGCGCCGCCCAACGTTTTCCTGAAGTCGACGAAGCTACCCAAAAACAGGCCGCCGCTTCCGCCAAAGCTGTGGCCTACCGCGCTGGCGTGGGTCGGGTTCGCATGGACGAGTTGCGCACATGGCTTGCTGACACCACACGTACCACCTATTTATTAGATGTACGCACCCCCGAAGAGTTTGCTGCTGGCCATGTTATGGGTGCGCGAAGCGCCCCCGGCGGTCAACTCGTGCAAGAGACCGACCACGCCGCCCCTGTGCGCGGTGCGCGCATGGTGTTGTGCGACAGCGAAGGCGTGCGGGCCAATATGTCGGCCTCTTGGTTGGCGCAAATGGGCTGGGAGGTGTATGTGCTGGAAGGCTTGCAGGCGCAAGACTTTGCGCACACCGACCTCTCTGGCCCACCCCATCCTGAACCTGAGTCAGCCGTTAGCAAAGTTACCCCTGCCCAAGTGAAGGCCTGGTTAGCCGATCGAAGCAGCCACACCGTGGTGCTCGACTTCAGCACCAGCGCAGAGTTTGTCAAAGGCCATATCCAAAACGCTTGGTGGGTGTTGCGCAGCGAACTCCAGCAAAGTCTGATCGCCGCCCATAAGGGACACCGTTATGTGCTGACTTGTAACAAGGGACAGATCTCTTGCTATGCAGCCCAAGAAGTAAAGGCGCTCTCTAAGGCGGGGGTCGAGGTGGTTTGCTTGGAGGGTGGCAACACTGCATGGGCTCAAGCAGGTAACAGTTTGCAAACTGGCGACCGTCAAATGGCTGTGGATCGCATCGACCGCTACCGACGCCCCTATGAAGGAACCGATAACCCTGCTGCCGCCATGCAGGCCTACCTAGACTGGGAGTTCGGTTTGGTCGAACAACTCGGTCGTGACGGAACGCATCACTTTCGGGTCATCTAAACTCTATCTTTTTCAAGAAAAATTACTATGGCACGCACAGTTCAATGCATCAAACTCGGCACCGAAGCCGAAGGCCTCGACTTTCCACCCTACCCTGGTGAGTTAGGCAAGAAGCTATGGGAAAGCGTCAGCAAAAAAGCTTGGGCGGAATGGATGACGCAACAAACCATGTTGGTCAATGAAAACCGCTTGAACCTGGCCGACCAGCGCGCCCGCGAGTACCTCAAACGTCAAATGGAAAAACACTTCTTTGGCGATGGCGCAGACGCGGTGCAGGGCTATGTTCCGCCGCCAAACGCCTGATTCCCCATCTCCCCAATTTGCCTGTGTTATCGGTGCTGGAATTTCCGGCTCGAGTACCGCACGCGCACTGGCAGAACTCGGTTGGCATGTCACTGTTATTGACTGCGGCCACTTTGGTGCCTCCTCCTTGCCCTTAGGGCTGATTTCTCCGCACACCTCCAAAGACGATGGCGCACTGTCGCAACTCTCGCGCCTGGGTATGGATCGCATGCGTGTTGCCATGCGCACCTATTTATTAGAGGGTGTCGATTGGTCACCCAGTGGTGTCATGACTTATCCGCGAACAGGACCTGTCTCGGATACAAATACAGTTTGGCACCCAGATGCAGCTTGGATCAAACCTGCCGCATTAACCCGCGCTTTGCTTGCGCATCCCCTTATCCAAGTGATTCGCGATACGGTAGTTGATGGGTTACGGTTTGACATGCAAACGCAATCTTGGCTGGTTTTCAATTCGGATACATGCCTTACGCAGGCTGAGCATGTGGTGCTTGCCGCAGGGCCAGGTTGTGGAGCCCAAGCGTTAAAAACTGACTCCACACCCCCTTTTGATGCCATACGGGGGCAAGTCACATGGGGCCTCATGGCGCAAACTGCGCATGCCCCATGGCCCGCCAATCCCATTAATGGACGAGGTAGTTTTGTTCCGCATGTTCCTACGCTCGAGGGCAATGCTTGGTTTTTAGGCTCTACCTACGACCGTCTCCGTACCGATGTGGGAGTTACGGAAGAAGACCACGCATTCAATGTGCATCGGCTTGCTGAACTTTTCCCCGAGACAGCCAGTGCTTTGGCGCCCCTTGTTTACAGCGATAGCGTTCGGGGCTGGGTTGGCGTGCGATGTACCTTGCACGACCGCTTGCCCTTTGTTGGCTCGGTCGCTGCTGCAGCGCATGGTTTGTGGATCAATTCCGCGATGGGCTCCCGTGGGCTCACTTTGGGTCTTTTGTGCAGTGAAATTTTGGTAGCGCTCATGACCAAGCATCCACCCCCCGTCGCGACGAACTTGGTGCGCGCTATTTCCTCGCACCGATTTATAAAAAAAGCTTGGGCTAAGATGCAACGCAATGACCAAGCATCAGGAATCCCCCCCAGACGAGACGCTTGAAGCACCGCTTGCAGTCTCTTTTGTTCAGGCTTTTTGGTTCTGGCTCAAGCTAGGTTTCATCAGCTTTGGTGGGCCAGCCGGGCAAATTTCCATCATGCACCAAGAGTTGGTGGAGCAAAGACGGTGGATTTCAGAAAAACGGTTTTTGCATGCGCTCAACTACTGCATGGTCCTGCCTGGCCCCGAGGCACAACAATTAGTAACTTACATCGGCTGGCTGATGCACAAGCGCTGGGGCGGCATAGTAGCGGGCGCTTTATTTGTCTTGCCCTCTTTGGTTTTATTGATCGCTCTGTCGTGGATCTATATCGCCTTTGGCGATATGCCCGTGATCGCTGGCTTGTTCTTCGGCATCAAGCCTGCCGTCACCGCCATCGTGGTGCAAGCCGCGCACCGCATCGGTTCGCGCGCGTTACAAAACAAGGTAATGTGGGGCATTGCAGGCGCGTCGTTTGTGGCTATCTTTGCCTTGGACGTACCGTTTCCTTGGATTGTTGGTCTTGCGGCCCTAGTGGGGTTTGTGGGTGGCAAGTTGTCACCAGAAACTTTCAGAGTAGGCGGGAGTCACGGTAGCAAAAACAATTCGTACGGCCCAGCCTTGATTGACGACCACACGCCAACACCCGAGCACGCCAAGTTCACAAGCACAGGTTTGTTGCAAGTAGTCCTAGTAGGCGCGTTGTTGTGGGCTATTCCGATGGGTGTTCTCAACGCCCTATTGGGCTGGGAGCACACCTATACCCAAATGGCCTGGTTTTTCACGAAAGCTGCTTGGCTTACTTTTGGCGGCGCCTACGCCGTATTGCCGTATGTTTACCAAGGTACCATTACCGAATTTGCTTGGCTCACACCTACCCAAATGATGGATGGCCTCGCCCTGGGTGAAACCACACCCGGGCCGCTCATCATGGTGGTAGCTTTTGTGGCATTTGTGGGTGGCTATGTGAAAGCTTTATTGGGGCCCGAGAGTCTATTCTTGGCTGGCGCCCTAGCTGCTTGCTTGGTGACTTGGTTTACTTTTTTGCCTTCATTCATCTTGATCTTGGCAGGTGGCCCGCTCGTAGAAAGCACCCACAACGATTTGAAATTTACTGCACCTCTGAGCGCTATTACGGCAGCGGTAGTGGGGGTCATCCTGAATCTGGCGCTATTTTTTGGTTACCACGTGTTATGGCCACAGGGATTTTCTGGCAGCTTTGATTTTGTAAGCGCTTTACTCACCTTTGGGGCAGCCACCGCATTGTTTAAGTTCAAAATCAGTGTGATGCGCGTGATTGCAGGATGCGCTATAGCCGGTCAGGCGTTTTCCCTTATTCTCTAAAAGCATATAAGTAAAACCAAAAAATCGTTGGTTTTGGCATAAGGAGCCCTATCATCGCTCCTTGTTTTTCTACGTTGCTGGCTCGCTCCAGTAGCAAACCTGTTTTGCTTCATCGCTATGTACCAATACACCGAATTTGACAAATCCTTCATACACGCACGCGCGGCGCAATACCGCGACCAGTTAACGCGTAACTTGGCTGGTGAACTAGCTGACGACGAATTTAGACCTCTACGCTTGCAAAACGGCTGGTACGTGCAACGCTATGCACCCATGTTGCGCGTTGCCGTGCCCTATGGAGAACTCAATAGCCAGCAACTTCGCGTTCTAGCCAAAATCGCCCGTGATTACGACAGCCCGTCACCCGAACTGAAGCGTTATGCACAAAGTGAACAAGACAAGATAGGCGGTATTTCTGCGCCTGCCTTGATTACCAACTGCGGCCATTTCACTACGAGACAAAACATTCAGTTCAACTGGATTGCATTAGAAAAAAGTGCAGACGTGATGGACTTACTCGCCAGCGTTCATCTGCACGGCATTCAAACCAGTGGCAATTGCATACGCAATATCACCAGTGATGAGCGCGCTGGAATCGCGGTTGACGAAACCGTTGACCCCCGCCCTTATGCCGAAATATTGCGCCAATGGAGCACCCTACACCCCGAATTCGCTTATCTGCCCCGCAAGTTCAAAATCGCCATCACTGGCTCCCTAGAGGACCGTGCTGCTATCGCCTGGCACGATGTGGGGTTGCGCGTCATGCGCAACGCGCAAGGTGAGGTAGGTTTTCAGGTTTTAGTGGGCGGTGGTATGGGCCGTACACCGATCACAGGTTCGGTGATTCGAGAGTTTTTGCCTTGGAACCAAATCATCAATTATCTAGAAGCCGTCGTAAGGGTCTACAACGCATGGGGACGTCGCGACAATATTTACAAAGCACGCATCAAAATTTTGGTTAAGGCCCAAGGGCAGGTTTATTTCGATGAAGTGGAAGCCGAATACCAGCGTATTTTGAGTGACGGTGCGCACCACACCATCCCAGAACAGGAACTCGAGCGCGTTCGTGCCTGCTTTGTGGCTCCAACGGCCGATATGGTTAGCCAAGCAGTGCAACGGGAGGCAGAGCAATCCCTTCTCACCCAAGCGCGCAATGACAAAGCATTTGCGCGCTGGTTGCAACAAAACGTTACCAGCCACCAAAACCCTGGTTTGCGTGTAGTCACCCTGTCATTCAAACGTTTAGGCCAAGCCCCAGGAGACGCTACTGCCGATCAACTCGACACTGCAGCTGCTTTGGCAGACCAATTTAGCCTTGGTGAAGTGCGCGTCAACCATGACCAAAATTTGGTCTTGCCCTGGGTACGTGTTGACCAACTGGCAGACCTTTGGAGAGCAGCGCGGGCAGCAGGCCTTAGCTCTCCAAATGTGCATTTATTAACCGACATGATTGCTTGCCCAGGTGGTGACTATTGCGCTTTAGCCAATGCACGTTCCTTGCCAATTGCTGCAGCCATCACTGAGCGCTATCAAGATCTAGATGAACTATTTGATCTCGGCGAAATAGACCTACACATCAGTGGCTGTATCAATTCCTGCGGGCACCACCATAGCGGTCACATTGGAATTTTGGGTGTCGATAAAGACGGGCAAGAGTGGTACCAAGTCACCTTAGGGGGTTCAGATGGTTCTGCCTTAAATGGCATCGCCAAAGCAGGCAAAGTCGTAGGGCCTTCTTTTGCAGCCAACGAAGTTGTAGACGTGATTGAAGCAGTGCTTGATGTTTACACAGAAAAGCGCACCAGCGGAGAACACTTTGCTCGCACCTTAGAACGTGTGGGAATTGACCCATTCAAGACTGCGGCTAATGCTGCCCGTTACACCACAGCAAGGGAGACTGTTTGATGCAATTTATCTCATCGAACCAGCACAACACGGACGCGCCTGGCCTCTCCCTCGCCAATGACGCTGATGCGCATGCAGTTAGCTTGGACGACTTGGCGCGCATTGACCTGCATTTTCCAAAGTTCACCGATGGCCGCGCATTTAGCCAAGCATTTATCTTGCGTCGTCGGGGCTACAAAGGTGATATCCGTGCACACGGCGATGTCCTGATTGATCAATTGGTACAAATGCAACGCAGCGGCTTTTCTAGTGTGGTGTTGCGGCAAGATCAAAACGCTGACCATGGCAAAAAACTCTTAACGCATTACACCGCTTTCTACCAAGGCGACGCGGTGCATCCACAACCGCACTTCGCTCAGGCACAAGCATGAGTGCCATTGAACTCAACGCTCGCCCTAGCACCAACTTTGCGGACAAACTAGACCAAACCCAAGGTCTGCTAAGACGCGCAGCCAAAGAATTCAGCCCTCTGACACAAGCTTCAAGCTTGGGTGCAGAAGATGTTGTCATAACCCACTTGATCAACTCCTTACAGTTACGCATTCCTATTTTTGTACTGGAAACAGGCGCGTTACACCATGAAACCTTGGCTTTGCTGGAGCGTACGCTTGCCCATTCGCAAGCAGATGTCCACGTCTATCGACCTGAGCCGACCAACTTGCTGCGATTCATTCGCAACGAAGGGCAAACTGCTATTTTCAAAACCGTGGAACAACGCAAAGCTTGCTGCCAAATTCGAAAAATGGAGCCTTTGTCACGGGCGCTCAGAGGTCAGCGCGCATGGATTACGGGATTGCGCAAAGAGCAATCGCTTGCGCGCTCCGATGTGCCATTGATCGACACCTCTGAAGAAACCCAAACCCCTGACAGTAGCGCTCACTCACCTAGCCGCGGACTCGTCAAATTCAATCCACTCGCGAACTGGACTTGGGGCGATGTATGGCACTACATCGCCATCCATAAAGTGGACTACAACCCACTGCACGATGCTTTTTATCCCAGCATTGGTTGCTCCCCATGCACCCGGGCTATTTCTCAGGGCGAAGACTTGCGAGCCGGTCGCTGGTGGTGGGAAGAAGAAACTGCCAAAGAATGCGGCCTGCATGTGAAAGAAAGCTAAACCATGAACGCTCTGACAAAACCCGAAACCACCGCATTGAGCAACTCTCACCTCGACGCACTCGAAGAGGAAACCATCTTCATCTTGCGCGAAGTCGCTGCAGTGTTCGAGCGGCCTGCACTTTTATTCTCGGGCGGAAAAGATTCTTTGGTCATGCTCAAGTGCGCAGAAAAAGCCTTTGGTATCGGCCGTTTGCCTTACCCGTTGCTGATGATTGACACTGGCCACAACTTTCCAGAGGTCACTGATTTTCGCGACTTACGCGCTAAAGAATTAGGCGCTGAGTTGATTGTGCGCAGTGTCGAAGATTCCATGAAACGAGGCACTGTGCGTCTTGCCCATGAAGGTGAAAGTAGAAACGTGCACCAATCCGTCACCCTGCTTGAAGCGATTGAAGAATTTCGTTTTGATGCTTTGATGGGAGGCGCTCGCCGCGATGAAGAAAAAGCCCGCGCCAAAGAACGCATCTTTAGCCACCGCGACAGCTTTGGCCAGTGGCAACCCAAATCGCAACGCCCTGAGTTGTGGTCGCTTTTTAACACGCGCTTACAACCGGGTGAGCACTTTCGCGTCTTTCCTATTTCAAATTGGACCGAGCTCGACGTTTGGCAATACATCGCCAGAGAAAACATCGCCTTGCCTTCTATTTATTACACACACCAACGTGAAGTCATAGACCGACGCGGCTTGTTAGTGCCAGTAACCGAACTCACGCCACCTAAATATGGTGAGCAAATACAAGTGCGCAATGTGCGCTTTCGCACAGTTGGCGACATTACTTGCACTTGCCCCGTAGAAAGCCTAGCGACTACGCCCCAAGACATTGTTTTAGAAACCTTGGCCGCCGATGTCAGTGAGCGCGGTGCCACCCGTATGGACGACAAAACCTCTGAGGCATCTATGGAAAAACGTAAGAAAGACGGTTATTTTTGATGAACGCTTCCAATCTTCAAAACACCCGTAACGCACTGCGCTTTATTACCTGCGGTTCTGTAGATGATGGCAAAAGCACCTTGATTGGACGATTGCTTGTAGACAGTAAAGCCGTGTTGCAAGACCATTTGGCTGGCGTGCAACGTGCGGGCGTCACCGATTTGGCTTTGCTCACCGACGGATTGAGCGCAGAACGCGAGCAAGGCATCACCATCGATGTGGCTTATCGCTATTTCAGCACCGAGGTACGCAAGTTCATCATTGGTGACGCGCCCGGTCATGAGCAATACACACGCAATATGGTCACTGCTGCTTCGAGCGCAGACGCTGCCGTTGTTTTGGTCGACGCTATCAAACTGGATTGGAAAAATCCAGCGCTTGAATTGCTCCCCCAAACCCGTCGTCACGCATTGCTGGTCCATCTCTTGCGTGTTCCCTCTATTGTCTTTGCCATCAACAAACTCGATGCAGTAGATGACCCCAACTTGGCATTTCTCCATATCTCGAACGCCCTTCGTAAGTTTGCTGAACAAGCCCACATCAAGATAACCGCTATGGTTCCCATTTCTGCATTGAAGGGACTTAACGTAGTAGATGCCGCTGAACAAGGTTGGTGTGGATATCAGGGGCCTCACCTGTTGCACCTATTAGAAAGACTGCCAACGACCCCCACGGAAGAACATCTTGCATTTAGTTTTCCTGTGCAATGGATAGAGAAGTTCCATGACTCCAAGGTAACTTCGCAAGGCCGTCGAGTATTTTGGGGTCGCGTAGGCACTGGCGCTGTGTCTGTTGGAGAAACAGTGACTGTTTTTCCAAGTGGTCAAACTGCTGTGATCGCACAGTTATGGAGCGCCACTCGCCAAAGTTTGCCTTCAATCAAAGGCCAAAGTGCTGGCATCGTGTTGGACAAAGAAGTTGATGTTTCGCGTGGTGATTGGTTATTCGCGGGCAACAACCACTTACAGGCACAACACGAAATCGACACTACGGTTGCTTGGATGGACGATGAACCTCTGATAAGCGGACGGGTTTACTGGGCATTGCATGGACAACGCTGGGTTAAAGCCAAAGTGCAGCGCATAGTGCACCGCCTGAATGTCGATACTCTAGAAGAAGAAGCTGCCAACGAGCTACCTCCTAACGCCATAGGCCATGTCACCATCGCCTTGCAACAACCCTTGGTAACCCTGCCATTCAAACAATCGCGCACGCTAGGTGCATTGGTATTGGTAGATACCGCCAGCCATAAGACATCAGCCGCAGCTTTGGTTCGCTAACTTCCAAGTAAATTTAAAAATCAAAGCTGATTAGAATAATGGTTTTGTCTGCATTCACGCTAAAAAGATTCCATCACCATGACGCACGTTGTCACTGAAGCCTGTATCCGTTGTAAATACACCGATTGTGTAGATGTCTGCCCAGTTGATTGCTTTCGCGAAGGCCCTAATTTTTTAACCATTGATCCAGATGAATGCATTGACTGCGCAGTGTGTATTCCAGAGTGCCCAGTCAACGCTATTTATGCAGAAGAAGATGTTCCTGCTGACCAACAGCACATGACCGCTTTAAACGCTGAGTTGTCGTTGATTGGATGGCCCAGTATCACCAAGCGTAAAACGCCATTGCCCGATGCTGACGATTGGAAAGATCGTACTGGCAAACTCCCCGAACTCAAGCGCTAAAAATACAAGCGCAACTCCATCCTTGCGCATGATTGAAACCGACGCCGTCATCATTGGTGCCGGGCCAGTGGGCTTATTTCAGGCCTTCCAACTCGGGCTGCAGGATATTCGATGCCATATGGTCGATGCACTGCCCCATGTTGGCGGCCAATGCCAAGAGCTCTACGCTGATAAGCCCATCTACGATATTCCCGCAATTTCAGTTTGCACTGGGGCGGAGTTGGTGGCCAATCTTGAAAAACAAGTGCAAGCTTTTCAACCAACGATGCACTTGGGTCAACTTGTGACAGATTGCAAGTTACAAGCGGATGGTCGCATTGCTTTGACCACTTCCAACGGTACCCAATTTACTAGTAAAACTGTTTTTATAGCTGCCGGGGTTGGGGCATTCCAACCCCGCCCCTTGCTGGTTGAGGGTGCCACCGTACTCGAGGGCAAATGCCTGCATTACGGTTTATCGATCGAACAAGATATAGCTGGCAAAGATATTTTGGTGATAGGACACGATGCAAATGCTATTTCTGCTGCGCTGTCACTCGCGCACACCAAGCCGGCCCCACACAGCGTCACATTGATGCACAGGCGAGATGTATTTGATGCGCCCGATGCGCTTGTGCAATCAATGCGTGGTGCTGTCAGCACCGGCCAATTGCATTTGCTGATTGGTCAACTCACCGCCCTACATATCTATGAAAATGTTTTGCAAAGCGTGACGGTTGCAACACCCCAAGGAGAGCCACTCGAACAAGCCACGCATCACATAGTGGCTTTACTAGGCATTTCACCCAAATTAGGGCCCATAGCCCAATGGGAACTTGCCATGCAACGCAAGCAACTCGAAGTCAATACCGAAAACTATTCAACTTCTGTTCGCGGTATTTTTGCTGTGGGTGATATCAACACCTACCCCGGCAAGAAGAAATTGATAGTGTGTGGTTTCCATGAAGCCACACTTGCTGCATTTGGTGCAGCTGAGATCATCTATCCTGATCGCAATACGCCCTTGCAATACACCACGACCTCTACCGCCTTGCACCGTTTATTGGGTGTATCGGATAAAAATAAACCTGTCTGATTTTTAACGTTTTGCCATATCGGCTTGGTAGCGTGCCTTAGTCGCTACATCCATGGGATACAAACCAGGCAGTGGAACACCCCTATCAACTTCAGACATGATCCACCCTTCCATGCGTTCTTGCTCTGGTCCTTCTTGGAGCATGGCATCTAGCAAGGCAGCGGGTATTAATACAGCGCCATCATCGTCAACCACGATCACGTCGCCAGGAAAAACTGCTACGCCACCACAGGCAATAGGTTTTTGCCAATCCACAAATGTCAAGCCTGCAACCGAGGGAGGTGCCGCAACTCCGTTACACCATACATTCATTCCGGTACCTAAAACGCCTGCACCATCTCTCACCACGCCATCCGTCACAAGCGCAGCTACGCCGCGTTTAACCATACGCGCGCACAAGATATCGCCAAAAATTCCAGCGTCTTGCACGCCCATGGAGTCAACCACAGCGATACAGCCTGCAGGCATGTCTTCGATCGCAGCGCGGGTTGAAATGGGAGACGACCACGACTCAGGAGTAGCCAAATCTTCTCGGGCTGGAACAAAGCGCAAAGTAAAGACCCTGCCCACCAAACGGGGTTGTCCAGAGCGAATGGGCTTGGTGTTTCTCAGCCATACATTACGCAAACCTTTTTTTAACAACAGGGTGGTCAGGGTGGCAGTAGTTACGGTAGAGAGAATATCTATCGCCTCTTGCGGCAAAGTGCTTGGGGTGTTGTTTGTCATATATGCGATCCAGGTAAAGCAAGTTCTTGAAAAAGAAAGTCAGCCTATCTCAGCTAATCGACGCGTTTGTCGCTTCACTAAGCGGTCCAAGTCAGCAAGGTCTGCTGCTGAAAGCTTGGGGCCAGGTTTACGAATCGCAGCACTCGCAATCACGCCACGTTGGGCTAACAAGTGTTTGCGAACGGCCAAGCCAATACCGGTTTGTTGTTCATAGCGCGACAAAGGCAAGTAAGCGTCAAACACATCATGTGCACGCTCTACATCACCAGCAGCATGGGCGCGCACCACATCGACCATCATCTCGGGATAGGCAAAACCCGTCATAGCACCATCTGCACCACGGGAGAGCTCTTCGGGCAAGAACAATCCCCCACCATTGCCCGTCAAAATCGAAATACGTTTTGCATCGCCTTTGTCGCTAGCAACGCGATAAGCAGACATCTTGGCAAGACCAGGGCAATCTTCATGCTTCAACATCACACACGTGGGTGAATTTTTAATAATACGCAAAACAACAGATGCCGACATTTGCACGCCTGTAGAGACTGGATGGTCTTGCAACACCCAAGGCACATCAGGCCCTAGAGTTTCGCTGACCATATCAAAGTAGCTGACGATTTGATCGTCTGTTTTTACCGTCGGTGGAGGCGCGACCATCACCCCAGATGCGCCTAAATCCATCACGCTTTGCGTGAGTTCTTTCATAGGCGCAAAGCCTGCAGCCGATGCTCCCACCACAACTGGCACACGGCCCGCAACTCGCGCAAGCACTTGTTTCACATAGGTACGTGATTCTTCTGCCGTGAGTTTGGTGGCCTCCCCCATGATGCCAAGCACAGTCAAACCAGTCACACCCGCCTCTAAACAAAAGTCCACCATGCGGTCAGTGCTAGGTAAATCTAAGGCACCTGCATCGGTGAAGGGTGTGACGGTAATCAGGTATACGCCCTTCGCTGTGGCGTCCAATGTTCTCAAATCAAACTCCTGTTATTTTTAAAACGGATAAATTGCATCGTCAACGCTAAAAGCACCAATCCAAAACCGACCAAATCGGCAATAGCCGCTGGATATACCAGTGCAAAGCCCGCCACGATAAACATCCAACGTTCCACAAAAGTGGTCTTTAGCAAAGCCCATCCTTGGAAACCCACCGCCAATGACGCAATACCCACTGCACACGTTGCGGTGACTTGCGCAATAGACACCCAGTCTGCATTAGCCAATGCTTTGGTCGATCCCATCAACAGCAAACCTTGGCCTGAAGGGTCCAGCACAAACATAAACGGAACCAAGAAAGCTGGAATGGTGTACTTCCAACATTGCAATGTCGTTTTATAAGGATCGCCACCCGTGATCGCCGCAGCAGCGAAAGGCGACAAAGCGGTTGGTGGAGACACTTCAGACAAGACAGCGTAATAAAAAATGAACATGTGTGCAGCAAAATCTGGCACACCTAATTTGATCAACGCCGGTGCAGCGATCACCGCGCAAATAATGTAGGAGGCTGTCACAGGAACTGCCAATCCCACAATCCACACCACCAATGAAGTGAAGATCGCCGTGAGCAGTAAAGAGCCACCTGCGTAATCAATGACGATAGAGCTGAACTTCAAACCTAAACCTGTGAGTGTCACCACCCCCACAATAATGCCGGCGCCTGCGCATGTTGCAGCAACATTCAAAACCCCCACAGAGCCGCCTTCCATGGCTTTCATAAAGGGTGACTTCAAAAGCAATGGCCAAAATGACCCTTTGCCTTGGAACAAGTCATACGAGATCAAAGCGCAGTCGCGGCGTAGGAAGCTACTCAAGAATGACACCACCGTCGCCCAAAATACAGAGAGCACAGGAGAGAAACCCCACATCATGAAAGCGATGATCGAGACCAGTGACAAAAAGTGAAAGCCGTAATTTTTGGTTAAGTTCCACACCGTGTCCACTTTGTCAAAAGCGTTTTCACCCATGCCGTATTTACGCGCATCGATTTCCACCATCAAAAACAGCGCCAAATAGAACATGCAGGTCGGTATGACCGCCATCAACAACACGTCGAGGTAAGAGATTTTTAAAAACTCGGCAATTAAAAATGCAGCAGCGCCCAACACCGGTGGCGAAATAATCGCTCCCAAACCACCCGCAGCCAACAAACCACCGGCTGCATTGCGTTCATAGCCAGCTTTGGCCAGCATGGGGTAAGCCACGGATCCCAAAGTCACCGTGGTCGCCACACCTGATCCAGATGGACCACCTAAGAGGAACGACGCCAATACCACGGTGCGTCCAGCGCCTGTGGGTTTGCCACCCATCGCTGAAAAAGAAAAGTCGATATAAAACTTGCCCGCGCCTGAGTACTGCAAGAACGCACCGAAGATGGTGAACAAAATAATCAAAGAGGACGACACATCGACTGCCACCCCATAAATGCCCTCTAGCGTCATGTACATCACGCCGACCAAGCGGCCAACTGCATAGCCTTTGTGCGTCCAGGGCGCGGGTAATAGCGGGCCATACAAGGCATACAAAATAAAGCACATCGTGATGATGGGCATGATCCATCCATTGGTGCGTCGCATCGCTTCCATCACCATGACGATCAAGGCGATGCCCAGCACCACATCCCAAAATTCTGGCAAGGTGTTGCGGTCGGTGAAATCGTCACCGCCCATGATGAGATAGACCACCACGACAATGGAGAGCAAAGCCGCCAACCAATCCCACCACATGATGCGGTGGCGGTATTTGCTAGCGATGGGGAACATCAAAAAGCACAAGACCAATACAAAGCCCACATGGATGGGCCTCAATGTTTGCGTAGGAACGATGGCATAAGCGGTGTAGAGGTGAAATACCGACATCACCACCGCCAAGGTGGTGACTAAAACACCTAACCAACCTCTTAACTTATTGGCAGCCCCTTCTTCTGCTTCAATGAACTCTTCCGCTTTTTGCAGCGCTTGTTCGCTGATCACCACCTCTGGCACAAGCTTAGCTTCGGTTGCATTGGAGTGGGCAGGTTTATCGCTCATTAGTTGAGCTTAATGCCTTTTTCAGCAAAAAATTTGATTGCCCCTGGGTGAAATGGAATAGGTGTCGCTATGTTTGTTTGGTTCGTCAACTTGAAGTTTGCCGCTTCTTTGTGAACTGCAATCAAATCATCACGCTTATCAAAAATCGTTTTGACTATGTTGTAAGCAGTCTTTTCGTCCATCGTCTCATGGGCTACCAAAATATTCATCACAGTAGCCTGTTTGTTATCGGTATCCATGCCGCGATAAATATCTTTGGTGATGACATCTTCGACATAGAGATTGCCGTATTTTTTATTCATTGCAGCCACTACTTCAGCATGGTCAACCATTTTGATTTTGGTTCCAGGGGTATTGGCTAAATCAGTGACGGCTGCAGTGGGTAAGCCCCCTACCCAGAAAAATGCATCAATCTTTCCATCTTTGATGGCATTGACGGACTCTGCCACGCCAAGGCGCTCGCGCTTCATATCTTTGTCTTTGTCCAGACCCGCTGCCTCAATCAATCGAAATGCCATCACCTCAGTAGCACTTCCGGGGGAGCCGGTGGATACCCGTTTACCTTTGAGGTCAGCCATTTTGTTGATGCCTTTGCCATCAACACTGACCACATGCATGCGGTTGGGATAGAGCACCATGAGCGTTTTAAGTGGGACTTTGTTGCCCTTGAATTTGTCCTCTCCGCGGTAAGCATCTTGACCAGCATCTGCCATCGATAAACCAATGTAGGACTTTCCGGTGGCGATCAATTTCAAGTTGTCCACTGACCCGCCAGTGACTTCAGCCGTAGCCTGCATACCTGGCACATGCTTGGACAACACAGAGGCCATGCCGCCACCCATAGGGTAATAAACACCACCTGTTCCACCTGTTGCAATTGAAATATTTTGTGCGTGGACACCAAGAGACATACAAAAGCTCAAAAAAAGTCCACTGACCATCGAAAATGCACGCGTCATATTAGCTCCTTGAAACATCCAAGATTTTGGCACGCCACCCTCAAAATCTGCCTAATGGCTTTCCCTCAAAGGAGTGCGCTCGCATGGGTTTGCAACTACAGTTCACCTTCACCTATTTTTTGCCGATGCGCTTCCATGACTACCCCCCTACCCCCAAACAACGCTTCTGAAAAATCAAACCAGCCTGAATCTGGATTACGCCAAGGACTTACTTCCTATGGCGATAAAGGTTTCTCACTATTCCTTCGAAAGGCCTTTATCAAAGGTGCAGGATATACAGACAAAGCGCTAGAACGCCCTGTAGTAGGTATCGCAAATACGGGTAGCGCTTACAACCCATGCCACGGTAACGCCCCCCAACTGATCGAGGCAGTCAAACGCGGTGTGATGTTGGCTGGCGGATTACCCATGGAATTTCCCACCATCTCCATCCACGAAAGTTTTGCTGCGCCCACCAGCATGTATTTGCGCAATTTGATGTCGATGGATACCGAAGAAATGATCCGAGCACAACCCATGGATTCGATTGTGATGATCGGTGGCTGCGATAAAACCGTTCCAGCCCAACTCATGGGTGCAGCGTCGGCTGGTCTTCCCGCGATTCAATTGGTAACAGGGTCTATGTTGACTGGCTCACACCGCAGTGAACGCGTGGGTGCTTGCACCGACTGTCGGCGCTATTGGGGCAAGTTTCGTGCAGGTGAAATAAATGCGCAAGAAAAAGACGATGTGAATAATCAGCTTGTTGCAAGCGTTGGCACTTGTTCAGTGATGGGTACTGCCAGCACCATGGCCTGCATTGCAGAAGCTTTGGGCATGACAGTGCCCGGTGGCGCGTCCCCTCCTGCTGTGACGGCTGACCGTATTCGCGTTGCAGAAGAAACAGGTGCCCTGGCGGTTGAAATGGCAAGCAATGGCTTAACTATCGACAAAATTTTGACTGCAGACGCGTTTGAAAATGCCATGCGCGTTTTGTTAGCGATTGGCGGATCAACCAACGGTATCGTGCACTTGGCTGCTATTGCTGGACGTGTTGGCCTAGATATTGATATGCAAGCCTTAGACCGTATGGGCCGCGAAACACCTGTACTGCTTGACCTCAAACCTTCTGGCCAGCATTACATGGAAGACTTTCACAAAGCCGGCGGCATGGCCACTTTGCTTAGAGAACTTAAGCCTTTACTTAAACTCAACGCCATGACGGTGACTGGCAGAACGCTTGGTGAAGAGTTAGACATTGCAGGACCGGGTTTCAAACAAGATGTGGTGCGACCTTTCAACAACCCCATCTACCCACAAGGCGGCATTGCGGTCTTGGCGGGCAACCTAGCACCCAATGGCGCCATCATCAAACAGTCTGCTGCCGACCCCCAACTCATGGAACACGAGGGACGCGCAGTGGTGTTTGAGAACAGCGAAGACTTGGTTACACGCATTGACAGCGATGACCTTGACGTTAATGCTGAAGATATTTTGGTTCTGAAAAACATCGGCCCCAAGGGCGCCCCCGGAATGCCTGAAGCGGGATACATTCCTATCCCCATGAAACTGGCCCGCGCTGGCGTCAAAGACATGGTGCGTATTTCAGATGGTCGCATGAGTGGAACTGCATTTGGAACCATCGTCTTGCATGTCAGCCCAGAAGCTGCCGTAGGAGGAAATTTTGCCTACGTGCAAACCGGTGACCGCATTCGCTTGAGTGTTAAAAATCGAGAAATCAGTTTGTTGGTGTCTGATCAAGAACTCCAATCCAGAAAAGATAAAAAACCTGTGCGCTCTCCCACTGCACAACGCGGCTACCTCAAACTATTTTTAGACACGGTTACCCAAGCGGAACATGGTGTGGATTTTGATTTTTTGCGAGGTACAGAAATTCTTGGTAAAACCCCACGCAACTAATCACCAGATTGGCAAGAGAAGAATTTTTTATAGTTCAGGAGTTAGCCGCCAACAATTGGCTTGCTTGCTTTGAACGAATTCTCCAAAACAACCAACCACTGATAGAAAGATTAAGCAGATTCCAAGCAATTCCATTTACAAAAGCTGCATGGTAGGAGCCAGTTAAATCAAAAATCTTGCCTGACATCCAACCCCCTAAGGCCATACCCACCAAACTGGCCATGATCACAGATCCCACCCTAGCTCCGGCTTCTTGGGGCGGGAAGTGTTCACGAACAAGGATGGCATAAGCGGGCACTATGCCGCCTTGAAATAGCCCAAACATGCCAGAGATGACGTAGAGAGGCACCAAACCATCAAAGGGAAGGAACAACACGAGCGCTATTCCCTGCAAAGCGGATCCAAGCAGCAGTGTACGAATTCCACCAATACGGTCACAAATCCACCCAGATACTAATCTGCTGATGATTCCACATGCCAGCATCAGCGAGAGCATTTCAGCCCCTCTTGCTGCACCGTAGCCTAGATCAGAGCAATACGCCACGATATGCACTTGCGGCATCGACATGGCTACACAACAAGCAACAGCTGCGATACACAAAAGAACTTGGGCTTGCCCCAACTGCAAGCCAAAGGGTTGTGAGGATATAAATCCGGCCATTGGCGCGGAAGTTGCGTTAATCGTTAGCAATGGTGGGCGTTGTCGCATCAGGAGTGAAAGCAAGGCCATGCATACACCGCAAAACACGCCCATGCTGATGTAGGTGTAGCGCCAACCTATAGTTTCAATACCCCACTGTGCGATTGGCGGCCAAAACGCGCCAGCAACGTAATTGCCGCAAGCACATATGCCCACGGCCATGCCTCTGTGTTTATTCCACCAAAGCGAGGTGTCGGCCATCAATGGTGCGAATGTAGAAGAACTACCCAAGAGGCCCAACAAAATTCCATGCGCTAATCCAAATACCCAAATATTAGGTGCTAAACCTGCGATGACAAATCCAGCCGTAACTGCCAAAGAACCCGCCCATAGAACGGGCGTGATTCCAAATCTGTCGGCTAACTTGCCGGTCCAAATACCACCTACACCCAAACAAATCATCATCAGGGTGTAAGGTAGAGAGGCATTGGCCCTATCCACACCGAATTCGGCCTGCACAGGGGGCAACACGACGGCAACCACATACATACAACTGCTACCTAAAGTAACTAAGCAGAGAGTTATGAGGAGTCTCCACGCTGCATATCTCGAATCAATTAAATCTACAGAAGCCGGTTGGTCATGCATAGATGGAGATTAGCACGCGATGTACTCTTTTGGATTAAGGGTTTATCGGGTAAACCATTCTTAGAAACATTTACCTGTTTGTTTATGATGATTTGAAGGAGAGTTATCAATGGCTATTCACACACCGGGTTATGAAAAGCAACACCAAGCATTGGCTGCGTTGTCTTCACGCTATGTCAATGTAGATGACATACCTTGGAAAGAAACTAAATTCAAAGGGATATGGATCAAGGTGTTGATGGAAGATCCAGACACTGGACTTCAAACCGTTTTATCGAAGATGGAACCTGGATCAGTGTTAACAGACCATCAGCATGTTGCAGTTGAACAAAGCTGGGTCTTAGAGGGCTCTTTGGTTGACCATGAGGGTGAAGTGACAGCAGGTAACTATGTGTGGCGTCCCGCTGGAAGCAGGCATGTAGCGCATGCACCAAACGGAGCTTTGGTCCTTGGTTTTTTTCTGAAACCCAACCATTTCTTTTAAATTCTTGCGCTGATATGGATTGCGAACCCAGGCTTAAATTATGAAATTTGGTGACTTTGTCAAAGTGAAATCGCTTCAATCGGTGGAGAATTTCAAAAGGAGTGTTCAAGATTTAGGTTTGGATATTCCCTGCGATGAGGAATTAGTCACTGGAGATGCATCTCCCATGGCAAAACCACTGCAAGTGGGCGAATTCACCATTGGCAATCGATACGCCATCCATCCCATGGAAGGATGGGACGGCAACGCAGACGGCAGTCCATCCGACAACACGCGGCGGCGCTGGAGTCACTTTGGAAAATCAGGGGCCAAATTAATTTGGGGTGGCGAAGCAGTCGCTGTCAGACACGATGGTCGCGCCAACCCTCAGCAATTGATGATGGATGCCAAAAATCAATCTGCGATAGCGCAATTGCGCGAGACACTCGTCGCTTCCCATAAAGAAGTTATGGGCGACGATAAAGACTTGTTGATAGGTCTACAACTCACACATTCGGGACGTTTTTGTAAACCTAATACGAATCAGATGGAGCCGCGTGTCTTGTTTAACCATCCACTTTTAGATGGACGGTTTGGCCCAGCACAAAACATCGTTGTCCTGCGCGATGATGAAATAGAACGTTTGATCGAAGACTTCGTCATCGCAGCAAAACGTGCTTGGGACTGCGGCTATCAGTTTGTAGATCTCAAACATTGCCATGGTTATTTAGGCCATGAATTCCTGGGCGCCAAAACTAGAGCAGGTAAATACGGCGGTTCCATGGAACATCGCACACGCTTTTTAAATGAACTCGTTACAGGCATTCGTGCAGAAGTTCCGCAACTTGGGCTAGGTGTCAGGCTCTCTGCTTTTGACTTTTTACCCTTCCGACCTGACCCTGCTCTATCTAAAACCGACGTACTTGGGCCAGGCATTGCTGTCGATGCGTCTGCTTCTATGCCATACCAATACGGTTTTGGTATCAATGAAACAGACCCCACACAAATCGCATTGCACGAAACATTTGAATTTCTTGAAGTTGTAGAAAGTCTGAATATTCAATTGATGAACATCACTTTGGGCAGTCCTTATTACAACCCCCACCTCACGCGCCCTGCCATGTATCCGCCGTCTGATGGCTACCAACCACCTGAAGATCCACTGGTTGGCGTGGCAAGACATCTCGATGCAGTGCGTCAGTTGAAAAATCGGTTTCCAAAAATGGCTTTTGTCGGTAGCGGTTATACCTATTTGCAAGAATTCCTACCGAATGTCGCACAAGCAACAGTGCGAAATGGATGGACCGATTTTGTAGGTCTTGGGCGTATGGTGTTGTCTTATCCAGAGTTGCCCGCAGATTTGCTCGCTGGGCGTCCTTTTCAAAGAAAACGGTTATGCCGTACCTTTAGCGACTGCACCACAGCCCCAAGAAATGGAATGGTCTCTGGGTGCTACCCACTAGACACGCATTACAAAAAATCACCCCAGATGGTTCAGTTGACACAAATTAAAAAAGCCGCAAACCTTTCTTGACGGTATTGATCAAGCTATGCCTGACTCTCACATTGGAATGGTCGTTATTTGGAACGATATCAATGAAGAAATGCGCGATGAATTTGTTCAATGGCATTCGACTGAACACCTTCCGGAAAGAGTATCGATACCGGGTTTTATAAGCGGACAGCGTTGGTATGGAGAACATGCAAGCCCTCAATACCTGACAACTTATGTCACGCAAAACACGGGCGTATTGACTAGCGACGCGTATGTTCAGAGGTTAAATAATCCAACGCCATGGACCCTTAAAACCGTTGCAGCATTTTGTAACACCTGCCGTGCAGCGGGCGAAGTCATATGGGAGTACGGTTCAAAAAAAGGATATGGCGGACATATTCTTGCAATTCAAATTACCGAATTGGAAAACCCATCAATATTGACTGCGCATCTAAATTTTTTGGCAAACAGCCCAGATCAGGGCTTTGCCGAATTACTCAGAGTGCGTCTGGTTCTAACAACTCCTAACGCTAGTCAGCTGCCCACTGCTGAACGCGCTGTTCGCACGGGTGATCAAAATGAGCCAAATCTGATCTTGTTGCTTGAGAGTTTTAGCGGAGAGGATGTATTGCGCCATGCATTTTCAAAAATCACTGCGCACATTCCAAAATTAATTCATTCGTCAACTGATATTTATGCACTGCAGACAGGGATCATGTCCTAGGTACCTTCTTGGTAAATTTCGAGAAAAGATCCAGCTTCAAAGCAATTAGCAAAACAATAGTGACCCAAATAACTAGCGATACAGGGCGAGTGAAAAATGGCTCTATATTTCCGTCAGACAGCACAAGCCCTCTACGAAGATTTTTTTCCATCAAATCTCCCAAAACAATACCCAACACCAAAGGGGCCATTGGATAGTTAAATTGACGAAGAATAAATCCTATAAATCCAAAGCCCAACATCACCCAAATATCAAAAAGACGGCCTGCTATTGCAAAAGATCCCACCGTACATAAAACCAAAATTACAGGAACTAGCAAGGTTTGAGGAACTTGCAAGACACGGGTCATGAGTTTGGTCAAAGTTAGGCCATAGAAAAGTATGCCTAAGGTTGCAAACATCATCATCGCCACAACGTCATACACAAATTGTGGAGATTGCACCATGATCATTGGCCCAGGCTGTACGCCATGAATGAGCATTGCAGCCATTAAAACGGCGGCTGGTGCAGAACCCGGAATAGCCAGCGTAAGCACGGGTATAACTGCACCGGGCACACATGCGTTATCGCCTGTTTCAGCTGCCATCAATCCATCGATTGAACCTTTACCAAATTTCTCAGGTTCATTGCTGGCACGTTTGGCTGCAGCGTATGAACTCCAAGCGGCAATGTCTTCCCCAACTCCCGGAATAACACCAATTGCAGTACCAATACAGCCAGATCGCAAAATGGTTTTCCAATGTTTAACGATATCGACTAATTTAGGAATTACAGAGTCAAATGGGTTGATCTTTACAGTCGGGCGACTGGTTTTCATAATCACCAATAGCTCAGCAAAACCAAAAGCACCAACCAGTGCAGGGACAAGAGAAATACCACCTGCTAAATCTCTATTTCCAAAATTGAAACGTTCATATGCGTAAATGCTTTCTTGACCAACGGTTGCCACCAATAAACCAAGAAGGCCTACCAACCAGCCTTTGAGCGGATCATCACCAGTCAAAGTACCCGATATCAGCACACCAAATAATGCCAACCAAAAAAACTCATAAGCTCCAAACTTAAGAGCAGCCTCACCAAGTAGAGGGGTAAACAAAGCAAGGAAAAACATTCCAATGAGGGTTCCAAGCACCGAACCAGATGTTGCAATACCCATAGCACGGCCAGCTTGACCTTGTCGCGCCAATGCGTATCCATCAAGACACGAAGCAGCTGATGCGGGCGTGCCTGGAATATTTAAAAGAATTGCAGAACGGGAACCTCCATAAATTGCACCAACGTAGGTGCATATCAAAACAAGCAAGGCTTGCGAAGAAGGCATCTTTAAGGTTAATGTCGTCATCAACGCAAGTCCCATGGTGGCAGTTAGCCCAGGAAGCGCGCCAATAATGAGACCCACCAGCGTTGATGCAAATACGTAGAACAAAGAAATTGGCGTTAAGAAATTGCCAATAGATTCACCAAAGGCAACCAATCCGCTAAACATAATTCACCATTAAGGTAGACGAACTAAAAAAAGTTCTTGAAAAACATAACTAACAAGAAAAGACGTACCGACACCCATTGAAATGGCGGACACAAGTATTTTCTTTGTACGGCCCTGGCTAGTAATGGCTTGCCAGTTAAATAAAAAAATAAAGGTGGTTACAAATAAAAAAGTCGCCAACCAAAAGGGCATCCAACTGCGTCCCATGAAACCTACGCAATAAATTAGAGCAAATACAAGAAAAACTCCAACACGCAAAAAAGAGGTGCGATGAATGTTGGATATATTTAAATTCAACTGCCCCAACCTATGTCCGCCCGCTTTAAAGGATCTAACAGCAAGCAACACTCCCAAAATCAACAGAATGCCGCCTAATAGCCCAGGATAAGAACCCGGCGCAGTGTACAGAGAAGAGCCTTGCCCCTCTAGGCGATCCATCTGCCAACTCGCCAACATGATCAAACTGCCGAGAGCTATCCAAAAAAGTGAAAACACAAAATCAGAGAGAGGTGATACCGATGAAACATCACTTAATTCATCATTATTTTGCTCAGAAACATCGCTGGTATTCATAAGAACTACTTAAGGCCTAGGTATACCTACAGTAGCGGGAGAAATTTTTGCCTGACCGGCATCAAATTTTTGCCAAGCAGCATCAGCCACTGCGGGCATAGAAATTTTTTGAGCTTCGACCCCAGATGAAACCACCATTAATGCACCGCGACTGGTCGCATATTTCTTAATTACTTCTGATTTTGCGATTTTGTCAGCCCAGATCTTGTCAAGAGTTGTTATGACCTCGGGAGGTACACCCTTAGGAATAAAAATTCCAAAATAACTCACTGGGACTTTAAAGCCAGGAATGAAGTCAGAAAGAGGAGGAATTTTTCCGTAACCTTCAATCTCGATAGGTTTATCGCCTACAACAGCCAAGGGGCGTAAACGCTTGCCCTTTATCATTTCAGATTGTTCGGTTGATAACTGTGTAGTTACATCGGTTTCGCCAGCAACAGTTGCTATGACTGCAGGATTTCCACCATCGTAAGTTACATGTTTATATTTAAGTCCAGATGAGGCAGACATTTGCTCAGCAGCGGTATGTCCGCTTGAGTTAATGCCCGCAGTTGCAATGGATACTTGACCTGGCCGCGCTTTGATTGCGTCTAACAAAGCTTTCATATCCTTGTATGGGGAGCTGGCAGGGACACTAATAATGCTTGGAACAGCAAGGTGGAGATAAAGATTCCAGTCTTGCACTGTTGTATCCAACATACCCATTATTTTGTAGGAGCCCAAATCTTTAGGGGCCCCTGAGGTCCAGGTATAGCCATCTTTTGGTGCTTCTAAAGCGTTTTTAGTTCCAATAGATCCTGATGCACCTGGCTGATTCAAAACAACAATTTTTTGGCCAAGCTCTGCTTCAAGGTCTCCTGCAGTGACACGAATCATCTGATCTGTCACACCACCAGCAGCCCAAGGAACTATGATGTTTATAGGCTTATTCGGCTTCCACTGGCTAAACGCAGAGGTGGATAAAAAAATCATTGTGATGAAAGTTAAACAAATTTTGATCATTTTGAAACCGTATGGGGGAAAAAAATTTATTCTAGGATCACGAACCATGAGCAATATTAGAGAAAACCCGTGCTTTAAATCGACACAATGTTCCAGATAAATAAGTTCTCTTTTTCAACTTTATGAAAATATCTTTGTGTAATGAGGTGCTCGAGCCTCTACCTTTTGATGCGCAATGCAAGTTAGCGAGATCTTTGGGATACAAAGGTCTAGAAATTGCCCCTTTCACCGTTTCAGACAATCCTGAGAAATTAACAGTTCGAGAAGCGGAGAGTTTTCGAAAAATTGCCCAAGAAGAAGGACTTGTTATTACAGGACTCCATTGGCTACTAGTTAAACCAGTTGGGCTTTCGATTACTACACCCGATAAAGAAATATTTGAAAAAACAAAGCGCTTTGCCTCTAAATTATGTGAACTCTGCGATGCATTTGGTGGAAATTATTTAGTGCACGGCTCACCAAAGCAACGTCTTATTGCAGATGGTCAAACACATGCAGATGCACTAGCGCGGGCTATTGATTTTTTTGAATACGCTTCCAGTAGCGCACAAGAATTTAAAGTGACTTATTGCATCGAACCACTTTCAATCGACCAGACGCCAATCATCAATAAGATGTCAGAGGCTATTGAAATTGTTGAGAAAATTCGCTCCCCTCACCTTAAAACTATGCTTGACACGAGTTCAGCTGGATTAACTGAAAACATGTCTATTCCAGAGTTAATTCATCAATTTATGCCTACTGGACATATTGCGCATGTACAACTCAATGATCCAAATCGAAGAGGTCCTGGGCAAGGTGAAATGCAATTTGGTCCAATTTTGCAAGCTTTAAAAACCAGCAATTACAGTGGTGAATTGGCTATCGAGCCGTTTGAATACTTACCAGACGGGCCCACTTGCGCTGCGCAATCTATCGGGTATTTGAACGGGCTGATTGAAAATAATAAATAACTTAAAAGCTCTTGTACAAATCAATGGATATTCAATTAATCAATAACCTAGGCAATCGGTTTAACTACACATTGTTGGCGAATGCAACAGCCATGCCTAAAGAGACTCCCAGTTTCAACCGAATTGTTTATTCAGCCGCCCATGTAGTTTCCAACCCCCTTGCGGCTGCAGACCCCTGGCTCAAAACGCCATTAGATTGGGAAGCAACACTAGCCTATCGCCGTTACTTATGGTCGTTGGGTTTTGGTGTGGCAGAGGCCATGGATACAGCGCAACGTGGCATGGGTTTGGATTGGCCGACTTCGCTAGCGTTAATTCAACACACCTTAGATGCGGCCAAAGAATTTCCTAATGCCTTAGTCGCGTCAGGTTGCGGCACCGACCATCTCGAGCCAGACCAAGTTAAATCGCTAGACGACGTTATCCGCGCCTATGAACACCAAATGGAAGCGATTGAAGCTTTAGGTGGAAAGCTCATCATCATGGCAAGCCGCGCATTGGTCAAAGTTGCGAAAGGTCCAGATGATTATGAAAAAGTTTACGCACGCATTATTTCGCAAGCCAAGCAGCCCGTCATATTGCACTGGTTGGGCGATATGTTTGACCCAGCATTGAACGGCTACTGGGGATACCAAGACTTAGACAAGGCCACACAAACTGCACTTGACATCATTCACGCCTATAAAAATAAAGTTGACGGTATCAAAGTTTCACTATTAGACAAACACCGCGAAATCAATATGCGAAGACGTCTACCGGCTGGCGTGAGGATGTACACAGGTGACGATTTCAATTATCCTGAATTGATTGCTGGGGACGGCATGGGTGCAGAAACAGTCCACCAGCAAAGCGACGCCTTACTTGGAATTTTTGATGCTATCGCTCCGACGGCTAGCAATGCGCTGCAGCAACTGGCGCTTGGTAATTCGAAGGGGTTTATTCAAACTCTAGAACCTACTTTGGCGCTTTCGCGGCACATATTCCAAGCACCCACCCGCTTTTATAAGACTGGCGTGGTTTTTATGGCATGGCTCAACGGTCACCAATCGCATTTTTCAATGGTTGGGGGGCAACAAAGCGCACGCTCTGTGCAGCATTTATGCGATCTTTTTGTACTTGCTGATAAGGCGGGTTTATTTTTAAATCCAGAGTTAGCCCATGACCGCATGGGAGCTTATTTAAAGATTCATACATAAATTTTTAGAAAAAACTTGACGAAGCTACACTAATTGTTACTTTGACAGTAACTATGCACCCCGCCAGGCTAGAGCTATCACACATTACTAAACGCTATCCAGGCGTTCTGGCGAATGACGATGTCTCATTAACTATTCAACCAGGTGAAATTCACGCTGTTTTGGGTGAAAACGGTGCTGGTAAATCTACCTTGATGAAAATCATATTTGGCATGGTGAAGCCTGATTCTGGGACGGTTCAATATAACGGTAAAACCATCACCATCCCAAATCCAAAACAAGCCAGACAACTTGGCATTGCCATGGTGTTTCAGCATTTCAGTCTCTTTGATTCATTCACCGTTGCAGAGAACGTCTGGTTGGGGCTCGATCACTCACTGAATTTAGAACAAGTGATCGCGCAAATTTCTCGCGTGGCTTCGCAATATGGTTTAGACATTGATCCCTATAGACCCGTTCACACCTTGAGTGTTGGAGAGATGCAGCGCGTTGAAATTATTCGTGCCCTTCTGACAAATCCGCAATTACTGATTTTGGACGAGCCCACATCCGTGTTAACCCCCCAAGCAGTGGATAAGCTTTTCTTGGTCTTACGGCAATTGGCAGATGAAGGTCGCAGCATCATTTACATCAGCCATAAATTGCATGAAATCCGAACTCTGTGTAGTGCATGTACGGTCATGCGGTTTGGTCGCGTCACTGGAGTCTGTGACCCACGCTACGAGAGCGATGCGTCGCTGAGTGAACTAATGGTAGGCAGCACATTACCTGACCTCTCGATCTCTCCTGCACAACCAGGCAAAGCAGTACTTAGGGTGAATAACTTGTGCTTGGCCTCTGAAGATATCTTTGGTACAGACCTTGACGGCATCCACTTATCAGTCCACGCAGGTGAGATCGTTGGAATAGCCGGTGTTTCAGGCAATGGCCAACGCGAATTGCTATTTGCACTCTCTGGTGAAGATACGCGTGCCCCCGAGGGTGCTATTGGCTTACAGGGACAAAATATTGGCCACCTCAATCCATCACAAAGACGTGCACTGGGCTTGCACTTTGTGCCTGAAGAGCGTTTGGGGCGTGGTGCAGTGCCAAGCTTAAGTCTTGCGAGTAATGTTTTACTCACACGAAAAGAATCTTTACAAACCCAGGGCTTCTTGCGTTTTATAGGCTGGATAAGCAACTACGTGCTACACAAACAAGCACAAGCACTGATAGAACGCTTCCGAGTTAAAGCCTTTGGTTCACATGCATTGGCTAGTTCTTTATCTGGCGGTAATTTACAAAAATTTCTTATCGGTCGCGAAATCGACGCCCGCCCTAAGCTTTTAATTGTGTCGCAGCCTACATGGGGCGTAGATGTATCTGCAGCAGCCAATATCCGCTCTGAACTGATGGCACTGCGCGACCAAGGATGTGCTGTGCTTGTGTTGAGCGAAGAACTCGACGAATTGCTCTTGCTATCAGATCAGTTGCATGTGATTGCAAACGGTAAGTTATCTCCTGCGCTATCGAGAGCCCATGCAAAAGTCTCGACCATCGGTACTTGGATGAGCGGCTTATGGAATACACAAGATGCTAAGACTTGAAGCCCGCCAACAAGCCTCTGTGATTTGGCGTTATGCATCGCCATTGCTGGCCTTGGCTATTACTTGTGCATTGGGGTCAGCCTTGTTTATGAGCATGGGCATTTCACCCACCAAAGGTTTGTCCATGTTTTTTTGGGAACCGATAAAAAGTGTTTACGCCTTGTCTGAATTGCTTGTCAAAGCTACACCGTTGCTATTGATCGCTCTAGGCTTGTCCGTTTGCTTTAAATCCAATATTTGGAATATCGGTGCCGAAGGGCAATTTGTCATGGGTGCCATATTTGCGGCAGGTGTTGCCCTCATGGCAGAAGTGGATAGCCATGCAGGTTATTGGGTATGGGTGGTTTTGGCAGGTATGTTGGGTGGCATGTTGTGGGCGGGTATCACTGCTTTTCTTCGCGACACATTCAACGCCAATGAAATCTTAGTCAGTTTGATGCTGGTGTATGTCTCCGTAATGATCTTGAACTATCTGGTGTATGGCTCTTGGAAAGATCCATTGGGATACAACTTTCCTCAAACCAAGACATTTGATGCAGTGACCCAAATTCCCAAATTGATCGCAGGCACCCGCGTCAATATTGGAGCGCTATTGGCACTCATTGGCGCTGTTGCGTTGTGGCTATTTATGTTTCGTACCCACGCTGGATTTGCTTTGCAAGTCGGGGGGTTGGCGCCAGACGCTGCCCGCTATGCAGGCTTTTCCTCTCGCAAAGCTTTATGGACTGCCATGTTGATATCAGGTGGTTGCGCAGGATTGGCCGGTGCATTTGAAGTTGCGGGGCCTTTGAGACAACTCACACCTTTCGTTCCTGCAGGCTATGGTTTTGCAGCCATCATCGTGGCCTTTGTTGGTAGGCTTCATCCTTTTGGCATGGTGTTATCTGCGCTATTGATGAGTATGTTTTTTATTGGTGGTGAGTTAGCGCAGTCTCGACTTGGTTTACCGAGATCTTTGACTGGCGTATTTCAAGGACTGCTGTTGTTTAGTCTGCTGGCTTGCGACACCTTGCTGTTATTTCGCATCCGTTGGAGAGCTATACCAACCATGCATGCCGCACACACCGAGTCACGCTGATGGAAACTTACGCACTTCTCTTGGCAGCCACTTTGAACGCAGGCACGGTTTTGGCACTTGCGTCTCTCGGGCTGTTAATCAACGAAAAAGCGGGCATTGTGAATCTTGGCGCAGAGGGCATGATGCTGTGTGCGGCCATTGCTGGTTTTGCCACGGTATCCGTGACTGGTAACGATTTACTTGGTTTTATGGCAGGCGTAGCAGCTGGGGCCTTGATGGCTGCTGTATTTGGTTTTTTTGTGATTTGGTTAAACACCAACCAATATGCAACAGGTCTGGCATTGAGTTTATTTGGCGTGGGATTTTCCGCCTTTGTGGGTGTGGCATTTGTCCAAGCCAAGTTGCCTGAACGCGTGCAATATCTAGTCCCATTTTTAAGCGACATACCTTGGTTGGGAAGTGCATTATTTCGTCACCACCCCATGGTTTATGCAGTAGTGGCGTTGACCTTTGGTTTGACTTGGTTTTTATACAAATCGAGGCCTGGCTTGGTGCTTCGTGCAGTTGGTGAATCGCCCCATTCCTCTCATGCACTGGGGTTTTCAGTTCGACAAATACGCTTGGCCGCTGTCATCGCTGGAGGCGCGTTGTGTGGTTTGTCGGGCGCTTACATCTCCATCATCTACACCCCCCTGTGGGTAGAGGGGATGATTGCTGGTAAGGGATGGATTGCGCTTGCGCTAACAACCTTTGCTACTTGGCGGCCTGCACGGGTGTTGTGGGGCGCTTATTTATTTGGTGGCGTCACCATGCTGCAATTTCACCTTCAAGCCTCTGGGCTAGACGTTCCAAGTCAATTTTTGAGCATGCTGCCCTATGTTTCTACCATTGTGGTGCTTTGCCTTATTTCACAAAATCCGCGTTGGTTACGCGCTAACATGCCAGCTTCGCTTGGCAAGCCCTTCGCGCTTTAAACATTTTTTTCCCACCATCTCACTAAGGAGTTTTCATGGTCGATTTCAAGAAACGCAGTTGGATCATCACTGCCTCGGTATGTGCCGTTACTGCCGGCGCGTTAGTTGCATGCGGTAAAAAAGAAGAAGCTAAACCGGCAGAGCCCGCTAAAGCAGAAGTGAAAGCTGAACCTCTCAAAATCGCGTTTGCCTATGTTGGGCCTGTAGGGGACGGCGGCTGGACGTTCGCCCACGACAACGCACGCAAAGCTCTAGAAAAAGAATTTGGCGACAAAATTCAAACTTCATTCGTTGAAAACGTACCGGAATCAGCAGATGCAGAGCGCGTGATTCGCGATATGGTCGGCCAAGGCAATAAGCTTATTTTTGGCACCACTTTTGGTTACATGGATCCCATGCTCAAGGTTGCAGCTGACAACAAAGACGTGAAGTTTGAGCACGCTACAGGTTACAAGCAAGCCGACAACATGCGCACCTACGACAGCCGAACCTATGAGGGTGCTTATATGGCTGGCGTGATCGCTGGCAAGATGACCAAGACCAACACATTAGGTGTTGTGGCATCCATCCCAATTCCAGAAGTTATTCGCAATATCAATAGCTTTACCTTGGGCGCGCAATCCAGCAACCCCAAAATCAAAACCAAAGTAGTCTGGGTCAACGAGTGGTTCAACCCACCCAAAGAAACAGAAGCCGCCACCAGTTTGATCAACGGCGGTGCCGACGTACTTTTCCAAAATACGGATTCCCCTGCGGTACTCAAAACAGCGCAAGACAAAGGAAAACGCGCTTTTGGATGGGACTCTGACATGACGGCCTACGGCCCTAAAGCCCACTTAGCCTCAGCCATCATCAACTGGACGCCTTACTACATCAAAGCCACACGCGAAGCCCTTGAAGGCAAATGGAATGGTGGCGGACACACGTGGTCAGGCGTGAAAGACGGTGCCATTGACATCGTCTCGATTGCTGACGATGTACCTGCTGACACCAAAGCCAAGGTAGAGGAAATCAAAAAAGGATTGACGGATGGCACTTTTGCCATCTGGAAGGGCCCACTGATGGACAACACTGGAAAAGAAGTGCTCAGCAAGGACAGCGTTGCTGACGACAAGTTTTTGAGTGGCGTCAATTTCTACGTCAAAGGCGTTGATGGAAAAGTACCAGGCGGTAAGTAAAAATATTGCGTTAGTTATGGATCAGGTCGAATTTGTCAATGGGAAAACCCGTGTCTATGGCATCGTGGGCGACCCCATTGAGCAGGTTCGATCCCCAGAAATGGTCACTTGGGAAATGCAAAAGCGCGATCACAACGCATTGCTGATACCGATGCACATTGCACGTGATGAATTTGATAGCGTGATGCCCCACATCATGCGCATGCGCAATTTAGATGGCTTGATTTTTACCATTCCCTTCAAAGCCCAAGCCATTGCGCTAGCAAAAACCTTAGGTCCTCAGGCCTCGCAGATTGGTGCGATCAATGCACTCAAAAAGCACAGCAGCGGCGCATGGAGTGGCGAAATATTTGACGGAATCGGATGTGTAGAAGCCTTCAAACAAAAAGGCATCACTCTTCAAGATAAGCGACTACAACTCATAGGCTTAGGTGGCGCAGGATCGGCTATTTGTGTTGCTTTGGCGTATGAAAAACCAAAGCTTATGCGCCTCTTTGATATCAACCCTCAAACCACTGAACGTATGGCCAAGATGGTGAACACCATCAGCCCGCAGACTGTGATTGAAGTTGGATTGCCACATGCAGAAGGCATAGACATCTTGCTCAATGCATCCCCAGTTGGCATGCTGAACGACGCACGACTTCCCTTAGCAGTAGAGCAATTCAAAAAAGAGTTGATTGTTTTTGATGCGATCGTTATGCCAGAGAACACACCCCTGTTGTCCCTTGCCCATGATTGTGGCTGCCAATTTGTGAGGGGCAGAGAGATGATGCTCGGCCAAATTTCCAAAATTGTTGACTATTTTTTTGCGCCCTAAATACATTTAGAATCACACCATGCTCATTATTTGAGTGCATCCGCTAGGGGTGTTGGTGTCAACAAGGTGGCACTGGCTGAGAAAGTCCCTTTGAACCTGATTGAGGTAATCCTCGCGCAGGGAAGCTAGTCAAAAGTGACGGAACTGGGTATCCACCCACATTCTCCGAATCTGCGTTAGCCCCCTGCTCCAGTTATGGACAACATGGCAAACAACGCGTCAGTGATCGAAGATGAAGTAATGGCTTTCATGCAAATGAACGCTTCGGACGATGCCGCCTTCAATGCCATGGCTTTGCGCCTTTTTAAACACCAAGCGCAATTTAATGTGCCTTTCCAACGGTTTTGCCAAATGCGCGGTAAAACCCCACGCACTGTCACCCATTGGCACGACATCCCGGCCGTGCCTATCAATGCCTTCAAAGACTTAGATCTGACATGCACACCCACAAACCAATGTGGTCGCGTTTTCATGACCAGCGGAACAACCCGTGGTGATGTCAAAGGCCGTCATTACCACCCGTCGCTCAGGGTCTACGACGCATCCATGCGTTTAAATTTTGAACGGCAGTTAATGTCTCAAAAATCAAAAATACGGATTGGGATTCTTTTTCCAACGGTAGACATGATGCCCCACTCATCGTTGGCGCATTTCCTCCATTTAGCACTCGCGCATTTTGGTACACCCAATAGCCAATATTTCTTGGGACCTAGCGGCTTAGACATAGAAGCACTCACGCAAGCACTGCAACAGGCTGAAAAAAATCACGAACCTATCGCACTCCTTGGCGCTAGCTACAGCATGGTCCACGCCATGGATGCTCTGATCGCCTCTGGTGTTAATTTCAAACTGCCCACATCAAGTTGGTTGTTTGATACGGGCGGATTCAAAGGCCAATCACGTGAGATTGAAATAGATAGTTTCTACAACCAACTCTCCAACACATTTGGCGTGCCGCGTTCTCAATGCTTCAATATGTACGGCATGACTGAGTTGAGTACCCAGTTGTACGACGCAGGTAACAGCACCACACCCTCCGTCAAACGTGGGCCACACTGGATTCGCACCAGAGTCATCGACCCCATCAGCGGCCAAGACATGCCAAAGGGCGAACGTGGCGTCTTGGTACACACGGACTTGGCCAACTACAACTCTGTCACCACCCTATTGACAGAAGACGTTGGCATCGCCACGGACGACGGTTTTATTTTGCTGGGTCGCGCACAAGGCGCACAAGCAAAAGGATGCTCTTTGGCAGTTGAAGATTTTCTGCAGGCGGCGCGCGTATGACCGTGTTGCATTTCACTGCCGGCTACGTTCCAAGCATTGCGCATGAAGACCTGGCTTGGCACACGCTGACATATGGAGCAGGCGTTACACGATTGGAGGTGAAAGTCCCGATCTTGACGCCTGCACAAATACTGGCTGTGACGCAACACATCAAGAGTGCCGTCCAATCGCACATCAAAACCATGGCCGTGTCAGATATCGTGCATGCTATCGATTTAGCTATTCTTAGATTGCTCGACGTCAACCATGAAGATAGAAAACGCATAGACACACTATTACCCATTGCCACAGGCATGGATGCAACCATGTTGCGCCATAACTTCAGCGAATATTTACAAACATTCCGTGCACTGCAATTGCGTCGGTTTATCGCCGAGGACTTCAGCAATCCCAAAATGCTGGATGAATTTCAGCCACGCATTACCGGAGGATGGACCAAGGCGGTAGGTGCAGACCTCGTCACGCATATTTGGGCTGGAAACGTTCCTGGTTTACCTTTATGGAGTTTGATCTCGGGC
This sequence comes from Burkholderiales bacterium, assembly GCA_018969975.1. Taxonomy (GTDB): domain Bacteria; phylum Pseudomonadota; class Gammaproteobacteria; order Burkholderiales; family Burkholderiaceae_C; genus Limnohabitans. The sequence goes on from JAGWXI010000009.1 coordinate 37,903, forward strand.
CTTTTGGTGAAGGCCGCAACGGTAGGTAAGGTATCGAGTACTGAGCCCATCTGTGCATCTATATTTGCCAACGTATTGGCAGATGTAGAACCTCGGTTGGCAGACTGTCTGTCGATTATTTGGTGGCCGACCGAAGACGTCGATATTGCCAGCCAACTATTCCAACAATCAGATATTGTTCTTGCCTACGGCGGAAACAGCGCACTGTCTGCTATTCAAAACCAAGTACCCGTGACCACGCGCTTTTTACCGCACGGACATAAACTGAGTTTTGGTATGGTTTCTCAGTCTGCACTGTCTGTTGTGCGTGCTAAACGCGTTGCAGCCCAAGCCGCCTTAGACATCACCCGCTACGAACAACAAGGCTGTTATTCACCGCAAATGTTCTATGTAGAGCGTGGTGCTCAAGTGAGTCCACAAGAATTTGCACAGTCACTTGCTAGTGAATTGTCTGCATTGGCGCACAAATACCCAAGAGCCTCTTTGTCATTAGAAGAGGCTTCACACATCGCCAGTTGGCGTGAATCGCATGAATTTGCCATGTTGCAAAACTCTGAAATTCAAGTGCTGGGAGATAAGCAGGATGCGTTTGTGGTGGTTTATAGCGATACACCACTGTCGCTCAACCCCAGTCCGCTCAACCGATGCGTCACCGTTGTTGCAGTTGATTCGTTACTGGATGTAATGCCTTTGTTGAAAGACCAACGCCCGTATTTACAAACAACCGGCCTGGCAACAGATCCAGAAACATTGCTTCAATTAGGTGAAGCACTAGCGCTCGCTGGTGTCACTCGCATTTGTGCGATTGGCGAAATGACCTCTCCTGCTGCTGGTTGGCATCACGATGGACGATTCAGCCTAGCCGATTTGGTAAATATGGTCGACATTGAAACATCGACTGAAGTTGCAGCGAATCAGTTAACCCACTATGAACTCTGATTCACGCATGACCCCAATCGAATCCAAGGCGCAGCATCTTTTGCGTCTGCAAAATGTGTCGTTCTCCTACTTAGAGGGTATGGAAACACTGCACAACATCAACCTAGATTTAGCGCCAGGCGAATTCCACTGCCTAATAGGTCGCAGTGGTTGCGGGAAAACCAGCTTGCTCAAATTAGCGGCTGGGCTACTTTCCGCCCAGCAGGGCGAAGTGGTGTGGAATAACCAACCGTTAATTACGCCGCAAAGCGATATGGGATTTGTATTCCAACGTCCAACGCTTCTTGAGTGGTTAGACGTTATAGACAATGTATTACTGCCAATTGCATTGCATAGAAGAATTGAAAATTCAGATACCCATAAGGCGAAAGAATTGCTGCAACGCATGGGGCTTGCAAATAAATTTGATGACAAGCCAACTGAACTATCAGGCGGACAACAAAGCCGCGTTGCAATTGCGCGCGCGCTGATCACCAGTCCACGCATCTTGTTCATGGACGAACCTTTTGCCTCTTTAGATGCGATCACCCGAGAAGAACTACAACATGATCTGATGGCTATTTGTGCAGAACACAAAACTTCTATCTTGTTTGTGACACACGATATTGGCGAAGCCGTCTACCTGGGTAAACAGGTCTCTGTGATGGCGCAAGGAAAAATTCACCACACACTCGCAATCGACTTGCCGCAACCGCGTCAAAACTCCATGCGCCACAGCCCAGAGTTCAATCACTTCAGTGCAAAGCTGCGTCATGCCATGGAGGGGGTTGCATGAAATCAAAGTCTTATTTTTGGACACTCGTGGTCGGTGTAGTTTTCTTAACAACTTGGGAAGTTTTGGTACGCGCACTAGGCACCTCAGAGTTGGTGATGCCAGCCCCATCGCGAGTTGCAGATGTTTTATGGAAGAGCTTAGTAAACGGTTACCTGTGGCCACATATTTGGCAAACACTGGTAGAAGTTTTTTGGGGAATTGTGTTGGGTGGGTTAATAGGGTGCGTTGGCGGCATTGTTTTAGGTGAGTCTAAGCATTTACGCTCTCTTCTCATGCCTTATGTTGTCTTGAGCCAAGTCATACCCAAATTGGCACTTGCACCTTTATTCATTGTCTGGTTTGGCTTTGGCGTGCTACCCACCGTTGTCATGACTGCGTTAATTTGTTTTTTTCCATTGCTTGAAAACACAGTGACCAGCATGCAACAAGTGGATCCACAGAAATTAGAACTTTTTAAAATGCTGCGTGCAAATAGGTGGCAAACGCTGTGGCGCTTAAAAATTCCCTCAGGTATGCCTAATATATTGGCAGGCTTTCGGGTCGCTTTGGTTCTGGCATGGGTGGGTGCTGTTGTGGGTGAGTTCATTGGATCGAGCAAAGGACTTGGCGCATTGATCATCGCTGCGCAAGGCTCTATGGATACGCCTTTGATGTTTGCTGTCTTAGTAGTTATCACCTTCCTCGGCATCTCAAGTTATTGGATATTTCAAACATTTGAACGTCGATTTTTGCAATCTCAATTTTGATTCTTCCAGAAAGTTTCCATATGTCTCTCGCGTTTCACAGTTTCCGATTAACTATCGCTGGCACCATCACCTGTGTTTTGGGTCTACTTATTACAGCAACAGGCTATGCCCAATCACCTGCAAAGCTCGATAAAGTTGTCATCGCCAGCTGGGGTAAACCCATCACTGAAATTACCAATTTATTGGTTGAAGAAGACAAAGGCTTCTTCAAATCCAGAGGGATTGAGATGACGATTATTCCTGGCGCAGGTGGTGCAGACGCGATACGCAATTTGCTGAGTGGCCAAGCCGATGTAGCGTTTACGGACCCCGCATCTTTTTTCACAGCCATCGACAAAGGTGAGAAATTAAGGGCTATTTACGATATTTACCCACAAAATATTTTTAATTTGGTTTCGCTTAAATCACAAAACATCACCAAACCATCGGACCTCAAAGGCAAGCGCATTGGCGTTTATAGCCTGGCCAGCGGGACAAGGCAAAACCTGCAAATCTTGCTACACCAAGCAGGTTTGACCGAAGCCGACGTCACCATCGTTGTGACTGGGTTATTGAACTTTTTACCCCTCATGCAAGGCCAAGTAGATGCCACAGCCGCTACCGACACAGGTCTTCTGGTTGGAAAGCAAAAAGGCCTAGGTGATGTGCATGTGATGGAAGTTAAAAATTATGTAAATATCTCCAGCGATTTCTTTGTTGTGCGAGAAGAAACTTACCAACAAAAGAAAGACGTTTTGAAACGATTTCTACAAGCCTACCAAGACAGCGCGGAATGGATGATGCGCTCACCCCAAGAGGCAGCCAAGTTGGCTGTGAAATTTGCGCTTGATGGCCAAAACGAAACCGCTAATTTAGAAGTAATTAAGTTACGCAACTCCACCAGCGTTTCACCCGTGACCCAACAAAAAGGCTTAGGCGCTTTTGATATGAACGTCATTCAAAAGGGTGCCAATGCCTACAAAGCATTTGGCTTGATTCAACGCGACATCAAAGTTACAGATGTCATCAGCCAAGATTTATTACCAGGCAAAAAATAAGATGCATGCCAAGCGCTTTCACAACCAAACAGTTTTGGTAACGGGTGCTAGCCGAGGCATAGGTGCAGCGATTGCCAAAGCTTTTGCATCTGAAGGTGCATGTGTCTTGGTGAACTACCTTGCGAATGCCGATTCAGCCAATGGCGTGGTGAGCGATTGTGAAAAGTTAGGCGGTACTGCCCTAGCCTTGCAAGCCGACGTACGCGAACCATCTTCAGTCACGGATATGGTGGCTTATGCCATGCGCGAGGTTGGGCGCATCGATGTGTTGGTGAACAACGCATTTAGCCCTTACGCGTTTGACCCAGAAAACCGCAAACGCTTTTGGGAAACGCCATGGGCTGACTACCAAATCCAATTTGATGGCGCAGTTCAGGCTACCTTCAACGTTTGTCAGTCAGTGATTCCGAATATGCGTCAACGTGCAAAAGGCAGCATCATCAATATGGTGAGTGACTTGGTCTACCGACCCAGCATTCCTTATCACGACTACTCCACGGCCAAGTCTGCTTTAGTGGGCTTTAGTAGAAATTTAGCCACTGAATTAGGTCCTTGTGGCATTCGTGTGAACTGTGTTGCACCGGGCTTGGTCAGTCCTACCGCTTCTAGTGCGCACACCAAGGAAGCTGTCAAAGATATGTTGATCGCTCAGACACCCTTAGGAAGGTTAGCCACTCCAGCAGATGTGGCAGGCCCTGTTTTGTTTTTAGCGTCAGACGAGAGCCAATTTATGACCGGACAAGTCTTGGTTGTCGACGGCGGACTGGTGATGGTTTAACCATGCAGAGCATGCATAGGCACTGGCGTAAAACCATGGTTCAACGGTCCGTGGCCGTGGCCCGTGGTGATGTCTGCTCCGTGCGCAATCGCTTGCACAATAAATTGGCGTGCGCAGTGCACGGCCTCAGACAAGCCCATGCCCAAAGCCAAATAAGCTGCAATCGCAGACGACAAAGTGCATCCCGTTCCATGCACATTGTTGCTATGGATGCGACGCGAAGACAAACGCTCAGAGGGCATATTGGGCTGTACCAGCAAATCCATCACATCGTCGCCAGGCAAGTGCCCTCCTTTGAGCAAGACAGCGTGCGCACCCATCGCCAGCAAATCTTGTCCTGCAGACTCCAGGACACTGGCGTCCGATATATCTCGGCCCAACAACAAAACAGCTTCATCCAAGTTTGGCGTGATGAGTGCTGCGCGAGGAAACAACTCGCGCACCAAGACTTGCACCGTTTCACTGGCAATCAAGCGGTCTCCACTGGTAGCCACCATCACGGGATCCAACACCACGTTTTTCAATTGGTAGTGGTCGATGGCCCATGCCACTACATCGACAATTTCTGGGGCATGCAACATGCCTATCTTGATGGCGTCAACGCCAATGTCGTCCATTACAGATTGAATTTGCGCTTTCAAGAATTCAGCTGGTATGCCGTGGATACCTTGCACACCTATCGTGTTTTGCGCGGTCAAAGCTGTGATGGCAGTCATGCCGTAGCAGCCCAAGGCAGCAAAGGTTTTCAAATCGGCTTGGATACCCGCTCCGCCACCGCTGTCAGAACCTGCAATGGTCAACACGCGGGCGTAGTGCTTAGAGGAATGAAGTTGCTTGTTAGTCATACGCGCAATTATGCGCAATGCTTGGCTCACTCTTTGAATAGGCCGCTTTTTTAATGATTGCCAACTGCCATAGCGTTGTTTTAGGTGCAGGTTTGATGGGTCGATTACTTGCCCATAGCCTAGCTCGCCTAGGGCATCGTGTGGACATTTATGAAGCGCAAGGATCAGATGCGCAAGGTGCTGCTGCGCGCGTGGCCGCCGCTATGTTGGCACCACTTGCAGAGTCTGCGATTACTGAATTGCCAGTCGTGCAGATGGGGCAACATGCGCTCAAACGTTGGCCCGAACTATTGAAAGAATTACAGCAATCAGTTTTCTTTCAACAAAACGGCACCCTGATTGTTTGGCATCGCCAAGATGCTCCTGAAGCCCAACGATTCGCGCAAGTGCTCACTCGTACACAAACCCAATTGCCTAGCTTGCCTGCATTACAGCCGCTTGGAAATACTGCGATCGCAGAAATGGAACCTGCATTGCAAGGACGGTTTCACAATGCTCTCTTCCTACCCGAGGAAGGGCAATTGGACAATCGTCAACTCCTCACTGGATTACTCGATAGCCTCCAAAAGCAAGGCGTCGGGCTGCATTGGAATAATGCCAAAGCACCTGATGATTTCTCCCCAGGTGCAACAGGAGAACCTGACTGGGTTTTTGATTGCCGAGGCCTAGGCGCTAGACAAGATTGGCAGGCTCTGAGAGGTGTTCGTGGCGAAGTCATTCGTTTACATGCTCCCGAAGTCACCTTACAGCGGCCAACGCGCTTGATTCATCCGCGCTACCCCATCTACATAGCGCCTAAGCCAGACAAGGTATTTGTAATCGGTGCCACAGAAATCGAAACAGAAGACCTGTCCCCTGCGAGTGTGCGATCCACTCTGGAATTACTTAGTGCTGCTTACACAGTACACAGCGGTTTTGCTGAAGCGCGTATCTTAGAAATCAGCACACAAGCTAGGCCCACGTTGGTAAATAATCTGCCCGGCATTCGCCAACTTGGCGAGCGCTCATTACAGATCAATGGTTTATACAGGCATGGATTTTTAATTGCGCCTGCCATGCTTGATATTGTTTTGGAGTGGGTGCAGTCGCGCAAAACAACTCTTGCCAATCATTTTGCTTTGAAATTTGAACATGTCTGAGACAAACACCATTACCGTGCTTATCAACCAAGCACCTTTCAAACTGCCACCCAACGCTACTTTGCAAGATGCGGTGCAATGCATTGGTATCGAGCCGCCCTTTGCTGCTGCAATTAATCTTCAGTTTGTTCCGAAATCGCAATATGCCAGCCATGTATTGCAAACCAACGACCAAATTGAACTCATATCTCCCATCACGGGCGGTTAATGCTTATGGAATCATCTATGCCTACCTCTTCACCTCTCACGTTGTATGGCGAGACTTTTTCTAGCCGTTTGCTTTTAGGCACTTCGCGCTACCCTTCCCCTAGTGTGTTGCTAGCTGCTATTGCGCGTGCACAACCGGCGATGCTGACTGCGTCTCTAAGACGTCAAACGGGTTCTGGCGGAGAAGCTTCGCAAAGCTTTTGGAATCTACTTCGCGAAGCAAAGGTGCCAGTACTTCCCAACACGGCGGGCTGTCATAGCATGCAAGAAGCCATAACAACGGCTGAAATGGCAAGAGAAGTTTTCAATACCAACTGGATCAAACTCGAGTTGATCGGAGACGATTACACCTTGCAACCAGATACCCTGAATTTGCCTGAAGCTGCCAGTCGACTCATCCAAGCAGGGTTCAAAGTGCTTCCCTATTGCACCGAAGATTTGGTGCTATGCCAACGCTTGGTCGATGTGGGTTGCCAAGCCGTCATGCCTTGGGCTGCACCGATTGGCACTGGCAAAGGGCCGGTAAATCCCACGGCATTGCGCACACTCAGAGAGCGCCTGGATGTGCCTTTGATCGTAGATGCAGGTTTAGGTTTGCCCTCACACGCCTGTCAAGTGATGGAATGGGGTTATGACGCCGTGTTACTCAATACCGCTGTAGCTTTGGCACAAGACCCTGTCGCTATGGCTGGCGCATTCGCTGACGCTGTTGACGCAGGACACCATGCATTTTTAGCTGGCGCTATGCAAGCGCAAGATGCGGCCCAGCCCAGCACTCCTGTTTTAGGAACCCCTTTCTGGCACCACACATGAACACCACAAGCTTGCACCATTCAGTATTCGAAATTGCACACGCCATAGCAGACCGTTACGCCCATTTAAAAGTCGGGGAGGATCTCAGCTATGCAAAGTGCTTGGCCGATGCGACAGCCACTCCCAGCTTTGCAGAACTTTCACTGCATATGCAAGGCATCAAGTTAGGTTGCCGCTTGTTGGGTTTTGTGGAACATGATGCGCAGTGCATCATGCTTGCATGGCAATCGCAAACGCAACGATTAGGTAGTTTTGATATCTCGGTATGGCCATCGAACCCAAGTGACTTTGGAATGAGCTCTTTTCCCAGAAAGAATGCTTTTGCACCATGCCCCAATCAATTAGGTTTGTATGCGGTGTTACCAGACGCACAATGGGTTTATCGCATGGCGCAAGCGGGCGTACCCACCGTTCAGTTGCGATTTAAATCAGACGACAAAGCTGCAATAGCAAAAGAAGTAGCTGCAGCCGTTACAGCAGTGCAAGGCACAAACTCATTGTTATTCATCAACGACCATTGGCAAGAAGCCATAGCTGCAGGTGCTTATGGCGTTCACCTCGGACAAGAGGATATGCAAGAAGCCTCTTTAGAAAAAATCCGAACTGCTGGGCTGCGATTAGGTTTAAGTACCCATGGGTATGCAGAAATGCTCTTGGCTGACCGCCATTCGCCCAGTTATATGGCCTTAGGAGCAGTCTTTCCAACCACCCTCAAACGCATGGTAACTGCGCCCCAAGGGCTTGGAAGATTAGAGCGCTATGCCCAACTCATGAAGGCTTACCCGCTGGTCGCAATTGGCGGAATTGACCTAGAGCAATTGCCCGCTGTTGTAAAAACAGGGGTGGGTTCTGTTGCGGTTGTGAGGGCCATCATTGCATCAGAATCGCCAGAGGCAACCGCTCAGGCGTTCCTGCTTAATCTGCTTTGATGTTGCGGGTTTCGATCAGTTTTTTCCACCGTGAAAATTCTGCTGCTTGGTAGGCGGTGAATTGTTCTGGCGTGTTGGCCACAATTTCAAAACCAAGATCTAGAAGTTTGGGTTTAACTTGCGGGTCGTTTAGGCTAGAAACAATAGCTGCGTGAATCTTAGATTTAATGTCGGAAGGCAAGCCCTTAGGAGCGGCAACAGCTTGCCACGAATAGACATTTGCATCTTTTATACCCAACTCCTCCAAAGACGCAACATTTGGAAGTAAGGGCGATCGCTTAGCACTGGTTATAGCAAGTGCACGTAATTTACCCGCCAAAATTTGTGGCATGGCTGTATTGACATTCATGAAAGACGAATCCACCTGACTTCCCAACAAATCTGTCATGACGGGTCCACCTCCTTTGTAAGGAACGTGAATACCAGTGGTACCTGTTTGCAACCAAAATAATTCTGCAGTGAGATGATCGCTACTTCCATTTCCTGAAGATGCAAATGTCATTTTTTCAGGATTAGCCTTTAAAAAACTAATGACTTGGGCCATTGTTTTGTGGGGTGAATTAGCAGGAACCACCAACACATTTGGCGCTTGAACAGCGATCGAGATGTAGTCAAAATCTTTAAGTGCGTCGTAGGAAACTTTTTGTAGCAAATGCGGCGCTATCACAAACGGGCCTAATGAAGAAACAAATAATGTATGTCCGTCTGGTGCAGCTTTGGCAACAAGACCAGCACCAATAGTTCCAGTAGCACCTGCTTTGTTTTCTGTAATAAAGTTGCCGCCTAATTTTTCTTGCAGTTTTGGCGCCAAAGTTCTTGCAATTAAATCGGTCGAACCACCTGGTGGAAAAGGAACAATGATAGTAACGGGTTTGTCTGGCCAAGCCCACGAAGTGGTTGCACACAAAAATGTCATAAAAGACACAAGCAATTTTTTCATGAAATTTCTCCAAGATTTGAAATGCGATTATGAACAAATTGAGAACTAGGGTTATCCTTGATGAGGCATTTTTATTCTTATACCGGAATATGATTTAAAGTTAAGCAGCTAATTTTTTACACACAAAAGGATTGAACTATGCTTAAAAAAATCATGTTCTTATTTTTAACTGCTGCGGCATTGACTGCATTTGCTGCTGACCCGACAGTTAAAAAATCAGACAGTGGAATTTGTCATGACGCCAGCAGTAGTTCCTACGGAAACACTAAGAAATTTACGCCATTCAACACAATAGATGAATGCGTCAAAAGTGGCGGCAAATTGCCCGCAGGCGCGAAGGCACCAGCTGCTGCAGCTGCTGATCCTGTTAAAAAATCTGATTCAGGAATTTGCCACGATAAAACTAGCCCGCACTACGAAAAAACAAAAAACTTCACGCCATTTAGTTCAATGGATGAATGTATCAAAAGCGGCGGCAAACCACCTAAAAAGTAAATTCGTCACAAATCACGATGAACTCTCATTGCTTCAAAAGCAATGACTGATGCGCAAGGACAGAAATATTTTGGGGTCGCATAGACCGAAAGTCTTCTCTGCGCTTGCGAATCCACGTCATAGGCGTAGTTGATTTGTATTTCGCAAAAGAAGATTGAATAGACAGGTGGTCAAGGCCAGAAGCCAGCATTAATTCAGACCAACCAATTTGCTCTTGTATATGGTCGTCAATCCAGACGCATAACTCGTCAAACTGTTCCTTATTGAAACCTTTTTGTAGATGGTTTTCAGGTGAGAGCATAAAAAATCCCTTTAACAAGGCGACGCACATTGAACTGAAGTTAACCATTTGATTAGACAAATTTATGCAAGAAGAATCCATACCAAATCTGAGAAATGACATTAGAAAAAGAGTAAGTGTTAACCCAACGTATTGGTTCTTTAGTACTATGTTTTTCCATCTTCTTGTTACAATTGAAGACAGCAAAATTTAACGAAATTGCCTTTTGCTACAATCACGATCAGTTGTTAATTGGATTGAAGGGTTTGCGCCTGTCAACTCCATTTTTTAACATCCCCACCGAATACATTCCTCGATAGCTCAGTCGGTAGAGCACCGGACTGTTAATCCGTAGGTCCCTGGTTCGAGCCCAGGTCGAGGAGCCATAAAAAGCCGGTACAACCTGAAGACACTATTTACAGTTCGTACCGATCACATCGTTAACAACTTGGGCCCAAATGGATTGGGTCCAGGTTCGATACGGCAACTGTCCATGTCGAAGTAACCCAGATCGTATTGCATAAAGCTG
>JAGWXI010000088.1 GCA_018969975.1 Burkholderiales bacterium
GGCAGCAGGCTATGCCGGTCTCGACAACGAACTCTTCTACATGGACAAAACCATGATGGTGTTTGGTGACGCTAAGAAGGTGGTGGAGGATATGGTCAAGGCGGTGGAGTAACTCTTAGAAGCCTTGTTGAGCTCTTTAAGAGCAAGTTGGACGAAGATGGATAAGCCTTAACTTTTCTTCGACATGTGTACGAATTACACCCCGACAAAAAAGGCTGACTGGGTCAAGGCAAGCTTTGGTGTCGACTTGCCAAATGGTTACCCAGAGGAGGCTTATCCCAACTTCCTAGGCCCCGTGGTTATGAAGAGCCACCAGACCGAGCGCATTGCCTGTGGGCTTGCCCGCTTCGGGCTAATTCCTGCATGGGCAAAGGACGACAAAATTAGCCGTCACACCTACAACGCACGCAGTGAAACAGTTGCAGAGAAACCTAGTTACCGATCCGCTTGGCGCAAACGCCAGTTCTGTCTCGTCTTAGCCGATAACTTCTACGAACCTAACTACGAAACGGGTAAGGCGGTGCGCTGGGGTATTCAAACCGCAGATTCCAATCCTTTTGCCATTGCAGGCATTTGGGATAAATGGACTGACCCTGCCTCTGGGGAAATGGTGGTTAGTTTTTCCATGCTCACCATCAACGCAGATGAACACCCTGTTATGCGCCAGTTCCATAAGGCTGGGGATGAGAAACGCACCCCAGTAATAGTCCAACCCGAACATTACAACCGCTGGCTAGGTGCAGATTTACCCACTGCTGCAGAGATGATGACAAGGGTCAACATGCCTGCGTTAAAGGCAGCAGCGCAGCCTAGAAAGCTTTAAAGAAGTGCTTATGCGAGTCAAAGAAATACTTTCTGACGCCCTAACCTATGCAGGTAGGTGCTATCTAAATAGCGCAGAAATATTCTGAACATTGGGGTGGTGCACCACCCCTTTTTCAGTGATGAGCGCCGTTACTAATTCTGCGGGCGTGACATCAAAAGCCGGGTTTCGCACACTGACACCAACAGGCGCCCAGCGATAGTCTCTAAAACCCAAGACTTCATCGCGCGAGCGTTCTTCAATCGGAATGTCTTTACCTTGAGAAATAGACAAATCGATAGTGGACAACGGACAGGCTACATAAAAAGGAATGCCGTGGCGCTTGGCTAAAACTGCCACCATATAGGTGCCAATTTTGTTGGCCACATCGCCATTAGCGGCGACGCGGTCTGTACCGACCACAACAGCATCAATCTCACCGTGTTGCATTAAATGCCCCGACATGTTGTCGGTGATGAGAGTAACCGGAATATGCTCTTGCACCATCTCCCAAGCTGTCAGCCGTGCACCTTGCAGGAAAGGGCGGGTTTCATCGGCAATTACCGATATTTTTTTACCCGCCTCTACCGCTGAACGAAATACGCCTAGTGCGGTGCCATGACCTGCCGTGGCTAGGGCACCTGCATTGCAATGCGTCAAAACGCGCGCACCATCATTAAGTAGAGAAGCGCCAAACGCACCCATGGCGCGGTTGATGCGCACGTCTTCTTGAGACACCTCATGCGCCTCTTCTAAAAGAATCGCAGCGATCTGTGGTGGTGGCGCAGAAGATGATTTTTCCCAGCAAGCGCGCATGCGTTGTAAGGCCCAGAACAAATTGACAGCTGTGGGGCGGCTTTGTGCAAGTTCGGTAAAACCTCGTTCCATGGCTTGGATAAATGCATCGTTTGCCATGTGCTGCGACGCTAAAGCTTCGAGTGCCACTCCATAAGCCGCAGCGCATCCTATGGCAGGCGCACCGCGAACCACCATGCTGCGAATGCCTTCTGCTACTTCTTTGGCATTGGTATAGGCCAAGTATTCAAAGTGCATGGGTAGCACTCGCTGGTCGATCATCTCTAGCCGGCCTTCGCGCCAGCGCAAAGTCTCTACCGATTGTTTTTGCTGGCTGAGTTGGGTTGCGTCAGATTTTGGGTTCACGTCAGTCGCCCTCAAACTCACATAACGCGTAAACAGAATGCCCAAGTTGCTCGAGCAACTGGCGTCCACCAAGATCGGGCAAGTCAATCACGAATCCGCAACCCTGGACATTGCCGCCCATGCTTTGAATCAACGTGCAAGCCGCTGCTGCGGTTCCGCCTGTAGCGATCAAGTCATCGATTAGCAAAATAGATTCGCCTGACGCAATCGCATCCGTGTGGACTTCGATTCGGTCTGTGCCGTATTCCAACGCGTAATCCTGGCCCACAGTTTCTGCGGGAAGTTTGCCTTTCTTGCGAATGGGAATAAAGCCTAAGCCCAACTCGTATGCAACAGCCGCACCCAATATAAAGCCGCGGGCTTCGATGCCCGCAACGCGGTCGATAGCTTGGTTGTGGTAGTGGTTGGCAAGTGACTTCACCGTCAGTTGCAAACCTGTTGCATCTTTGAGCAAGGTGGTGATGTCTCTAAACATCACGCCAGATTTGGGGTAGTGGGGAACGGTTCGAATATGTGATTTGATCGGCATAGCGTTACGCATTTATCGGAGTTGCCCATAAGTTTGGAATTTCTCAAGGACATCAGCCATTTGATGGGAAGACAAGATATGGGGTTGCCCGATTTGCAAAGCAGTCCAGTATTGCGCACACAGGTTCTCGACTTCTACAGCAAGGGCTAGAGCGGTAGCGAGGTCTTTGCCAACGGCAATCATGCCATGGTTACCTAAAAGACAGGCCTTGCGATCTTTCAACGCAAGAAGCGCTAGTTCAGACAAGGCTTGGCTTCCAAACAAAGCGTAAGGACTACAACGAATACTGTCGCCGCCAGCAACTGCGATCATGTAATGAAAGGCAGGTATGTCTTTTTGTAAGCAAGAAAACGCAGTGGCAAATCGCGAGTGGGTGTGAACGACGGCACCGACTTCGGAGCGCGCCTCCAAAATACCATGGTGAAATCGCCATTCGCTCGATGGCTTGCCTTCGCTGACGGGTTTGCCTTCGAAGTCCATTAACACCATAGCGTCTGCAGACAATTTGTCGACTGGCACGCCCGAGGGCGTTATCAGCCACTGTGTAGGAGATATGCGCACCGACACATTGCCTGAGGTGCCTCGGTTAAGGCCATGGGCGTCTAGTTGTTGGGCAGTGTTTAAAAGCTCTGAGCGCAACAGGGGTTCAGGCGGCGATGACGCTATGGGGGGCACATCAATGGGTGCGTTTGCAAAAGCGCTCATGATGTGGGGTGGAGCACGCGACCAGCCACAGCGCTCAGACGTTGCACCACCGCAGGGTCTCGCGCATCAGGCGCGGTAATGATGGCAAATTGCAATGCACTGCGGCAAGCGCATTGGTAGGCGCTTGCATCGGCTTGCAATTTGGGGGCAACGGCTTTGACCAGAGATCTGGCGTTATCTGCATTGGCCAAAAGCACTTTGACGATGGCGTCCACCGTCACGGCATCGTGGTTCGGGTGCCAACAGTCAAAGTCGGTCACCATGGCCACCGAGGCGTAGCAAAGCTCCGCTTCTCGCGCTAGTTTGGCTTCTGGCATGTTGGTCATGCCAATCACGTCGCAGTTCCAAGTTCTGTAGAGCTCAGACTCCGCCAAGCTAGAAAACTGAGGACCTTCCATGACGAGGTAAGTGCCGCCATCGACGATGCTGATGCCTGCATCTTTGCCGGCTTGCAAAAGATGCTTGCCTAGTCTTGCGCATACGGGGTGTGCCATAGAAACATGGGCAACCAAGCCTGTTCCAAAAAAGCTTTTTTCTCTGGCAAAGGTGCGGTCAATAAATTGGTCGACTACGACAAACGTGCCTGGGGGCAGGTTTTCTTTCAAAGAGCCCACAGCACTGACAGAGACCACGTCAGTAACGCCAGAGCGTTTAAGTGCGTCGATATTGGCTTTGAAGTTGATTTCACTCGGTGGAATTTTGTGGCCGCGCCCATGCCTTGGCAAAAACACCATGTGCTGGCCATGGAGTTCGCCAAATAGCAAGTGGTCAGAGGGTTCACCAAAAGGCGACTGCACTTTGCGCCATTCTTTGTTGGTGAGGCCTTCGATGTCGTAGACACCGCTGCCTCCTATAACACCAAAGACTTGCGCTTTTTTTGTTGTTGCAACCATGCGGAATTCCTTACTGGGGATAAAAGCTGGCGTTGAAAACGCAGAGGTGTAAATTACTTCAACCAACCCCGTTTACGGAAATACCACATGGGCACGACCGCACTACCGGCCATCAGCACGATGGCAAAGGGGTAGCCCCAGGTTTGGTTGAGTTCGGGCATGTATTGGAAGTTCATGCCATAGATGCTGGCGATCAAAGTAGGCGGTAGCAGGGCGACGCTGGCCACCGAGAAGATCTTGATGATTTTGTTTTGGTTGATGTTGATGAAACCGACTGTCGCATCCATCAAGAAGTTGATCTTGTCGAACAAAAAAGCCGTGTGGTTGTCCAGCGACTCGATGTCGCGCAAGATTTGCCGCGCTTCTTCAAACTGATCGGCGTTGAGCATGCGGGAGCGCATCATGAAGCTGACCGCGCGTCGGGTATCCATCACGTTGCGGCGGATGCGCCCGTTCAAGTCTTCTTGGCGGGCGATGGCGGCGAGCACCTCGCCCGCTAATAAGTCGGTCACGTTTTCAGATAAAACTAATTTTCCAGCCTTCTCCAGTTGGTCATAAATGCCCTCTAGGGTGTCGGCAGAGTACTCAGCATCTGCGTCAAAGAGTTTGAGCAACACCTCTTTGGCGTCTTCTATCAGCCCCGGCGCGCGCCGCGCGCGCATTCGTAGGAGGCGGAATACGGGTACGTCTTCGTCGTGAATGGAAAACAGCACGCCCCGGCTTTTGAGCGACTCGTTGTTTTGGTTCAAGATGAAGGCCACACGTACTGTGCGGGGCTCGTCTTCGTCTGCGATCAAAAAGTCGCTACGGATATGCAATTCGCCGTTGTCTTCTTCGTAGAAGCGGGCCGATTCCTCAATATCCTCGTCCATCGCGTCTTCAGGGATCTGTAAGCCGTAATATTGCTTGACCCAACGCTTTTCTTCAGGGGTCGGCGATTCGAGGTCCACCCAAATGGGCTGGAATTTTGAGAGCTCCTCCAACGATTCGATTTCTTCTTGGAAAAGTCGTCCGTTGGCCAGCGAAAAGATATTGAGCATGGCTATCCCTTAGTCGGGGCAGATTATGGCACTGGGAGGGTTAAAGACTAGGGGTTTGTAGGGATAAAAAACCACACACTATTTGATTTCATCCCATTGCCTTTTTTCTGCGGTAGGCGCATAGTGAAAGCGCCATTACTAAAGGAGGTTTTTTTATGAATTTAACGATCAGCGGTCACCATTTAGAAGTTACCCCCGCCTTGCGTAGTTATGTGACCGACAAGTTGGATCGAATAACCAGACATTTCGACCAAGTGGTGGACGTCAAAGTGCTGTTGAGTATCGAGAACCAAACGGAGAAAGAGCGACGTCAAAAAGCGGAATGCAACATCCATGTCAAAGGTAACGATATGTTTGCAGAGAGCGCACACCATGACTTGTATGCAGCTGTTGATGATCTAGTGGATAAATTGGACAGGCAAGTGGTTCGGCATAAAAACCGTATTCGAGACCATCACCATGAGAGTCCCAAGCGGTTGATGTAGGTTTTCACCTTACCGCTGAAAAATCAGGCCGCCTATCTAGGCGGTTTTGTCATTTTTGACAAGGGTTTCTACGGGTGCATAATCTGCCACCTACTATGAACCGCCTAGCAGCCATTCTTCCTCCCGCCCAAGTGCTTGTGCAAGTGGAGGTCACCAGTAAAAAACGCGCATTCGAGGAGGCGGGCTTATTGTTCGAAGAACTCCATGGCCTCAGCCGCGCCTTGGTGGCAGACAGCCTTTTTGCGCGGGAACGTTTGGGCTCTACCGGTTTAGGACACGGGGTCGCTATTCCACACGGGCGCATCAAGGGATTGAAGTCCCCCATGGCCGCGGTTTTTCAACTTGCGCATCCCATTGGGTTTGATGCGCCAGATGAGCAACCTGTGGGTTTATTGATCTTTCTGTTGGTGCCAGAAGCTTCCACCCAAAAACATTTAGAGATCCTCTCCGAAATTGCCCAATTGCTCAGCGACACGGTTTTGCGTGAAAAAATCAAATCTACCCAAGAAGCAAGTGTTTTGCACAATATCGTGGCCACCTGGAATTCAGTAAAAGCGTGAAACCTACCGCAATCAGCGCAGACGTTTTATTTGAAGCCTTTCGCGGCCAATTGCGTTGGCAATGGTTGGCCGGTTTGGGCGCCTCCGAGCGGCGCTTTGACGAAGTGGCGGTTCGCGCAGCGCGCTCTGGTGCGGACTTGGTTGGATACCTCAACTACATCCATCCTTACCGTGTCCAGATATTGGGAGAGCGAGAAATCTCCTATCTCATCCAAAGTGCTAGCGCTGATTGTTTGCGCCGCATTTCCCGTATCGTCACACTAGAGCCACCAGTTTTGGTATTGGCTGATGGACAAGCAGCCCCCGGCGAATTGGTCTCCATGTGCGAGCGCGCACAAATTCCCCTGTTTGCAACTACCGAATCGTCAGCTTTTGTGATCGATGTCTTGCGTGCTTATCTCTCCAAGCACTTTGCCGATCGTTCATCCATGCACGGCGTATTCATGGATATTTTGGGCTTGGGTGTGATGATCACGGGCGAATCAGGCTTGGGTAAGAGTGAACTTGGATTGGAATTGATATCGCGCGGTAACGGCTTAGTTGCTGATGATGTCGTAGATTTGTTTCGCATCAACCAAGCCACGATTGAAGGTCGTTGCCCCGAGTTGTTGCAAAACCTATTGGAAGTGCGTGGCATTGGACTGCTAGACATACGCGCCATCTTTGGCGAGACCGCGGTGCGTCGCAAGATGCGTTTGAAACTTATTGTGCATTTGGTGCGCAAAGAAACCTTGGAGCGTGATTACGACCGCTTGCCGCACGAACCCCTATCGCAAGATGTGTTGGGCGTTCCTGTTCGTAAAGTGGTGGTGCAGGTCGTGGCAGGTCGCAACATTGCGGTGTTGGTAGAAGCAGCCGTTCGCAACACCATTTTGCAATTACGTGGGATCGACACCTACCATGAATTCATGGCACGCCACCAACGTGCCATGTCGCAAGGCGACTCTTAATCGCAGGGCGTGATCGTTACAATCACGCGTCTTTTGCAAACGCCCCTCATAGGCTTGTTAAACATGCTCCACCCCACCCCCAAAACCGCACTGCTATTGCAGTACCAGCGCATGGGCTTGAACGCGCTAGCGTTGCTGGCGGTATTGTTTTTGTGGTCGTGCGGTTACAGCCCTGTAAAGATCTACCAACCTGAAGTGGTGCAAGGCAATTTTGTTTCCAAAGAACAGGTGCAAGCACTGCGTGCAGGTATGCCAAGACAAGCGGTGCGCGATATTTTGGGAACACCTTTGGTCACTAGCGTCTTCCATGCAGAGCGCTGGGATTACGCATTCACTATCCGACGCCAAGGCAGTGAACCGCAACTTCGCCGATTTACGGTCTACTTCAAAGGCGATTTGCTTGACCGCGTTGACGGTGACCCCCTGCCCACTGAAGCGGAATTCGCCGCCAAACTCGATACACGCCGCTCCCCGTCCAAACTGCCCCCGCTCAAGGCGAGTCAGGAAGAGCTGTCCAAGTTGCCAGCTAAATCAACTTCGGCCACAAGCACCGCTAACGCTTCCTCTGCTGCGCCTCCCTCAAGCTACCCTCCGCTTGAGAGCAACGCGCGTTAAATTTTCTATCTCCACGCAAAACCATGTCCCACTCCTCACACTCCATCCAAGTTGCAGTTGCTGGTGCAAGCGGACGCATGGGCCATATGCTTATTGAAGCACTTCGGGATTCGTCGCAATGCCAACTCGCTGGCGCCTTGGATATTCCCTCTAGCCTTGGCATTGGCAACGACGCGACCGGCTTCTTAGGCCAAGCCAGTGGCGTGACGATCGAGTCCGATATTCGCAAAGGCTTGGCTAAGAGCCAAGTACTGATCGATTTCACCCGACCCGAAGGCACGATGGCTCATGTGGAGGTGTGTAGTGCCATGGGCGTGAAGATGGTGATCGGCACCACAGGTTTTAGCGATGCACAAAAAGCCCATATCGCGGAAGCGGCCCAACACACAGCGATCGTCATGGCGCCCAATATGAGTGTGGGTGTCAACGTCACTCTCAAGCTCTTACAAATGGCGGCCAAGGCTATGCCCACCGGCTATGACATTGAAATCATCGAAGCCCACCACCGCCACAAAGTCGACGCACCTTCTGGTACAGCGCTCAAGATGGGCGAAGTGATGGCTGAGGCCATGGGTCGCAACTTGCACGAGTGTGCGGTCTACGAGCGCTATGGACATACGGGTGAACGCGAACCCAACACGATTGGATTTGCCACCATCCGCGGGGGCGATATCGTAGGGGACCACACCGTTTTATTTGCAGGAACAGGCGAGCGGATCGAGATCTCGCATCGTTCTTCGAGTCGCGCCACTTACGCCCAAGGCAGTTTGCGTGCAGCCGCTTTTTTGGCCGACAAAAAAGTGGGCTTGTTCGACATGTTTGATGTGCTTGGCTTGCGATGAGCCAGTTTGCACCAGATATCGCCAGTGACCCGCTGAGCGCCTTT
Organism: Burkholderiales bacterium; assembly: GCA_018969975.1. Taxonomy (GTDB): domain Bacteria; phylum Pseudomonadota; class Gammaproteobacteria; order Burkholderiales; family Burkholderiaceae_C; genus Limnohabitans. The sequence goes on from JAGWXI010000088.1 coordinate 8,627, forward strand.
CTGGCGTTCGTGTTGTTGGCCATGTCCGTTGCTAGTTGGACCGTTATTGTTTATAAAACTTGGTTTTTGCGTCGTGTAGAAACAGACATCACGCAAGGCAAGGCCGTGTTTTGGCAGGCCAGCGATGTTGCGCAAGCTGTGCAGGCATTGCAGTCGGTAGACCGCAATGCCGTGCTTATGCCCCTGGCCCAAGCGCACCACCATCTCATGCCCAACACGCTTGGCGCGCAAGGAGATGTTCATGCCCAACGCACCCGTGTATTACGCGACGCTTTGCACAGTGTGTTGCAACGTTTGCACTGGGGACAAGTTTTGTTGGCAACAGTGGGTTCGACAGCTCCTTTTGTGGGTTTGCTGGGAACGGTGTGGGGCATCTACCATGCCTTGACGGGTATTGCGACCGCTGGACAACTCTCTATTGAACAAGTAGCGGGTCCCGTGGGTGAGTCCCTCATCATGACGGCTGCAGGTTTGGGCGTTGCCCTGCCTGCTGTACTGGCGTTTAACGTGATGGGTCGCATGATCAACCGACTCGAGCACGAGCTCGAAGGATTCGCGCACGACCTGCGCGCACTTTGATGACTTTCGGTCGATTCGAGCGTGTGGCGGATCAAAAGCCAATGAGCGAGATCAACGTCACGCCCTTGGTCGATGTGATGATGGTTTTATTGGTGATATTCATCATCACCACGCCTTTGATGATGAGCGCCTTGAAGCTCGATTTACCTAAAGCGCAGTCTGCACCCGCGGGGGTGGCGCAACGGGTGGTGTCTATCGCCATCAATGCACAAGGTGATATTTATTTAGACAAAGAGCCTATCGGGCTAGATGCATTGGCCAAGGCCTTACGCATGCGTACCAACCAAGCGCTGCAAGAGGGTGTTGAGGAATTGCCGGAAGTGCAGTTGCAGGCTGATGTCAAAGTGCCTTACGGCCAAGTGGTCGAAGTCATGGGACTAGCCCAACAGGCAGGCTTGAGCCGGATTGGCTTTGTCACCGAGCGTAAGCCCTAAAATCGCCAAGTTCCCCTGTCTGCTCAGGGGCCAAGACCACTCCCCATGCAAGATAAATACAACCACACCGAGGTCGAGCGCGCCGCGCAAACCGCCTGGACCCAAGACGACGCCTACCGCGTAGTCGAACACGCCAAAGATAAAAACGGCAACCTCAAGCAAAAGTACTACGCCTGTTCCATGTTGCCCTACCCCAGCGGCAAACTGCACATGGGCCATGTGCGCAACTACACCATCAACGACATGCTGACGCGCTACTTGCGCATGAAGGGCTACAACGTCTTGATGCCCATGGGCTGGGATGCTTTTGGACTGCCTGCTGAAAATGCCGCGCTCAAAAACGGTGTGCCACCTGCGAAGTGGACTTACGAAAACATCGCCTACATGAAAAAGCAAATGCAGGCGATGGGCTTGGCGATCGATTGGTCGCGCGAAGTTGCCACTTGCGACGCCACTTATTACAAGTGGAACCAGTGGTTGTTTTTGAAGATGCTCGAGAAAGGCATCGCCTATCGCAAAACCCAGGTGGTGAATTGGGATCCGGAAGACCAAACTGTTTTAGCCAATGAACAAGTGATCGATGGCCGAGGCTGGCGTACCGGCGCTTTGGTGGAGAAGCGCGAGATTCCTGGGTACTACCTCAACATCACGCATTACGCGCAAGAGTTGTTAGACCATGTGCAAGTTGGCAACGACAAAGCCACGTTGACAGGTTGGCCAGACAAAGTGCGTTTGATGCAAGAGAACTGGATTGGTAAAAGCGAAGGTGTGCGGTTTGCGTTTACCCACGACATCCGTGATGCATCGGGAACATTGATTCAAGACGGCCGCATGTATGTGTTCACGACCCGAGCTGACACCATCATGGGTGTGACCTTTTGTGCAGTGGCGCCTGAGCATCCTTTGGCTTTGCATGCGGCATCTGGTAATGCTGCCTTGGCTGCTTTTATTGAAGAGTGCAAGGCGGGGGGGACTACTGAGGCAGAGTTGGC
>JAGWXI010000164.1 GCA_018969975.1 Burkholderiales bacterium
CACTCATTCAGCGCGTGTTGGACCTCAAGGCTTTTTCACTTTCATTTTTTGCACACTATTCAAGACGATTTGGTTTCAGAGCCATTGTTCTGACGGGTGTATTTGCTTCTGTGTACGCGGGTTATCTTTTTGCGATCGATACCTTGGCGCCTGGGGCGCCTAAGGCCAGTCATGACGTCATTTTAAAAACGCGCTTCTCCAGCCCCAAGCCATCAGCCAACATCATTATTTTGGACATCGACGAGAGAACCTTGGCGTCTTTGTCTGAAAAGCATGGACGTTGGCCTTGGTCACGCGATGTGTTGGCTGATGGTGTTCAAAAGGTCATGGACAGTGGCGCAAAAGCAGTCATGTTCAATGTCATGCTTTCGGATCCAGACAAAAACAACAAAGATGCAGATGCTGTGATGGATGTCACTGCGCAGATGAATCCACCGATTGCTTTCCCCTTGATTCGACTCAATCCCCAAAATGATGCACAAAGCGCATTGAAGGTGATGCAAATTCCTGGCGCAACCTTAGGTGATCAATACCAAGCTAACACCACCATTGCAGTTATCTTGCCCATGTTTGGCAGCATGCACGACAGGCTGGGCATCGCCAATCAGCTGCCAGACTCCGATGGCATTGTGCGCAAGTACCCTCTCAGGTGGGAGGAAAAAACATACTTACTTCCTTCAATGGTTCAAAGAACCGCAGAACTGGGTGGCGCCCAACTGACTGGCATACCCAACCTCATGTCGCTCAATTGGCGCAATAAGCAAGGCCGTTATCAACGGTTCTCTTTCAGCGATTTGCTATTAGATAAACTCAAGCCTGATCAGATTGCACAATTTAAAAATGCCTATATTGTCTTGAGTTTGTCGGCTCCTGGTCTGGGTCAAACCAAACCGACCTCAGTGCAGTCGATTGAAGATGATGGCGAAATACTTGCAACTGCACTTGACGATGCCATCCATAGAACCTATTTACGAACAACGCCTTCTTGGGCGGTGCTTTTGCTCAATCTCATCATCATCTGGGTCTTGGTGTGGCTAAGTATTCGCCCCTTTAAAAGTACCTGGTTCAATCGACTCTTCATTGGTGTTCAATCAGCCCTGGGCGGGATTACTTTATTGTCAGCCAGTTACACCAATTACATGATCGATTTGTCTGATAGCATGTCATTTGGGTTGAGTGTATTTGCCGTCATCAAGTTAATTCAAAGCATGGATGACCGTTGGTCTCGAGCCAAGCCTGGTTTTCGCAAAACCCGCAAAAAAACAGACAGCAACGATATTTTGATTCTGAGCTATCTGCATGACCAATTGGGTGAGATTGATGGGAAAGAGCTGCAAAAAGCATTGGAAAAAATTGTAGGACTCAACCACCTTATTCGCATAGACGACTTGTTTGCGGGGGAAAGTTTTTTAAGTTCCCCTGTCAAGAGAGTTAAATATTTAGTGGTTGATGTGTTGCCCAGCAAGCAAGCTGAGGTGCAGCTGCTGCTTGAGAAAAACGAATACGCTGTCGTGAATCGACTCACCTATTCACCCACGCACCCTTGGAACCCTGAGGACAAAAAATTCAGTTTAGAAATTTCTGCATTGGTATTGGAAAGTGGAGCCCGATTGCTCCAAGCTGATGGGAAAAAAAATCAATGAACCCCACGCCTCATCGTGCAGATTTATCCTATGGCCAAGCC
>JAGWXI010000089.1 GCA_018969975.1 Burkholderiales bacterium
AGAGCGAAGCACTGCACCCAAACGGTAATAGTCGTCGACCAGGTCATTGCTTTCAGCTTGCTCTACCTGTGTCTTCACACTCAAGATACGCGCAGTGTTGTCGGCACGCTCCAAATACGTACCCAAGCGTATGAAGTGATAGGGCTGATCGCGCTGTATCGTGGCGAATGTCACGCCCCTGAACAAATGTGAGCGCTGTTTGATCCATTCAAAAAACCCCGAATCCACAGGATGGTCGGGCTGTTTGTTTTTCTTTTTTCGGGCCAACAATTCCAGCCAAGTGTCGTTGATGCATTCCCACATTTCCACGGTCATGGCGCCTCGCACCGATCGCGCGTTTTCGCGGCACGATTGAATGCAGTTGAAGATAGAGGAGGGGTGGTCTGGGTCCCATGCCAAAAATTGCGCGACTTGGTCTGAACGCATGGCTCGACCCGTGGCTTCAAAAGCTGCTAGGGTGTCTGTGATCACCAAGGGTTCACTCACCGTATCGGGTGCGGCCCGGCTGTTGTCGGAAGAGGAAAGCAGCGCAAATGACTGTCCCACTTCCAAAATACGCGCCATGTTTTCTGCCCGCTCCAAGTAGCGTGACAGCCAATAAAGTTGCGCAGCCACACGCGACAGCATCAGAGCAACTCCTCGTCTTCCAACACCCAGGTGTCTTTGGTGCCACCCCCTTGCGATGAATTGACCACCAAAGAACCTTCGCGCAATGCCACGCGGGTCAAACCGCCTGGGACGATGCGGGTGTCCTTGCCCATCAACACAAACGGACGCAAATCGATGTGTCTGGGCGCAATGCCTTGGTCCACAAAGACAGGACATGCCGACAAACTGAGTGTGGGTTGTGCAATGTAATTGTCCGGATGTGCTTTAAGACGTTTTGCAAAACTCTCGATTTCTGCTTTACTGGCTGTCGGGCCCACCAACATGCCATAGCCGCCTGCTCCATGCACCTCTTTGACCACCAGTTGTGACAAATGTGCCAGCACATGCGACAGTTCATCGGGCTTGCGGCATTGCCAAGTTTGCACATTGTTCAAAATGGGTGTTTCATCCAGGTAAAAACGGATCATGTCGGGCACATAGGGATATATCGATTTATCGTCCGCCACACCCGTGCCAAGCGCGTTCGAAATGACTACGTTGCCTTGTCGATACACAGAGGCCAAGCCAGGCACACCAATCAGCGAGTCAGGCTCAAAACTCAGTGGGTCCATGTACACATCGTCGACACGTCGGTAAATCACATCGACTTGTTGTGGCCCTTCGGTGGTTTGCATGTACACATGGCCTTGGCGCACGAACAGGTCCGAGCCTTCCACCAGTTCAATGCCCATTTGTTTGGCCAAAAATGCGTGTTCAAAATACGCGCTGTTAAATCGCCCCGGGGTGTGAAGTACCACGGTGGGTTGGTCAACCCAACTGGCAGAACGCAGGGTTTGTAACAGCAACGCAGGGTAATGTTCCACGGGGCGCACCGCATAACGCCTGAACAAGTCGGGAAACAATCGCATCATCAGCAAACGGTTGCTCAACATATAAGACACGCCTGAGGGGACGCGCAAGTTGTCTTCAAGCACATAAAAATCACCGTCAGAGTGTCGAACAATGTCGACACCTGCAATATGCGCATAAATGTGATGCGGCAAATCCAAGCCCAGCATCATGGGCATGAACTGCGCATTGGCCAGCACCTGCTCCGTGGGAATCAGTCCAGCTTTGAGAATGTGTTGTTGGTGGTAGACGTCGTGCAAAAACATATTGATGGCTTTGACCCGTTGCACCAAGCCTTTTTCAAGATGGGCCCATTCTTTGCCATGGATGATGCGGGGTATGAGGTCTGAGGGTATCAATCGTTCGGTACCGCCTTCATCCCCGTTCAAAGAAAATGTGATGCCGGTGCGCCTGAAAATCAAATCAGCTTCGGTTTGCTTGACTTGTACGGTTTCGCGAGAAATGCCCTTCAGCCATTGGTCAAAGGTTTCGTAATGTGGCCTGGCAAAGCCACTTTCATCGCTCATTTCATTGAATATGTGATTGCCCATCGCCATCCAGTTTTGACTTGTGTGTCATGGCTATTAGCATGCTTCATGCCGGACTTTCCTGCAGCTTTGTGCCTGTCTTCTGGGCCTTATCGTTTGCCGATGCACCAAAATGTGTTGTAAAGCACCCCTATAGTGCGGTCTGCGGTCTGCAGCATGTGTACTTTTGAATTGAATTTTGCAGCGAATAAAAATTCAAAATCAGTAGAATGAAAAAGAATAAATATTTAAAGTGCGTTGAATCAGGCCTTGGGTCTTGTTCGAATTTTTTTCAGTGACATGTATGAGTTGAGGTTATAGGCATGCGGGTCATGGCGTGGTTTAGAAGACTGTTTTCCAAGCGAGCTGCGCGGCCAGAGAATTTGTCTTTGGAAATCGATTCGATTGTTGAAAAATTTCAAATTGTCAAAGAAGCCAAACGGTTAGCCGCTCTTGGCTTGCCGTCCTTTCACGAAAAAAAACCCACGCAAAAAGAAACCGAAGTGGTTGAGCATTTGAACCTGATGCGTGAAGAAATTCAACGCGATCACGCCCGCCAATCCGAAGAGATTCAGTCGAAAGTGGTGGGCATTGAGCTCACATACAAAGCATTGCAATCGGATACTTTGAACGCGGAGTTTGAACGGCAAACTCGCAAACTCATGGACGAGCAGGGTGATTGGCTCAAAAAACTGGCGTACAACGCCATGGTCAGGTTCAAAGAATTGGAACTTTTTAAAAAGAAGCATGGTTTGGAGCGCGAGGCCAACTATCCATCATCTTCAGGTTTGATGCTGCGCTATTCGGTATTGGTGTTTTTGGTGGGCATTGAAGGCGTGTTAAACGCCAATTTTTTTGCCGAAGGTTTGAGCTCTGGGTTGATAGGTGGTTTTGTGTATGCCGCATTACTCGCCGGCATCAATGTATTGGGTTGTTTTTTCTTGGGCAGATTTGCGGTGCCGTGGATCGTGAGCAAGCCGGTTGCAGGTAAATTGTTTGGCGCTGTATCTGTCTTGTTTGCGGCAGGTTTCATGTTGATGGTGGCCATGTCCATCGGTCATATCCGAGAACAGTTGATGGCCGGAGCAACCAATCCGACGCAGCAAGCTTGGGAGGCCATGCAAACGCACTTCTTAGGATTGAATGATTTGGTGTCCTGGTTTTTGGTGGCTATTTCTTTGGGTTTCGCCATTGCCGCCCTGTTTGATGGATTGAGCATAGACGATATTTACCCAGGATATGGTGCCATGGTGCGCCGCTGCCACCTCACGCGCGACGAATTTGACGCTGAGTTTGACGAAGTCAAAGAAGAGTTGGAAGAGCTCAAACAAGAAAAACTCGACCGGATTAACCAAGGTTTCAAGACTTTGCACGATTTGTCGGCCGCCTTGAAAAAACTCTTGCTCGAAAAAGAGGCGTTGGTACGTGAGTGTGCCGACAAACTTAGCCAAACCGAGGTGGTGCTTTACGCTGTGATTCGCAAATTTCGCATCGAAAATGAAATCGCCCGAGAAGATGGTTTGCGCCCGAGTTACTTTGACAGTTTGCCCTCTCTCAGTTCAGTCAGCTTACCGCGTGTAGACCACGCCAAAGAAAACGCCTTGCTTGAGGCCTTAGAGCAAGACATCAAAACCTACGAAAGCAATGTGAATGCGCAGCGTGAAAAAGTGTATGCCTTGTATGAGCAATCGATTTCGCGCTTGAACCATTTGAAATACCACTGAGCCTATTGTTGCCATGGCCCGCCAAACCAAATTACAAAAACGCAAAACCCGAATCAACATACTGGCCAGTGTGTTCTTTTTTTCTTTGGTGATCGCCGGTACCGCCACTGCAGTTTGGTGGAATTTGCAACGCAAACCGGGCCTCGATCCCGTGACGTTGTGTCCTGCGCAAGGCCCCAGCGGTCAACGCGTAGTGTTGATTGACCGAACAGACCCGTTCAATCTGGCACAAAAAGCATCGTTGGATATTTTCATCAAAAACCTGGTTGACTCCACGCCGCCGGGTCAGCTGTTGTCGGTTTATGTACTGGGTGATGATTTCCAAGCCAATACCAAACCACTTTTTGAACTCTGCAATCCCGGTGATGGTCAAGAGAAAAGTGAATTGACAGCCAATCTCAAAGCACTCAAGCAGCAATACACGAAGCACTTTATTGAGCCCATGTTGTCCGTCGCAGAGGGCATGGTGAATGTGCCATCTGCCAAGGAGTCGCCTATTTTGGAAATGCTGCAATTGGTCAATCTCAATTCCATACAAAAACAAAAAATCAAGGGTGAAGTGCGCTTGTATGTGCTTTCCGACATGCTGCAAAACAGCAAGTCTTTGACCATGTATGGTCAACCCATGTCGTTTGAAGCTTATGCAAGCAGTTATGCGGCTACCAAATTGTTTGTGGATTTTTCGCAAGTGAATGTCGAAGTCCATTTGGTCAACAGCAACCCACGCACCCTGAATCCGTTGCTGTTAGATTTTTGGAAGGCTTATTTTGATAAGGCCCGGGTCAAATCCATCAACTTTCACGCGTTTGCTGGTTGAGTCATGAAGGATTTGTACCAAGTTCTGGGCTTGCTCCACACCGCTGAAAACGAGGTGATCAAAGCCGCCTACAAAGCACTGGCGCAAAAATACCACCCAGATCGGCATCCCGAAAAGAAATTGCTCTATACCGAAATCATGGCGGAGCTCAACCAAGCGCACGATATGCTGGGCAATGCTCGCAAGCGTAAGGAATTTGACGCGGCTTGGAAAAAATTCACTGACAAGCGTCCAAAACTTGAAGAGCCGTCGCCGCAACCCTCGCCTGCGCCGCAACCTCCGCCTGCCAAGCCTTCAGGCCAGCACGACACGATGTTGTCACACCTGGCAAGCAACAGGATTGACGAATTTCAAATGATGCATTTGTACGAGGAGCTGTTTGGCAATACCTTGACGATTCAGCACGGTTGGACCAATCATTACGTGCACAAACTTGATGGCAAAGAAATCAGGTACAGCTTCACTGAGTTGAAAAAATTGATCATCGAAAAATTAAGCGCAAGCTAGGTGGGCCACATGGAATACCCGTTTGAAAAGTATCGATCGACAACCCGCGACAAAGAAGCTTTCTTCAAGTGGTTGCCCAATGTCAGTGCTGCACTGCCTGAATATTTTCGCGCGTTGTCCGTGGCACACCACAGCATTGAACAAAAAAACATGTTCAATCAACCCCAGGGCATCAGACAAAGCACGGGGCTGACCAGTTCTCTTAATTTATTGATGGTGGCCATGGTCAATGACCGCGTGGTCGGTGTGAACGCCGATTTGGCAAAATTCATTGATGCGCTGCGTATTTTGGTGCTCAAGTGGTATTCATTTGGCCATGACTTGAAAGCCTGCGTGTATTTCGGTTATTACTATTACACCCACAAAAGCGCATCAGAACATGAGGTCCGGCAACAGCTGGATGCCGTTCGTTTTTTGGTGGATGAGTCCAGTCGTGAGACTGTCGACCCGGTTGTTTTGCAATTGCTCAAACCACCCAATTCAAGGCGTTGGTATGCAGCGGAAAACCATATCGGCGACAAACTTTTTCCGCTCACGGTTCAGACTGGTGATTTTGCCCGTGTGGATTTGCCCCGTCCGGCCTACCAAGTCAGTTTCAAAGCCAGTCAAATGTATGACTTGCGCGTACCAATCACGCTCACAGACCAGGAATTGGAAAGGCCGCAGATAGGCAACGGCAAAGCCATCGTCAGTTGCCCTTCGTGTGGGCAAAAGTGCCGCATTGATGTTTACAAACGCATGGAAATCAAATGCCCGACTTGCCATCAGGTATGGATGCAATCGGCCTGATCTGTGTGGCCATCCGCTGAATTGACCATGGTCCGTGGTTTGTGTTTCTTGCTCAAGCGAGAACACGGCGTTTGGCGTGGGCCGCAACACCATCTTTGTCCAACGCTGCTTGCACGGGAGAGGATGCCAACCGCAAAGCAAGCCGTACCACTTGTTTTTCGCATTCGCTGGCCTTTGGTTTGCCCAGCATAGAAAGTGCCCATTCTGGCAATATGTGAAAGCTGGCTTGTATCACCAGTTTCATGAACGGCATGTCCCAAAGGTCGACTGGGTAGTTTTCAATCACGCGCAAAATCTCTTGGGTTCTGTCGTCGAAACGCAGTTCGGGTTGAAATTGCTCCAAAGCGTGATGGCTAGAAATCGCGTCGGTGGGTAAAGCGTGTGCTCCCAAGCGTTGTCCTATGGATGCCATCTCTTGGGTGTAAGTATCTTCTTCCAAGCCAAGAAGTGGTCGGTTCGCCAGCCACTGGTAGCCATTCAAAAAACTGGTGACTTCACCCAAATGCACCCAACGCAATAGCTCGGGTTCGTTGGCAACGTAGGGGCTGCCATTTGGCATATGGCCTTTGACTTGCGCATGGATACGGTTGACGCGTTCAATGGCAGCCAAGGCGTCGGCCGTGGCGCCATACGTGGTGACGGCCACGAAATAGGCGGTACGACCCAATCTGCCTTTGAGGTTGTGTCTGAAATTGGAATGGTCCCAAACCGCTGCCAGTGCTCGCGGGTGCAGAGCTTGCAACATCAGCGAAGACAAACCACCCACCATCATGCCTACAAAATGGGCATGAACCCGCCAAGCCACTGCATCCGGGCCAAGCAAACCAGGATCGCCCGCAGGATGATCGAATGCGTCAGGCGAACTGGTCGAACCCGTCAATTGTTTGATGCGAATGCCAATCAGCTTTCGCATGAACAAGGGTATTTCCGGTTCAAGCACAGACCGGCAGAGGATGTTGAAGGCTGGGTCGATTTGCTCAGGCTGCCATGCTGGTAGCTAAATTGAAGACCGAGTTGGGCCCACTGGGAAGCCGGTGGATTTGCAAGGGTTTGAATCTGCGAGGTTCTGCAGGGGTAGATCTCTGCGGTTCAGCGCCCCAAATCTCATCGGGCATTTGGGCCATGACATCTTCCAAATTCATGTGTTGCAGGTGGCTTTCTAAAAACTCCTGCATCATCCATTTGATCAAATCTTTATCGAACTCTTGGGGCTTGAGTTTTGCGTTGTTCTTCGAAGTATCGTCAAAATCGAAGGCACGCACAATGTCAATCAGTTTGAGTTCGGACGGCTTGCCGTTGGAACAGTATCCGCCGCCCGGGCCTCGGTAAGAAACCACAAACCCAGATTTCTTCAATTTGGACAGCAAGGCTTCAAGGTAGGAAATCGACAAACCCAATCGCTTGCTGATAGACAGCGTGGTTACTGGGCCGTTTTGCTGGTTTTTACACACCAACAACACTGTGTTCACTGCGTTTCTGGTCAGGCTGGAAAACATGCATTTCTCCCGGTTGTGGTTGCATCTTAAATGTGAAACAAAGATGTCTGAACTTAATAATATAGAGGTTGGTTTGTTGTTCGGAAATAAAATCTGGTTTTAGTCAGGTATTTCTGTATAATAACTCTACAAAACCTATTCAACCTATTTCCCATGCAAACCACCACACCTGCTGACCCGGCCTTTGTTCCCACCCACCGCATTGGCGCAGTCGCCAACTTGTGTGGGGTACCTGTGGCTACCCTGAGGGTATGGGAGCGTCGGTATGGCGTGGTCGCGCCGCCCAAGACAGAGGGCGGACAGCGGCTCTACAGCGACCATGACGTTTTGAAGTTGACTTTGTTGAAGACCTTGACCCAACACGGACATGCGATCAGCACCATGGGTTCTTTCGGGGTACCTCAGTTGCAGTCTATGCTCAATGACCATCGCGCGGCCAAATCCTTGCAAAACGACACCACATCCATACCGTCTTCCATATCGTTGGCAGTGGTGGGTTTTCCTTTGGCAAGCCGCATTGAAACAGACAAGTTTGCACAAGTATTCGGCCCGCAAACCACGCTCAAAGTGGACCATATGTTTGCCGACATCAAACAAGCCTTGGCCGCACCAGTCAAAGGCACCCCCGATATTTTGCTGGTGCAAATGGGCTCGGTGCAGGTGTCTGTGCAACAAGATTTACAGCGTCTGCGACAGCAACTTGGCGTCAGGCGGTGTGTCTTGGTCTACCATTTCGCCACAGTGGCAGTGCTTCAGTACTTGCATTCTGCGGGTGTGATTGCCAGGCGGGAGCCCGTGACTGACGTGGAATTGAGTGACATCATCCAATCTATTGCGTATGTGGACAACAGTTGGAGTTTGCCTGCCATCCACAGCACGGGCATTATTCCGCCACGCAAATACAGTGACCGTGTGTTGCAGCGCATGGCCATTATTTCAACCAATGTGTTGTGTGAATGCCCCCGCCATGTGGCTGACTTGATTGTGATGCTCAACAGTTTTGAAGCCTACAGCCAAGATTGCCTGAGCAGAAGCACAGAGGATGCGCGTTTACACAGTTATTTGACAGCGGTATCTGGTTCTGCGAGGGCATTGTTTGAACAGGCACTAGAGCGCATCGCCACACATGAAAAAATTGACCTGAACGAGTAAATTCAAGGGGCGCTGCCCTTGGGTAGCATGGCCGGCGCTATGCCGCCCACAGCCACGGAGAGAGTGGCATCCAGGGCAATGTTTTGGGTCAATTCGTTGGGGGTCAAGGGTTGGCCACCGCAATGCTTGGTGATGTCATTGGCTTGCAGGTGGTCAGCCGAATTCAAGCCGATGCTGGTGGCCAAAACGGGAATCACTGCCACAGGACCCGCAAGAAAAATCACGGAGGGTCCGGCCCATAATTTGTTTTTTTGTGCTTCATCGTGCAGCCACGCATGCTGTCTGGCGCTTTCGCACGGGGCCGAGCTGAAAGCCGGACTGGCACTGTCGAGTTTGGCGATGGCTTTGGAGGACTGGCTGGCACATCCCCCAAGCAAGAGGGTGACCATCAGCAATAAAGCAGGCTTCACACAATGCATAAAAGAATGGAGGTGTCCATGGTTAAGTTGACCTCATTATGCCGACTTTCCCAGAATAAGTCTTTATCTCCATATACTTAATTCATTTTTTGAAAGTCGATTTTTCATGTCCCGTGTGATCAACTTCAGCTCAGGCCCGGCAACTTTACCCGAGGCGGTGCTGCGCCAGGCAGCAGCGGACATGTTGGATTGGCGTGGCAGTGGTATGTCTGTCATGGAAATGAGCCACCGTGGGCCTGAATTCACCGACATATTGGCAAACACGCACACTTTGGTTCGCGATTTATTAGGGGTGCCCGATGACTACGCGGTGCTGTTCATGCAAGGCGGGGCGATTGCGCAAAACGCGATCTTGCCAATGAACCTGATCGCCAAAACCGGGGTTGCCGATTACGTGGTGAGCGGTGTCTGGTCTGAAAAATCCATGAAAGAAGCAGGCAAATACGGCCAGGTCAATATCGCGGCCAGCAGCAGTGACAACGGTTTTTTGTCGATGCCGCTTCAAGATACATGGCAATTGTCGAGCCATGCATCCTATGTGCATATGTGCAGCAACGAAACCATTGGCGGAGTGGAATGTCACTGGACTCCGCAGACAGGTGACATACCTTTGGTGGCAGACATGTCGTCCAACATCATGTCCGCGCCTATCGATTTGCAGCGCTATGGCGTCATTTATGCGGGGGCGCAAAAAAACATGGGGCCTTCCGGCGTGACCTTGGTGATCGTGCGACGCGATTTATTGGGCCATGCGTTGCCGTTCACGCCATCGGCATTCAATTACCAACTGCAGGATGATCAATCGTCCATGTACAACACGCCACCCACTTATGCCATCTACATCATGGGTTTGGTGTTGCAACACATTAAGCAGCAGGGTGGTTTGCTTGCGATGCAAACACAGAACCAAGGCAAAGCCGATCTCTTGTATGACTACCTAGACCACAGCCGGTTATTTTTCAACAAAGTTCACCGTGCAGACCGCTCACGCATGAACGTGACTTTCTTCTTGCGCGATGAATCTCTTAACGATGCCTTCTTGCAAGGCGCAGAAAAAGAAGGCATGGTGCAATTGCGCGGTCACCGTTCTGCGGGAGGCATGCGAGCGTCCATTTACAACGCCATGCCTTGGGTCCATGTGCAGCGGCTGCGTGATTACATGCATGGCTTTGAAAAAGCGCACACCTGAAAGACTGCGTTTTTGATCATGCGACCTTCTATATTTATTTTCCCAGTGCAAATACAGCTGCACGCACAATGCTTGCCGCATCGACTTGGAAAAACGAACGCAACTCTTGTCGCGTATCACTTCTGCCAAAACCATCAGTTCCCAAAGTGATGTAGCGGCGGTTCTGCGGCAAATACGCGCGAATGCTCTCAGGCACCGCGCGCACATAGTCGGTAGCAGCGATCACGGGAACTTGGTGTTCAGAGAGCAAGGTTTTGACATAGGCTGTGGGGGTCAGATCACCCGCCATGGCAGCTTGTTCTGCCCGCAAGCCGTCTCTGGCAAGTTCGCTCCAACTGGTGATGCTGAATACTTCTGCAGCGACACCTTGTTCTGCCAACAATACTGCGGCTTTCATGACTTCGCAAAGAATGGCGCCTGAGCCCAGCAGGCTGACTTTCGGGGCATGTGGTCCCAAGCCTGATGGCGCGGCGGCGAACAAGTAACCCCCCTTGATCAA
>JAGWXI010000165.1 GCA_018969975.1 Burkholderiales bacterium
CGACATCAAGAGCGAAGCGAGGAGCCACAATAAGGCCCTATTACCTCTCTTGACGGAGCGAGAGCTGGAACCAGAGCGTTCGAAGCGCATCATCAAACTCCCACCTCTTGATTTAACGGAGTGGTGGCGATCAAGCGCTTGAGTTGGGGAATACAGGAACCACATTGGGTGCCACAGCCAAGTTTATTTTTAAGAGAAGTTAGACGCGCTTCTTCATCTCCATTGCAGTTGTTTAAATGGGTTGATATCGTTATATCTCTGACACCAAGGCACGTGCAAACCGTAGCGCCTTTATCCACCAATGCAACAGGCGGATTAGCTCCAGTCATCAATAACCGACGCCCATATGAAGCTGTAGATGCCTGCGTTTGTAACAAGGTATTGAGCCACTTTTCTGCAGAGGTATCGCCTGCAATTACAAACGCTTCGAGCAGTTCATCGCGAACACGCATGCTACGCACATGGCAGCGCTTGGCGTCTACATATCGCAAACTGGATATACCCGATAGACCGATTAACCCCTCAATCGTCTGCACCAAATTCATATCTGGCGATTCACTACTGGCTGCGCGAAATAGCACGCCTTGCTTCGCGCCGTCGTCTGAGGAGAAAGGTACGCAACTTGCAAATTCGAAATGCACCATCTGCTCTCGCAAGGCTTGGTTGACGCGTAACGGTGAGTCTTCGGTGTTTATCCAGGCCAGCGCCAACAAAGTCCAAGGTAACTCCGCCTTAAGAACTTTGACAGCTGCGTGTTTAAGTTCGGGTTGTTTCGAAGTGGGGCAATATGCCGATGTGGTGATGGCATTCACACCAGCCAATGTCTTGTTTTGGTGGTCACGCCCACTCAAAAAACCAGCCCCCCAGTGCATCGCAATAAACGCTTGATTAGCACCTAACTCGTCACTGGCTTGTGCGGGCAAAACAATGGAGCCGCGTTTGCTGGTGACATGTACCAAGTCACCATCGGTAAAACCTAAACGTGCCATATCTTGTGGATTGAGTTGCACTACCGGTTCCGGTACTTGCCCAAACAATTTACCGATCACGCCTGTGCGTGTCATGCCGTGCCATTGGTCACGCAAACGGCCTGTATTGAGAGAGAACGGAAAGCGCGACTCACGTACTTCAGAAGTAGGTACATAGGCAATCGCAGCAAATTTGGCGCGCCCACTGGCTGTTGGATAAACACCGTCTTCGTACAAACGCGCTTTGCCTTGCAACGCACTTTCAGGCATAGGCCATTGCAAAGGGGTTTCTTGTAATAGGTCGTAACGCATGCCAGTGATATCGAGGTCGCGCCCGCGAGTGGACGCACGGTGCTCTAACCAAATTTCTTCTGGTGTGGTGTAGGCCATGTGCATGTCACTTTTGTCGGCTGCAATACCCGGTGCTTTTTTCAATCGTTGTGCCAAATCGACCACGATTTGCCAGTCATGTCTGGCTTGGCCAGGAGGCGGCACCGCAGCACGCACACGGGTGATACGGCGTTCGCTGTTGGTGACCGTGCCTTCTTTTTCTCCCCAGGTGGTGGCTGGTAAAAGTAGATCTGCGAAAGCACAGGTTTCTGCGGTGGCAAAGGCTTCTTGCACGACGACAAATTCAGCGCGTTCTAGGGCACGACGCACAGTCGCTTGGTTGGGCATGGACTGTGCTGGGTTGGTGCAAGCAATCC
>JAGWXI010000090.1 GCA_018969975.1 Burkholderiales bacterium
ACCGATAAAAAACGCGAAAGCGACCACTTGCAAGAGATTGGCGTCGAACTTTTAACGCTGCGCAGCGAACTCGCCGAGCGTTTGAACACGCAAGGACATGTCCCTGATTTGTTACGCGATGCTTTGGTGGATGCACGGCGCATCACCAACTTCGAAGGTAAGCGCCGACAAATGCAGTACGTCGGCAAATTGATGCGCAAACTCAGCGAAGAATCTGTCGAGGCTATTCAAGATGCGTTGAACGAACAAAAAATGGGCAGCACCCGCGACACCTTGGCGCTGCATCAGGCAGAGCAATGGCGCGACCGCATGGTGGCCGATGACGAAGCAGTCGCCGAGTGGATGACGCACCACCCGCAAACCGATAGTCAACAACTGCGTGCCTTGGTACGCCAAGCCCGCAAAGACGACACCACATCCAAGGCCGATGTCGCTAAAGGCTTGTTACCAAGACAAGGCCGCGCTTACCGAGAAATTTTCCAGCTCGTCAAAGCCCAACTCAATGCCTTAGAAGACGCCGCGCACATTCCGCCAGAGGATGAAGCGGTTTACAAACCCTAAACAAAAAAACAAACACCATGAGCGAGATACCTAGCCCTGACTTACGTTGCGACACCATCCGCATTGGTATTGTGTCGATCAGTGACCGCGCCTCCACCGGTGTCTATGAAGACAAAGGCCTACCAGCATTGCGCGACTGGTTGGGTCAAGCGCTTTACAACTCTATCGTGTTCGAAGAGCGTTTGATTCCCGATGAGCAAGCCACCATCAGCCAAGCATTGATTGCTTTGGTTGATGGTGGTTGCCATTTGGTTTTAACTACAGGTGGCACTGGTCCCGCTAAGCGCGATGTGACCCCCGAAGCGACATTGGCTGTGGCGCATAAAGAAATGCCAGGCTTTGGTGAACAAATGCGTCAAATCAGTTTGCGTTTTGTGCCAACGGCGATTTTGTCGCGTCAAGTCGCAGTGATTCGTGACAGTTGCTTGATCATCAACTTGCCTGGTCAACCCAAATCGATCCAAGAAACTTTGGGTGGTTTGAAGGATGCGGAAGGAAAGCAATTAGTCGACGGCGTGTTTGCGGCAGTGCCTTATTGCGTGGACTTGATTGGTGGGCCTTATATGGAAACGCGCGATGCATTTTGCAAAGCGTTTCGCCCTAAAACTGCGATCAACAGTAAGCGCGTTTAACCAGATTACTGCTTAGCTAGGGCTAGTTACAAATTGAATCAACCAGCGAACTTAATCCAATAACTGATTGATGCGCGCTGCCTCAAAGTTTTCTTGTTTGGCGGCGTCTGCAGGAATGCATTCGGGTTTAGATTGCGCAACAGACAATTCTTCTAAGACCTTCCACAACAGAGCAATTTGATACTCTTGACTCGCGGCGTTATCAATCAATCCGCGCATGGCTTGGCTGATAGGGTCGTCATTTTGTGTAACGCCGTAGGCTGAAAAACCCATCTTGGAGGCCGCTGCTTCACGAATAGCATCTGTATCGGCTTGAATAATGCGCGCGGGATTTCCGACGGCAGTAGCGCCTGCAGGCACTGGCTTGACAACAACCGCATTGCTGCCGATGCGTGCGCCGTCCCCCACCGTGAATCCACCTAATACTTTGGCACCTGCGCCGACGACGACGTCCTTACCCAAAGTGGGATGACGCTTCACACCTTTGTAGAGTGAAGTACCGCCCAAGGTAACGCCTTGGTAAATCGTGCAACCGTCGCCGATCTCTGCGGTTTCACCCACTACTACGCCCATGGCATGGTCAAAAAACACACGCTCTCCGATGCGCGCACCAGGATGAATTTCAATACCGGTGAACCATCTTGCGAAGTTGGATACGAATCGGGCCACCCATTTGAAACCAATATTCCAACAAACATGTGAGAAACGGTGCAACACAATGGCATGCAAACCGGGATAGCAAGTTAAAACTTCCCAGCCTGAACGGGCAGCAGGGTCGCGGTCCAAAATGCATTGGATATCAGAGCGTAAGCGAGCAAACATAAGAGATGATTATCGTTTGACTGCCGCAGCTTGCAGCGTCGCCTTGGCAATACCCCGCAAGATATGGACTTCTTCTTGTGTCAAGCCTGCACGGTTCAACAGTTGGTTGAGCCGTGGCATCAGTTTCTTGGGGGAATCAGGGTCTAAGAAATCAATGGCGGTTAAGGCCTCTTGCCAGTGAGATAAGAGACCAGCAATTTGTTGGGCATCTGCGAGTTTTGTCGTGGTTTCAACTACGCCTTGTTCGCTAGTTGCAAAACCACCAAGCGCCAGTCGCCATTCGTAGGCCAACACTTGCACGGCAGAGGCAAGATTGAGTGAACCGAATTGCGGATTCGTTGGAATACGAATACACGCGTGGCAACGGTAGACATCCTCGTTGCGCATCCCGTGGCGTTCGGACCCGAATAGGAAAGCTACGCTTTTTTGTGAATGATCTTGTTGTAGAGCGCTGGGATCGTTTAGCAACAGAGCGGCAAAGTGCCCGCGTGGCTCTACAGTGGGTGGCCCAAAATCTCTGGGCGTCATTGCGGTGGCGCACAAATGCGTTATACCTTCTAAGGCATCGTCTAGTGACTCAACAATCCGCGCGTTATTGAGCACATCTAATGCGCCACTTGCGCGCTGGATAGTTTCTTCACGCCGCAATACATTGCTCCAGCGAGGGTTCACCAAGACTAAGTCATCAAAACCCATCACTTTCATCGCGCGTGCAGTAGCTCCCACATTGCCAGCGTGACTGGTCTCGATCAAGATAAAGCGCGTCTGCATCTAGGTATAAGTAATGAGGGACGTAAAATGCAATTATTGTCGTCGCCTATATCGATGGGTGGCATTTCTGCCCTTTGGGCTTGCTCTTACCCACAATTTATGTCGTCCTCTACCCTCCACCCCATGCTCAACGTGGCCATCAAGGCCGCACGCGCCGCAGGCGCCATCATCAACCGCGCGGCACTTGATGTGGAAGCGGTACGTATTTCACAAAAACAAGTCAATGATTTTGTGACCGAGGTCGACCACGCCAGCGAGCAAGCCATCATCGAAAACTTGCTCACCGCCTACCCAGACCACGGCATCTTGGCGGAGGAGTCGGGTAGCCAACATGGCAACCCCAACGCAGACCATATTTGGATCATTGATCCACTCGACGGCACTACCAACTTTATCCACGGATTTCCTGTCTACTGCGTCAGCATTGCTCTGCAAGTGCGCGGCAAACTCGAACAAGCCGTGGTGTATGACCCCTCACGCAACGATCTATTTACCGCGACCAAAGGCCGTGGTGCCTTTATGAACGAACGACGCATTCGTGTGAGCAAGCGTGTGCGCTTGGACGAATGTTTGTTGTCGACAGGTTTCCCCTTCCGTCCTGAAGACGACTTCGACAAATACTTGCGCTTGATGGGCGACATGATGCAACGCACAGCTGGCCTGCGTCGCCCAGGTGCCGCGGCGCTTGATTTAGCGTATGTGGCTGCGGGATTTAGTGATGGTTTTTTTGAAATTGGTTTGCAAGCATGGGATATGGCGGCTGGCGCTCTTTTAGTTACCGAAGCAGGCGGCTTGGTGGGTAATTTCACGGGCGAATCCAACTACATTGACCAAAAAGAATGCATGGCTGCCAACCCTCGTATTTATGCGCAGATGGTTCCATTACTCCAGAAATATTCGAAATTTGCATCTGCTGCTGAAAAAAACGAGGTGTCTGAAATAACCAAAACCCTGCGTTTAACACCGGCGTCTGAAGCCAAGTAATTTTTATTTCAAGCACACCTTAGAAATTCAGTGTCGCGCGTGAATAGTTTTTATATGAACGCCAGCTAAGCAGCATGTCAGACTTCTCAGCCCACACCCCCATGATGCAGCAGTACTTGCGGCTGAAAGCCGAGTACCCCAGCACGCTACTTTTCTATCGCATGGGCGATTTTTATGAATTATTTTTTGAAGATGCTGAAAAAGCCGTTCGCTTACTAGACATCACACTCACGCAGCGCGGACAGTCTGCTGGACAGCCTGTGGTGATGGCAGGCGTACCTTTTCATTCGGTTGAAACCTACTTGGCGCGCTTACTCAAGCTCGGCGAATCGGTTGCGATTTGCGAGCAAGTAGGCGACGTTGCTACCAGCAAAGGCCCCGTCGAGCGCAAAGTGGTGCGCGTAGTAACCCCCGGCACTTTGACAGACAGCGCTTTGCTGAGTGATAAATCTGAAAGCTTTGTGTTGGCGGTGCACCAAAGCGAGCGAGCGGGCATGGGGCTGGCTTGGATGAGCGTGACGCAAGGCGTGGTGTATCTGGCCGAATGCGATAGCACTGCATTAGCGCAGTGGGTTGCTAGCGTGGCACCCAGCGAATTGATTTTTAGTGCCGAAGTTAGTCCACTCTTTGAAAAAAATATTCAAACGTTGGCGGACAGCATGCATCTGCCTATTCAACTACGACCAGCTTGGCAGTTTGATTCAGCATTAGGTGCGCGAGAACTCCTTACACATCTGCAAGCGGCATCGTTACTGGCTTGGAATGCACAAGACGTAGAGCAAGCGCATGCGGCGGCCAATGCTCTTCTTGCCTATGCAGAGCACACCCAAGGTCGCGCTTTGACACATGTACACAAAGTGGTGGTGGTACGCAATGACGCGTTGATCGATTTGCCTTTGAGTACGCGTCGCAATTTAGAGCTCACCCAAACCTTGCGTGGAGAAGAGTCGCCCACGCTGTTCTCTTTGTTAGACACCTGCATGACGGGTATGGGGAGTCGCCAACTCAAACAATGGTTGCTGTCGCCTGAACGCGACCGCACCAATGCAACGATGCGCTTACACGCGATTGCTGCGCTGCAAGACACCGCATTGCATGAGCCCTACAAAGCACTTCGTAACGCACTCAAGGGCTCTGGCGATGTGCAACGTATCAGTGCCCGTATTGCTTTGCGACAAGTTCGACCCCGTGAGTTAGTAGCTTTGGGTATTGCTTTGCAAAAAGCCTTGCAAATGCAACCTCTTCTTCCGCAAAGTCCTTTGCTTCAAGGCTTGGCGCAAGACATGTCCGTCAATCCTGAATGCGGCACCTTAATTGCACGCGCATTGCTTCCAGAGCCTGCTGCATTGCTACGCGAGGGCGGGGTGATTGGAGACGGTTACGACAGCGATTTGGATGAGTTGCGCGCTATTCAAACCAATTGCGATGATTTCTTACTCGCCCTAGAAACCCGTGAACGCGAACGAACAGGCATTGCCAATTTGCGCGTGCAGTTCAACAAGGTGCATGGCTTTTACATCGAAGTCACGCAAGGACAAGTGAATAAAGTTCCAGAAGACTATCGACGTCGCCAAACGCTGAAAAATGCTGAGCGCTTCATCACCCCCGAACTCAAAGCGTTTGAAGACAAAGCCTTGAGTGCCCAAGAGCGCGCACTGTCACGCGAAAAGTTTTTATACGAGCAATTGCTTGATATGTTGCAGGCATTTGTGCCAGCGCTTACCCAACTCGGTAGCGCTATCGCAACGCTTGACGCATTGTGCGCATTGGCAGAGCGCTCTATCACCTTGCATTGGTGCGCACCCACTTTTGTGAATACCCCTTGCATTGACATCACACAAGGGCGTCATCCTGTGGTGGAAGCCAGACTTGCAGTAACCCATGGGCGCACGCATGACGGATCTGCCAAGACCTTTATTGCCAATGACACGCATTTAGGCCCCAACCAGCGCATGCAAGTGATTACCGGACCGAACATGGGCGGCAAATCCACCTATATGCGACAAGTCGCTTTGATTGTGTTGTTAGCGAGTATGGGCAGCCATGTGCCAGCGAGTGCTTGCACATTAGGGCCGATAGATGCCATCCATACGCGCATTGGCGCAGCAGATGATTTAGCGAATGCGCAATCGACTTTCATGCTGGAAATGACAGAAGCAGCGCATATCTTGCACAACGCCACCGCGAACAGTTTGGTTTTGATGGATGAAATTGGTCGCGGCACATCCACTTTTGACGGACTGGCTTTGGCTGGTGGCATTGCTACGCACTTGCATGACAAGTCACAATCCTTCACTTTGTTTGCCACCCATTATTTTGAGTTGACCGAGTTTCCAGTGAAACACCGACACGCTGTGAACGTACATGTCAGCGCAGCAGAGTCCTCTGCCAGTGGTGGCAATGGTGGCATTGTGTTTTTGCATGAAATCCAAGCTGGCCCTGCGAGCCGCAGTTATGGAATTCAAGTGGCCCGATTGGCGGGTGTTCCCAACAGTGTTTTGCAACATGCCAAACATGTTTTGTCTGCATTAGAGTCGGGTGTAGCTTCCGGTAAAGCCCAAGTCGATTTATTCGCTCCCCCGCCTGAGCCCATTGACGCTGGCCCCTCACCTCTAGAGGCTAAGTTGTCTCAAATAGACCCAGACACCTTGAGCCCTAGAGATGCTTTGGATGCTTTGTACCAACTTAAAAAGTTGCTCAAGGACTCCAAGTAATCCAACCCGTATAGGCCGTGCCCCAAACCGCTATCCCAAACACAATACGGTACCAAGCAAACGGGACAAAGCTGTGGCTCGCGATATAGCGTAGTAACCAGCGAACGCAGATCCAAGCACTGATAAAAGAAAAAAATAAACCGACTGCAAAGGTAGGCGCATCCGCCAAACTCAGTAGTGCACGTTCTTTGTAGAGGCTATAGACGCCCGCGCCGATCAGCGTAGGAATCGCCAAATAAAAAGAAAAATCAGTAGCGGCTTTACGCGAAAGGCCTAAGATCATTCCACCAATGATGGTCGCGCCGCTTCGGCTGGTGCCTGGAATCATGGCGAGACATTGCACAAGTCCGACCTTAAGTGCGTCTAGGGGCGTCATGTCATCTACGTTCTCAATAAGCGCAAACGGTTGCACTGCTTTTAACTTGCGTTCAACCCACAAAATAATCAACCCACCCACAATGAATGTACTGGCCACTACTTCAGGCGTGAACAAATACATCTTGATTTGCTTACCAAAAAGTAATCCCAGCAGCACAGCAGGTAAAAAAGCAATTAAAACGTTGGCAGCGAAGCGTCTTGCCGCTATGTCAGTGGGTAAATCCAAGACAGTTCTTGAGATTTTTTGCCAAAAGACCAAGATCACAGCGAAGATGGCGCCTGTTTGGATGGCGATATCAAAAACTTTAGCTTTTTCATCGTCTAGCCCGAGTAATGCGCCAGCCAAAATTAAATGGCCTGTGCTCGAAATAGGCAAAAACTCGGTCAAGCCTTCCACGATTCCCATGACCGCGGCTTTGAGCAACACAACAAAATCCATACAACTCCTTGTGAAGCGCAAATTATCGCGTTACTACGCGCCTAAAATCAGAGGATGACGACACCAGCCAACTCTGCGACTGACACTGATCACAAGCCCAGTAATTTTTTACGCCAGATCATTGAAGCCGACTTAGCGCAAGGCACTTACGCCAATCGTCGTTGGGCAGGTACACCAGGTGACGCCTTGCATCAGGCCAAAGGTAGCCCAGACTTAGCAAAAATTCGCACCCGTTTTCCGCCAGAGCCCAACGGCTACTTGCACATAGGACATGCCAAAAGCATTTGCATCAATTTCGGACTGGCTCGTGACTATGGCGGCGTTTGCCACTTGCGCTTTGACGACACCAATCCAGAAAAAGAAGATACCGAATACGTCAATTCCATTTTGGATGCAGTGCATTGGCTCGGGTTTTCTTGGGAAGCTAACGGCATATTGCACCAATACCAAGCGAGCGATTACTTTGACTTCATGTACACGGCCGCTGAACGTTTGATTGAAGCAGGCCATGCGTATGTTGACGAACAAAGCGCAGAAGAGATGCGCATCAACCGTGGCGACTTTAGTAAACCTGGTGTGAATAGTCCCTTCCGCGAACGCAGTGCAGCGGACAACTTGGCGCGGTTTCGTGACATGCGCGCTGGCAATCTCGCAGATGGTGCAGCGGTGCTACGCGCCAAAATTGATATGGCCTCGCCCAATATCAATATGCGCGACCCCGCCATCTACCGCATCCGTCGTGCAACACACCACAACACGGGCGATGCATGGTGCATTTATCCGATGTATACCTTCGCCCATCCGATTGAAGATGCGTTGGAGCAAATTACCCACAGCATTTGCACACTGGAGTTTGAAGACCAGCGACCTTTTTACGATTGGCTAATGGATAGGCTTTGTGAAAAAACCACTTTGCATGATGGACGTGTAGTCGACGGATTATTGGCCGCTCCTGCCCCTAAACAATACGAATTCGCACGACTCAACCTTACCTACGTCATCACCAGCAAACGCAAATTAGCGCAATTGGTGAACGAGAACAAGGTCAGCGGCTGGGACGATCCACGTATGCCCACCATTGTGGGTTTGCGTCGTCGTGGCTATACCCCAGAGAGTTTGCAGTTGTTTGCAGAACGTATTGGCGTGACTAAAAGCGACAGCTGGATTGACTACAGCACGCTTGAAGGTTGCTTAAGAGAAGACCTCGAAACTAAAGCACACCGTGCTATGGCAGTCCTCAACCCAGTGAAGTTGGTTCTCACCAATTGGGATGAAGTGATGGGCGCAGGACATATTGAACCGTGCGAACAACCTGCGCTGCCTCACAAAAACGACGAAACTGATAACAGTGCGATTCCTGTTCGCCACTTCACTATCGGCAAAGAAGTCTGGATTGAACGCGAAGACTTTGAAGAAGCCCCACCTAAAGGCTACAAAAGACTTTTCCCAGGTAATAAAGTGCGACTCAAAGGCGGATATGTCATTGAGTGCACTGGTTGCATAAAAGACGCCTCGGGAAATATCACGCAAATTGATGCGACTGTGATTCCAGACACTAAGAGCGGCACCCCAGGAAGTGCGACAGTGAAAGCCAGTGCAGCCATCACATGGGTTGCGGTAAACGACGGCTTGAGCGCTGAAGTGCGTATGTATGACAGATTGTTCAACGACCCGCAACCTGACGCGGGTGGCAAAGATTTTTTAGTGGCCTTGAACCCAGACAGCTTGAAGGTCATTACTGCTTACGTGGAACCTTCTTTGGCTAACAGCACAGCAGGACAGCATTTCCAGTTCGAGCGCCATGGTTACTTTGTGGCTGATCGTATGGACCATGCACCCGGCAAGTTAGTTTTTAATAGGATTACAGGCCTTAAAGACACTTGGGGTAAGTAGCGCGAATGGTCATCACGACTTACTAGAAACCCTATCTTTTCTTAAACGATAAAGACGACCGGGGAGTTAAAAACTCCCATGCGAAATTTAATCGACTCCTTGATAGATATTAGCAAATATGCTAATATTTGCTCTATCCCACGTTGGCAAATCGTCTACTTCAACGATCGTGTTCAAAAAGATGTTTTGTCTATGCCATCCGGCATATTGGCCGACTATCTGAGATTGACAGAGGCCATGGCCTTGTATGGTGCGGACCTTCGTATGCCTCACTCAAGAGCGCTTGGCGCTGGATTGTTTGAGCTTCGTCCTAAAGGACCAGAAGGAATTGGACGCGTGTTTTACTGCACGCAAGTTGGAAGAGTCATTGTCATATTGCACTCTTTCATCAAGAAAACGCAAGAAACACCAGACGCAGACATGCGCATGGCACGTAAACGATTAAAGGAGATTAAAAATGGTTAATTCCGAATACAAACCAGTCGCACACGATGCGGCTTTTAAAAAGAAAATACTCGCCAAACCCGGCGTTAAGAAAGCCTATGAAGCGCTAGAAGAAGAATACGCCGCACTTCACGCCATGCTTGATGCACGCTTGGCCGCTGGCTTAACCCAAGCAGATGTCGCCAAGCGCATGGGAACCACAGTTTCTGCTGTTTCACGGTTAGAAGCTTCTTTGCGCAGCGAAAAGCACTCTCCTTCTTACGCCACACTTAAAAAATACGCGCAAGCGTGCGGCAAAAAACTGCTGGTGCGAATGGTCTAGTACCATGCCCCTACTATCTCGCTTTGAGATATTTACAAAGAAGGTGATATGGCCAAAGACGAACAACGCTGCAACGCATGACCCCTGTGTATTTCGACGAGCACATGCTCGTTCTCAACAAACCCAGTGGTTTGTTGTCTGTTCCAGGTAGGGGCCCAGACAAACAAGATTGTTTGTCCAAGCGCGTTCAAGCAATCTACCCAGACGCGCTAGTGGTGCATAGACTGGATCAAGATACTTCCGGCTTACTCATCATGGCG
>JAGWXI010000010.1 GCA_018969975.1 Burkholderiales bacterium
GCGATTGAGTTGCCAGAGGGCAAAGAGATGGTGATGCCTGGAGACAACGTGTCGATCACGGTGAAGTTGATCCACCCGATTGCGATGGAAGAGGGCTTGCGCTTTGCGATCCGTGAAGGCGGCAAGACCGTCGGTGCGGGTGTGGTTGCGAAAATCATTGCTTAATAAAGGATACCTCTATGTCCACCAAGCAAAAAATCCGTATCCGCCTCAAGGCGTTTGACTACAAACTGATCGACCAATCCGCTGCTGAGATTGTTGATACCGCCAAGCGCACCGGCGCGATTGTCAAAGGCCCCGTGCCTTTGCCAACCCGCATGAAGCGTTTTGACATCTTGCGTTCACCGCACGTCAACAAAACCAGCCGCGATCAGCTCGAAATTCGTACCCACCAGCGTTTGATGGACATCGTCGACCCTACCGACAAAACGGTAGATGCCTTGATGAAGCTCGACTTGCCCGCTGGAGTGGACGTAGAAATCAAGTTGCAGTAATGCAACGTTTGGGCGTGGGCTTGGGCCCCGCCTCCATAAACCTGTCCCATAAAGCTTGCTAGTGGGGCAAAAAAAGCGATATAATCGCAGGCTCTGCGCTAAAAAGCACAGGGCAATTTATCAACCTTCTTTCACATTCCAAACGCAACTGCCAATTGAAGTGGTTTCGGTGAGAGTTTTGGAGAACAACAATGAGTCAAAGCATCCGTTTGGGATTGCTGGGGCGCAAGGTGGGCATGATGCGTCTGTTCACTGATGAGGGGGACACCATACCCGTCACAGTGCTAGATGTATCTAACAACCGAGTCACCCAAGTCAAAACCCAGGAAAACGATGGCTACGTAGCCTTGCAGGTTACGTTTGGTGCACGCAAATCATCGCGTGTGACCAAGCCAATGGCTGGACACCTTGCTAAAGCAGGCGTCGAAGCTGGCGAAATCATCCAAGAATTCCAAGTCAACGCTGACACCGCTGCCAAATATGCAGCCGGTGCCACTGTGCCTGTGTCTGATGTCTTCGCTGTCGGCCAAAAAGTCGACGTGCAAGGCACCACCATCGGTAAAGGTTTTGCAGGCACGATCAAGCGTCACCACTTCAAGTCACAACGCGCATCGCACGGTAACAGCCGTTCGCACAATGTGCCTGGCTCGATCGGTATGGCGCAAGATCCAGGCCGTGTGTTCCCGGGCAAGCGTATGTCGGGTCACTTAGGCGTGGACACTGTGACCACCCAAAACCTCGACGTTATCCGTATCGACGAAGCGCGCCAACTGTTGTTGGTCCGCGGCGCAGTCCCCGGCTCAGCTGGTGGTTTTGTGACCGTGCGTCCGGCGGTTAAAGCGAAAGGAGCGAATTGATGCAAGTCGAACTCCTCAACGACCAAGGTCAAGCATCGGCGAAGTACGACGCCCCTGAAACTGTGTTTGGTCGCGAATACAACGAAGACTTAGTGCACCAAATCGTCGTGGCTTATCAAGCCAACGCACGCCAAGGTACACGCGCGCAAAAAGACCGCGAACAAGTCAAGCACTCCACCAAGAAGCCGTTCAAGCAAAAAGGTACTGGTCGCGCACGCGCTGGTATGACGTCTTCGCCCATCTGGCGTGGCGGCGGTCGTGTTTTCCCAAACATGCCTGACGAAAACTTCACACAAAAAATCAACAAGAAGATGTACCGCGCTGGTATGGCGTCCATCTTCTCGCAACTCGCTCGTGAAGGCCGTTTGGCTGTGGTCGAGTCGTTGAAAGTGGAGTCTCCAAAAACAAAATTGCTGGCTGCCAAATTCAAAGCGATGAATTTGCAATCGGTGTTGGTCATTTCTGACGAAGTGGACGACAACCTGTACTTGGCTTCACGCAATCTGCCCAACGTGATGGTGGTCGAGCCCCGTTACGCCGATCCATTGTCATTGGTCCACTACCGCAAGGTGTTGGTGACCAAGGCTGCCATGGACCAACTCAAGGAGATGTTCGCATGAGCCACGGACACCAAACTACCCAATTCGACGAAGGTCGCTTGATGCAAGTGTTGGTCTCGCCTGTGGTGTCTGAAAAGGCCACCATGGTTGCTGAGAAAAGCAATGCAGTGACTTTCAAAGTGTTGCAAGACGCTACCAAGCCTGAAATCAAAGCCGCCGTGGAATTGATGTTCAAGGTCGAGGTGCAAGGCGTCTCTGTCGTCAACACCAAAGGCAAAACCAAACGTTTTGGCAAATCCACCGGTCGTCGCGACAACGTGCGCAAGGCCTATGTGACGCTGAAAGCTGGTCAAGAACTCAACATCTCTGGGGAGGCCGCTTAATCATGGCAGTCATCAAGATGAAACCGACATCGCCCGGTCAGCGCGGCGTTGTCAAAGTTACCCGTGATCACCTGCACAAAGGTGAGCCTTATGCCCCGTTACTGGAACCCCAGTTCCAAAAATCAGGTCGTAACAATAACGGTCACATCACAACACGTCACAAGGGCGGTGGGCACAAGCACCACTACCGTGTGGTGGACTTCCGTCGTAATAAAGACGCGATTCCTGCCAAGGTGGAGCGTATTGAATACGACCCTAACCGCACTGCGCACATCGCTTTGATTTGCTACGCAGACGGCGAACGTGCATACATCATTGCACCGCGTGGTTTAGAAATTGGTGCGACATTGCTCAGCGGTTCGGAAGCTCCGATCCGTGCTGGCAACACGTTGCCCATTCGCAACATCCCCGTCGGTTCAACCATCCATTGCATCGAATTGAAGCCCGGAGCGGGTGCACAAATCGCGCGCTCTGCTGGTACGTCTGCCACTTTGTTGGCGCGTGAAGGCACTTACGCCCAAGTGCGTATGCGCTCAGGTGAAGTTCGCAAAATCCACATCGAATGCCGCGCCACCATTGGTGAAGTGGCTAACGAAGAACACAGTCTGCGCCGTTTGGGCAAAGCAGGCGTCAAGCGCTGGATGGGTATTCGCCCAACCGTGCGTGGCGTTGCGATGAACCCAGTGGATCACCCACACGGCGGTGGCGAAGGACGCACCGGCGAAGGCCGTCATGCTGTCGACCCATGGGGTAACCTGACCAAAGGCTACCGTACCCGTAACAACAAACGCACACAAGTCATGGTTGTGTCGCGTCGCAAAAAGTAAGGGGTAACAAATGACTCGCTCTCTCAAAAAGGGTCCGTTTGTTGACCACCACTTGGTGGCCAAGGTCGACAAAGCCATTGCAACCAAAGACAAAAAGCCGGTGAAAACTTGGTCGCGTCGTTCTATGGTTTTGCCCGATTTCATCGGCTTGACCATCGCTGTGCACAACGGCAAACAACACGTCCCTGTTTACATCACAGACCAGATGGTGGGCCACAAGCTCGGCGAATTCGCCTTGACGCGCACCTTCAAAGGTCACCCCGCGGACAAAAAAGTCCAAAAGAAATAAGGAAACACCATGGAAACACGTGCAGTCCTTCGGGGCGTCCGTCTCTCGGTTGATAAAGGCCGTTTGGTTGCGGACATGATTCGCGGCAAAAAAGTTGATCACGCACTCAACATCTTGACTTTCACGCAGAAAAAAGCTGCTGGCATCGTCAAGAAAGTGTTGGAGTCCGCCATCGCCAATGCCGAACACAACGACGGGGCCGATATCGACGAGTTGAAGGTGAAAACCATCTATGTCGAAAAAGGCGCCACGCTCAAGCGCTTCACCGCCCGCGCCAAAGGCCGCGGCAACAGTATCAGCAAGCCTACCTGCCACGTGTACGTGACAGTCGGCAACTGAAAGGGTTAAGAAAGATATGGGACAAAAAATCCACCCAACAGGCTTTCGCCTCTCGGTCAGCCGTAACTGGGCCAGCCGTTGGTACGCTAGCAACCGTGACTTCGCTGGTATGCTGGCCGAAGACATCAAGGTGCGTGAGTACCTCAAGGCCAAACTCAAAAACGCCGCTGTTTCACGCGTGCTGATTGAGCGCCCCGCTAAAAATGCCCGCATCACTATCTTCTCAGCACGTCCTGGCGTGGTGATTGGTAAAAAAGGTGAGGACATTGAAACACTCAAGCGCGAACTCGCAAGCCGTTTGGGCGTGCCTGTGTCGGTCAACATCGAAGAAGTGCGCAAGCCTGAAATCGATGCCCAGTTGATCGCAGACAGCATCACCCAACAGCTCGAAAAGCGCATCATGTTCCGTCGCGCCATGAAGCGCGCCATGCAAAACGCTATGCGTCTCGGTGCCCAAGGCATCAAGATCATGTCGGCTGGTCGCTTGAACGGTATCGAAATCGCACGTACCGAGTGGTACCGCGAAGGTCGTGTGCCACTTCACACATTGCGCGCTGACATTGATTACGCAACCTCTGAAGCAAAAACCACTTACGGCATCATCGGTGTCAAAGTGTGGGTTTACAAAGGCGACACCTTAGGCCGAAATGACCTACCCGCTGCCGCTGAGCCCCGTGCTGAAGAAGAGCGCCGTCCACGTGGCCCCCGCCGCGATGTACGCCCCGCAGGCGATCGTCCTGCACGTTCAGGCGCTCGTCGTCCTGCCGGAACCAATGCCGCACCAACGGATGGCAGCGATAAACCCGCTGAAGCCGCTGATGCCCCTAAAACTACCGTCAAGCGCGTCCGCAAGGTTGCCGCGCCCACAGCCACTGGCACGGCTGCGGACGGTCAAGGAGAATAAGCATGCTGCAACCAGCACGCCGTAAATACCGCAAAGAACAAAAAGGCCGCAACACCGGCATCGCTACCCGTGGCAACACCGTAGCGTTTGGTGATTTCGGCTTGAAGTCCACTGACCGCGGTCGTCTCACGGCACGTCAAATTGAATCCGCACGTCGTGCGATTTCCCGTCACGTCAAACGTGGCGGCCGTATCTGGATTCGTGTGTTCCCTGACAAACCAATTTCCCAAAAGCCTGCTGAAGTGCGTATGGGTAACGGTAAAGGTAACCCCGAGTACTACGTTGCAGAAATCCAACCCGGCAAAGTGTTGTATGAGATCGTGGGAGTTCCAGAAGAACTCGCGCGTGAAGCCTTCCGCTTGGCCGCTGCCAAGTTGCCCTTGCGCACCACCTTCGTGGCACGCATGATTGGTCAATAAATTCAGGAGATAGAAGAAATGAAAGCTGCTGAACTACGCCAAAAAGATGTTGCCGGTGTGAAAGAAGAAGTAAAAGCTTTGCAAAAAGCCCACTTCGGTTTGCGTATGCAAAAAGGCACACAACAACTCAACAATACTTCGCAATTGCGCTCGACACGTCGAAGCATTGCTCGTGCTAAAACCATCCTTGCTGAAAAGCAAGCCGCCAAATAAGGACAGTGAAGATGACGGACACCAAAAAATCCCTCAAACGCACCTTGATCGGCAAGGTGGTCAGTGACAAACGCGCCAAGACGGTCACCGTGTTGGTCGAGCGTCGCGTCAAGCACGCGCTCTACGGCAAGATTGTTGCTAAATCTAGCAAATACCACGCACATGATGAAACCGGCGAGTTTCACTTGGGCGATGTGATTGAAATCACAGAAAGCAAGCCAATTTCTAAAACCAAAAACTGGGTTGCAACCCGTTTGGTTGAGAAAGCAGTTGCAGTCTAAGTTTTTCAGAGCCTAGCTCTGCAAAGATTCGGAAAACGGCCCACAATGCGGGTCGTTTTGCTTTTCTAGCCCTCAGTTTTAACCACTTCTTTAGGAGCATCCCATGATCAAAGTCGGAGACACATTGCCACACACCACCCTGATGGAATACTCAGAAGTTGAAGGTGAAGGTTGCAGCATAGGCCCTAACGCCGTGGACGTTGCTAAAGCAACTGCTGGCAAAACTATTGCAGTATTTGGATTGCCTGGTGCATTCACACCAACTTGCTCGGCTAAACACGTTCCTGGTTACGTAGACCATGCGGCTGAGTTGAAAGCTGCGGGCGTCGACGAGATTTGGTGCGTAAGTGTGAACGACGCATTCGTGATGGGCGCTTGGGCGCGTGACTTGCACACAGCTGGCAAGGTGCGTATGTTGGGCGACGGCAGTGCTGACTTTGCCAAAGCGACTGGCTTGACACTGGACTTGACTGCGCGCGGTATGGGTGTGCGTAGCAACCGTTACTCGATGTTGGTGAAAGACGGCAAAGTCGCCAGCTTGAATGTCGAAGGCCCCGGCAAGTTTGAAGTCAGCGATGCGCAAACTATGTTGACGCAAGCAGCGAATAAATCTCTGTAAGCTGCAATAGATTTACCGCTGGGCATTCTTTATGGTGACCCCGTAAGAGTTACCAGTTTAAAAACCACATATGCACAAGCGCCAAGTACGGCAAGGGCGACCAAGCGGGTTTGCAAGTTGTCGCGCGAAGAAGTTGTGGATGGTGAAAGAAGCTTATCGCCATTGATCATGGGTTGTATCAGGTTTTGTTTCTTTATAAACAAGTAATAGAACACTGCAGCAATATGAATACCTACTAAAAGTAATAGCACCGGAAATCCAATTTCGGTGTGGTATTTGGTTGCCAACCCAACCCAACTATTTGGAACCCTTGCTGCCCATGGCCCGCTAATGCTGATATCGTCATCGCTCATCAAGCCACTTATTGCTTGAAGAAAAATGGCAATGAGAAAAGCAAGTACAGACAGCGCCCCCAAAGGGTTATGTCCGACAACGGGGCTCTTGATTGCATGCGATTGACTGCGGAAATAAGCTAGAAAACGCGTCGGACTTGGAATGAAGTTGCTGAAGCGAGACCAATACCCGCCAATACATCCCCAAATAATCCTAAATAACACCAAAGTAAGCACCGTGTATCCCAAATAGAAATGGACGGTCATCGCCAAGTCACCGTTACCACCAGTGATCATTAAGCCAAAAACACACAAGGCTAGGACTGCGTGAAATGTGCGGGTGGGAAGATCCCAAACGCGAACTTTTATGGTGTGGATATCTTGTGGCATGGTTTATAAAAGTCAAAAAGAAAAATTCACACAGAATGCATAGAATGAAAAAGTGCGTCAGTTATCTATTTTCAACCCATAAAGGACTCTTTGTATGAAAAAAATTCTCGTTTCACTTGTTGTTGCTGGTGCTAGTTTGATGGGGGTTTCTGCGCAAGCGCAATTTGCAAAACCAGAAGACGCAATTAAATATCGCAAAGCAGCTTTCACTTTGTTGGCTGCTCACAACGGGCGCCTTGGTGCGATGGCACAAGGACGCGTTCCATTCGACGCAAAAAGTGCGCTAGACAATGCAGAAATTGTTGCAGATGTCGCCAAATTACCTTGGGCTGCATTTGTTGACGGCACTGATAGTGGTGAGACCAAAGCCAAAGCAGAAATTTGGAAAGATAACGCCAAGTTCAAAGACTACGCCGGAAAATTACAAGCTGAGTCCGTCAAACTAGTAGCTGCCGCAAAAAGTGGCAACCAAGACGCATTTAAAACAGCCTTTGGTGCAACAGCTGGCGCATGCAAGGCCTGCCACGACGATTTCCGCGCTAAATAATTTCTGCTTCACGCAGTTGCTGGATTTTTTCAACAGAAAACCCCAGCAACTCACCTAATACTTCTTCCGTGTGCTGGCCCAGTAAAGGCGGTGCAATGTCATTGCGAACAGGTGTTGCACTCAACTTCATGGGGCTGGCTACCAAATTAAAGGGACCAGATCCTGACCTCTCCCATGTATGCACCATGGCTCGGGACTGGATATGGGGGTCATCAAACACTTCAGCCAAGTTATTGATAGCACCACATGGAACTTTGGCTGCTTCAAGTGCACGTAGCCAATCTTGTTTGTTGCGGGTGCGCATCAATTCTTCGAGCACAGGTATCAAAATTAGACGGTGGCGCACACGCTCAGAATTTTTGCTAAATCTTGGGTCTTGTGCAAGTTTTGGCTCGCCTGCTAGAGCGCAAAACTTGGCGAATTGCCCATCGTTGCCTATAGCCAAAATCAAATGGTCTTTACTGCCGTCGCTTGCCGGAGCTACTTCAAACACTTGGTAGGGAACAATATTTTGATGTGCATTGCCTGCACGACCAGGCACCTTCGCAGAGACTAAATAGTTTGCGCCTAAATTAGCCAGCATAGCGACTTGCGTGTCTAACAAAGCCATATCGATGTGCTGACCTTGGCCTGTGCTCGTAGCATGCCTAAGCGCAGCCAAGATAGCAACCGATGCGTACATGCCGGTGAATAAATCAGCAACAGCTACGCCTACCTTTTGGGGACCACCGCCCTTATCGTCACGCTCCCCCGTGACGCTCATCAGCCCACCGATCCCTTGGATGGCATAGTCGTAACCAGCTCGATCACGGTAGGGGCCGGTTTGCCCAAAACCCGTTACGCTGCAATAAACCAAGCGCGGATTGATTTTGACCAAAGATGCGTAGTCCAATCCATAACGCGCCATATCACCAACTTTAAAGTTTTCGATAAAAACATCACTTAGCAAGACTAACGCGCGAATGATCTCTTGGCCCTGAGCCGATGCGATATCGCAGGTAATGGAGCGTTTGTTGCGATTAGTGCCTAAGTAATATGCTGCGTCGGTGGTATCAGTACCTGCAGTGTCTTTTAAAAAAGGCGGTCCCCAGCCCCGTGTGTCGTCTCCAAACAGCGGCCTCTCAACTTTGATTACGTCTGCCCCTAGATCGGCTAATGTTTGCGTACACCAAGGGCCTGCGAGCACGCGGGATAAATCCAGAATACGTATGCCATCTAATGCGTTCATCACCAAATTGTCGTGCAAAAGCTGTCCTCCAGAAGACAGTCCAACAACAAAGCGTTGCTAACTGCATGCAAAACAAAATAAATCACACCAGCAAGCCAAGATAATGGCAAATATGACAAGCAATGAAAAAACGCAAGATACCTTATCGCTTCGTGATGTGGTGTGGGTATTTTTGGCATTTGCGGTAGCGTATTTTTTATCAACACTGTTGCGCGCGATTACTGCCACCTTATCGCCCACCCTTAGCACGGAATTTGGCTTACAAGCGAGCGACCTTGGTTTGCTGGCAGGGGGTTACTTCTTGGGCTTTTCAATCACCCAACTACCTTTGGGACACTGGTTAGATTCTTATGGCCCCAAGAAAGTAGTTTTACGTTTTTTAGCTTTGGCTGTCATGGGGTGTTTGGCGTTTGCAATAGCAACTAACTTTACTAGCCTGTTACTGTCGCGTATGTTGATTGGTGCTGGAGTCAGTGCTTGTTTGATGGCGCCATTGACAGGGTACAGACGCTGGCTCTCGCCTGAAGTACAACAAAGAGCCAATTCTTGGATGCTCATGACAGGTTCGTTGGGAATGCTTGCGTCTACTTTGCCAGTTCAATGGTTGCTGCCAACGATGGGATGGCGCTGGATGTTTGCCGTGCTGGCTGTACTGCTTCTCTTGTCTATGGGTTTGATGCTGATCAAACTACCTGATTGGCAATCACGACAAGCCCCGGCGCAAGAGTCGGCACTTTTAGAAAAGCCAGGCATCTTGGCTAACTACGCGCAAGTCTGGCGAAACCCCTATTTCCAGCGGATGACGCCGATTGGATTTTTTAACTACGGCGGTTTGATTGCAATGCAAACTCTGTGGGCCGGTCCATGGATGGCCAAGGTGGGCGGCTATACATCGCTAGAAGCTGCAGCGGGCTTGTTTTGGATCAACATCAGCATGCTCTTTACTTTCCTGATGTGGGGGCTCATTACGCCAAAACTCTATCGCAAAGGCCTTACTGCGAATCGACTCATCGCTATCGGCGTCCCCATCAATTTATGCATCCAAGTAGCCATTATTGGGGCTGGAGTCGATGCGGGTGTTGTTCTTTGGGCATTGTTTTGCATGAGCGGTTCTGTCGTTTCACTGGCACAGCCAGCAGTAGGCGGAGCATTTGCGCAAAGTGAAGCAGGCAAGGGGCTTTCAGCTTACAACTTGGTGTTGTTTCTAGGTGTATTTATTGTGCAATGGGGGTTTGGTTTGCTGATAGATATGTTTAAAAACTTTGGTTTTGAAGAAATCGTTGCATTTCAATATGCGATGGCTAGTTTTTTAAGCTTGTGTGTGTTGTCTTATCTTCATTTCGTCAGGCATAAAACAGAGCGCTGATAATGCAGGCCTGCGCGAACCACCCATGAGTAATACGATTTTCATCATTGCCCACGCCCCGCTTGCAAATGCACTGCGCGATTGCGCTATGCATGTTTATCCGGAATGCGCTCTTGAAGTCCTTGCGTTAGATGTCTTGCCCGATGCGCAGCCCGAAGAAACCTTGCAAAAAGCAAACCAACTATTGCAAAACATATCCTCAAGCGGCTTGCTCGTACTGACGGATATATTTGGCGCCACACCCGCTAACGTGGCACAAAAACTAGTACGCGCTCGGCAGGCCAAGTTGATCTCAGGTGTGAACGTACCCATGCTCTTTAGGGCAGTTTGTTACAGACATGAGTCCCTGGAAGACTTGGTTGCAAGAGCGTTGGCTGGCGGCACCCAAGGTGTTATGCAAGTAGCGATTACAACTTCATGAATTGAAACCACGCATTCATATGATTACAAAAAACATCACTATTAGTAATAAATTAGGGCTCCACGCCCGTGCTTCTGCCAAACTTACCAAAGCAGCCGGTGGGTTTGCTTGCAATGTATGGATCAGCAAAGGCGATCGCAGAGTCAACGCCAAAAGCATCATGGGCGTCATGATGTTGGCAGCTGGTATTGGAACCGAAGTAACCATAGAAACCGATGGTGACCAAGAGGAAGCGGCAATGGATACGTTGGTTACATTGTTTAACGATAAATTTGGTGAAGGCGAGTAATTTGTTATGAGCTTTTCTATCCACGGACTTGCCGTAGCCAGAGGAATCGCGATTGGGCGAGCTGTGCTGGTGGCTTCTAGTCGAGTGGATGTTGCTCACTATTTCATTGACGTGCAGCAAGTCAGTGCAGAAATCAAACGACTGGCATTAGCAAGAGACGCTGTTAACGCTGAGTTGCAAGCGCTGCACGACAACCTACCAAAAGACTCCCCGCCTGAGCTTGAAGCAATTTTGGAAGTGCATTTGATGCTCTTACAAGATGAAATGTTGGCCGAGGGTGTCACGCATTGGATAAAAGATCGGCTCTACAACGCAGAATGGGCGCTGACTTCGCAACTCGATGTGGTGACGCGTCAATTCGACGAAATGGAAGACGCTTACTTACGCGAGCGCAAGGGTGATTTGGAACAAGTTGTCGAGAGAATATTGCGCCATATGAAGGGCGCAGCGCAAATGCCGCCCCTGACAGCGCAGCGCCGACACACGGGCACGCTTCAACAAGACCTTTTGCTAGAAGACCAGATGGATGTGCCCTTGGTTTTGGTCGCGCATGACCTCTCGCCAGCAGATATGTTGCAATTCAAGCAAAGCGTTTTTACGGGCTTTGTGACTGATGTTGGCGGCAAAACCTCACATACCGCCATTGTGGCGAGAAGTCTTGATATTCCCGCGGTAGTTGGTGCGCGAACAGCCAGTCAATTGGTGCGACAAGATGACTGGATCATCATCGATGGAGATGCTGGCGTAGTGCTGGTCAATCCCTCCCCCATCATCTTGGCTGAATATGGCTTTAAGCAACGCCAAGCAGAAGTCGAGCGCGAGCGCCTCTCGCGTTTAAAACATACGCCAGCTGTAACCATAGACGGGCACAAGGTCGAATTGCTAGCCAATATTGAAATGCCTGAAGATGCCGCTGCCGCACTGCGTGTGGGTTCTGTTGGCGTGGGCTTATTCAGAAGCGAATTTTTGTTCATGGGTCGCATCGACAACTTGCCCGATGAAGAAGAGCAATATTTAGCCTACCGCAAAGCGGTTGATGGAATGAAGGGCTTACCAGTCACCATCCGCACAGTGGACATAGGTGCCGACAAGCCCTTAGACCGGTCCCACAAAGACGAAGACCATCTCAACCCCGCTTTGGGTTTGCGCGCGATTCGCTGGAGTTTGGCTGACCCCGATATGTTTTTGACACAGCTGCGCGCAATTTTGCGGTCAGCTGCGCATGGACAAGTGCATCTGCTGATCCCGATGCTGGCGCATGTGCAAGAAATCCAGCAAACCTTGGCCTTGCTCGAAAAAGCAAAAAAGCAACTTGACGTCCGTGGCGATCGTTATGGTCCTTTAAAAATTGGTGCCATGATCGAAATCCCAGCAGCAGCGCTGATGGTAAAAACATTTTTACGCTACTTTGACTTTTTATCGATTGGCACCAACGACTTGATTCAATACACCTTGGCGATCGATCGTGCAGACGAGTTGGTCGCGCACTTGTATGACCCTTTGCATCCCGCAGTGCTACGTTTAGTCGCTGACACCATTGCTGAGAGCAATGCCCAAGGCAAAAGCGTCAGCGTATGTGGCGAGATGGCTGGAGACCCTACCTTGACCCGTCTTTTATTGGGTTTGGGTTTGCGCAGTTTTTCAATGCACCCTACCCAAGTGTTGGCAGTCAAGCAAGAAGTTTTACGAGCAGATGTCAAGCGCTTGGTGCCTTGGGCGCAGGCCGTGCTTGCTAGCGACAACCCTGGGGAAGCCATACTTCTTTAACCCTCTGCGGTAAATCCAATCGACTTGGCGAGGGGGCCCACTTGTTGACAAAAATGTCAGCCATAACTTGCAAAAATATGTTTTTAATATTAAAATGCAAGCCATGACTGACAATATTCGCCTCCCTGATGAATTGGGCCGCCAATTACAAGCCCGCCGAGAAGCGCTGGGTTTGAGCAAGTCTGCGCTGGCCGAAAAGTCAGGCAAAGTGCGTGAAGTCATTTATCGGCTGGAAGCGGGAGAAGAGTCCACCGTGTCCTCTCTCTTGGCTGTCATGGGGGCATTGGGACTGGTGATGCGTGTCGAACGCGCAGGTCTGCCAACGGCCAACGAAGTCGCCGCAAGGTTCCGGGACGAGGACGACGATGCTCCCTGAAAAGATTCGGCTGCTGAATGTCTCGATTGGGGACACCGACAACTCGGGCCAGTTGATTCGAGCGTCTACCTACGAATTTCGCTATCTGCAAACCGACCCCCAGCAGGCCTGTGTGGCCTTGCTGATGCCACCTACGCAGCAACTTACCTGGAATGACGGCGACCTGTTTCCACCAATGGACCAGAACTTGCCTGAAGGCGATTTGTTCATGAGGATTAGAGAACTATTCCCCAAGCAACCCATGACGCCTATGCACATGCTTGCGTTGGTGGGACGTAATGGCATAGGGCGGTTGGGCTACAGCTTGCCAGACCACTCCCCCGTAAACCTGCCTCGAACGCTGAGCAAAAGCGAGTTGCTGGAAACGGCCTACACCCCCGAGGTATTCAATGACCTGGTAGCCGCTTACTTGAGCACAGGCGCAGGCATCGCTGGCATGCAACCTAAGATCATGGTGCCTGATCGGCCAACTGTGCCCATCCCCTCACTCATCGTGAAGGCTGCCAGCCCCGCATATCCAGGCTTGGCTGCCAACGAATTCCTTTGCCTGATGGCCGCCCGAGAGGCGGGCATCGAAACACCCACTTTTGCGTTATCTAACGATGGACAAATGCTGGTGCTGGATCGATTTGATTTGGTGGCGCATGACGATGGTCGTGTTGAACGCCTGGGGTTTGAGGACATCGCGGCCTTAGCAGGGCTTCGGGTGCGCGACATCTTGTCGGACCGCAAATATCAAGGCAGCTACCAGCGCATCGCAGAGCTGTTACGTCAACTGCAATTGCCCAACAACAATCTGCATCGGTTTTTTGATCAAGTGGCGTTTTCCATCATGGTGCGCAACGGCGACGCGCACTTGAAAAACTTTGGCCTGCTCTACCGTTCACCCCAACAGGTATGGTTGGCTCCCATGTTCGATGTGGTGACCACCAGCATATATAAGTACACCCAATACTTAGGGGGCCCTTTGTTGGAGGACCGAACCCTCGCACTCAAGTTGTTTGCAGGCAAGCGCCAAACCAAAGCCTACCCCACGAAGAAGGAGCTGGAAAATTTTGGCTACCGCGTGTGCGGCGTCACCCAGCCAGCCCGCACTTTGGAACGCATTGCCCAAGCCATGCACAGCACTTTGGATAAAGCCAAAAGCGACACGCGAGTGCCCAAAACGCTACTGAAGCAAATGGCCCAGGCTTGGGAGACGGGGTATGGGTATGCGAAATAGGTTTCGAATGCCGTTGGCTGTTGTTTGAGGAGGTCTGGCGGCTTCCAGGTGAATTAGCAGCGTCAACCTTGGCGCATTCGTCATCTAGTGCTAGTTACTGACAGTCGCAGCCAAATGCGCCTGCTGATCCGCATGGTAAGAGCTACGCACCATCGCGCCGACAGCCGCATGCTTAAAGCCCATGGCATAGGCTTTTTCTTCAAACATTTTGAAGGTGTCAGGATGCACATAACGGCGCACAGGAATATGGCTGCTACTGGGTGCCAAATATTGGCCGATGGTCAGCATATCGATCTGGTGGTCGCGCATGTCTTGCATCACCGCCAAAATTTCTTCGTCGGTTTCACCTAAACCCACCATCAAGCCGCTTTTGGTCGGTACGCTGGGGAAGAGTTGTTTGAATTTCTTAAGCAAATTCAAGCTGAACGCATAGTCGCTACCAGGGCGCGCCTCTTTGTAAAGACGTGGCACGGTTTCCATGTTGTGGTTCATCACATCGGGCGGCGCGGCTTTCAAAATTTCCAACGCGCGGTCATCGCGGCCGCGGAAGTCGGGCACCAAGATTTCGATTTGCGTATTGGGTGAGAGCTCGCGGGTGCGGCGAATGCAATCGACAAAGTGCTGACTTCCGCCGTCGCGCAAGTCGTCGCGGTCGACGCTGGTGATGACGACGTAGTTCAGTTTCAATGCCGCGATGGTCTTGGCGAGGTTCTCGGGCTCGTTCACGTCAAGCGGGTCGGGTCGGCCATGGCCGACATCACAAAACGGGCAACGGCGCGTGCATTTGTCGCCCATGATCATGAAGGTGGCCGTGCCTTTGCCAAAACATTCGCCGATATTGGGGCAGCTGGCTTCTTCGCAAACCGTCACCAACTTGTTGGCGCGCAATATATCTTTGATCTCGTAAAACCGTGTGCTGGGCGAACCCGCTTTGACGCGGATCCAATCGGGTTTTTTCAAAACCTCGCCCGCTTGTACCTTGACAGGAATACGCGACAGCTTGGCCGCCGCCTTTTGTTTGGCGGACGCGTTGTAGTTGTCAACGGTTTGCGCTTCGCGCACAACTTCGGGCGTATGGCTAGACATGTGTGGGGACCCTGCGATCAAGGGCTTAAATAGGTTACGAGCTTTTGGCCCAAAACGTCAGCGGCTTCTTGCCAACTGACCGAGACACCGATTGTAGAAAGATCCACCGTTTGCAAACTCGGATAGCCACACGGGTCGATGCGCGAGAAGGGAGATAGATCCATCGCTACATTTAGCGCGACGCCGTGGTAGGTGCAATGGCGGCTAACTTTGATGCCAAGGGCAGCGATTTTGCCCAGCCCCGTAAAGTCGGGCGTAGTGCTTTTAGGTCCCTGCGCCAAAACAGCATGACTTCTTGGGTCATCAAGCCGCACGTAAATTCCAGGTGCTCCCGCCACGCGGTGACCCGTGATGCCAAATGCGAGCAAAGTGCGGATGACGGCCTCTTCTAAGCGGTAAACATATTCTTTGACGAAATAGCCGCGCTGTTTCAGGTCCAACAAGGGGTAGGCCACCACTTGTCCGGGGCCGTGATAAGTCACTTGTCCGCCGCGGTTGGTGGCAACGACCGCAATATCGCCGGTGTCCAAGAGATGCGCCGCCCGGCTAGCTAGGCCAAGTGTGAAAACCGGCGGGTGCTCGCAAATCCATAGCCTATCGGGAGTTTCGGAATTGCGTGCGGCAGTGAAATCTTGCATCGCCGCATAGGTCGGCTGGTAGGGCACTCGCCCCAGCATCTCGATCACAGAACCACTTTCACCATCGGGTGGGTTGACAAAGTTTGGTAGAGCGTGTCCAACTGTTCGCGGCTAGTGGCGGTCACGGTGATGGTCACGCCCAGATATTTGCCGCCCTTACTCTCGCGCAACTCGATGGTGCTGGCATCAAAGGTTGGGTCAAACTGCTCGGCCACAGAGGTCACCGCGTGCACAAAGCCGTCCACTTGCAACCCCATTACTTTGATGGGAAATTGGCAGGGGTACTCTATGAGGGATTCTTGGGCTGGCGCGGTCATACAGGGTGAATTATCCCCTTGACGCCAATTTTTGGAGGCTATATGGGTTTTCACGTACAATAGCGGGCTTTGCAGGACTAAAGGGACGACTATGCGCGTTAACCCCATATTGTCTTTATGGCGTGTTGTGGTTGCGCAAGCCCTGGTCGGATTTTTGGTGGCGCTAGTTGCGGGTTATCTATTTGGGCAAGCGTCCATAGGATATTCAACTTTATATGGCGCGATGGCGGTTTGTCTGCCATCTGCGGTTTTTGCCAGAGGCCTGACAAGTCGGGTTAGTTCGGCAAATCCAAGTTCTGCAGTGATGGGATTTTTTGTGTGGGAAATGGCCAAAGTAGGCCTGACAGTGGCGATGCTGTTTGCCGCTCCACGCGTAGTGACAGATTTAAGTTGGCCCGCCATGTTGGTGGGTCTGGTAGTGACGATGAAGGTGTATTGGTTGGCCCTTGGCATGCGCCGGGTGTTTTACCGATAAACCCAATTTACAAAAGAGTGAAAGCATGTCTGTAGAGTCTGTAGCACAAGGCCCCACCGCAGGTGAATACATCGGTCACCACTTAACGCATTTGCAAAATAAGCCCATGCAAGGTGTGATTGACTTCTCTGTCTACAACCTGGACTCTATTTTCTGGTCTATATCCCTCGGTGTTTTGGCCTGTTTCTTACTTTGGCGTGCTGCCAAAGGTGCTACAGCCCACGCCCCTGGCCGCTTTCAGGCGGCGGTTGAAATCCTTGTAGAGATGGTGGACAACCAAGCCAAGGGCATTGTGCACAACGCCAACAGCCGCAAGTTAGTCGCTCCATTAGCGCTGACCGTGTTTATCTGGATTTTCTTGCTCAACGCCATGGACTTGTTCCCTGTCGATTTGTTCCCCATGATTTGGGAATCGATTTTTGGTGCCATGGGCGGTGACCCCCACCATGCCTATATGCGTGTCGTGCCATCCGCTGACTTGTCGACCACGCTGGGCATGTCAACTTCCGTTTTGTTGGTGTGCGTGTTCTACAACATCAAAATCAAAGGAATGGGCGGCTGGGTGCATGAGCTGTTCTGCGCACCTTTTGGCGCCCATCCTCTTTTGTGGCCCGTGAATTTCCTCATGCAGATGATCGAATTCGCCGCCAAAACTGTGTCTCATGGCATGCGACTGTTCGGCAATATGTATGCAGGCGAACTCGTCTTCATGCTGATTGCCTTGATGGGCAGTTATGCCGCTATGTCTTTGCCTGGTGTTTTGTTGCCGATTGGGCACATCATCGCCGGTTCTATTTGGGCCATCTTCCACATCATGATCATCACCTTGCAGGCGTTCATTTTCATGATGTTGACCTTGGTCTACATCGGTCAAGCGCACGACGCGCATTGAGTTTTCTTTTTAACCTTTCTCAAACATCCATTCTTAGGAGTCACAAATGGAACACGTTCTCGGTTATGTCGCACTCGCCGCCGGCCTCATCATTGGCTTGGGCGCTATTGGCGCTTGTATCGGTATCGGCATCATGGGTAGCAAGTACCTCGAAGCTGCTGCCCGTCAACCCGAGTTGATGAATGAACTGCAAACCAAGATGTTCTTGTTGGCTGGTTTGATCGACGCTGCCTTCTTGATCGGCGTGGGTATTGCGATGATGTTTGCATTCGCAAACCCCTTCGTTCTGAAGTAATCCCGCAACGTCTATAAGAAAGGTGTTGCCGTGAGCATCAATGCAACCCTGTTCGTCCAGATGATCGTTTTCGCGATTCTGGTGTGGTTCACGATGAAATTCGTGTGGCCCCCGATCGCAAACGCCCTTGACGAGCGTGCCGAAAAAATCGCCCATGGTCTCGCTGCTGCTGAGCACGCCAAGATTGAGCTCTCCAATGCCCATAAAGAGGTGGAACTCAAGCTTGCTGCGACGAAAAATGA
The DNA here is from genome assembly GCA_018969975.1 of Burkholderiales bacterium. GTDB lineage: Bacteria > Pseudomonadota > Gammaproteobacteria > Burkholderiales > Burkholderiaceae_C > Limnohabitans. The sequence continues at coordinate 18,069 of JAGWXI010000010.1, forward strand.
GTCCACCACTTTGTTGGCGGACGCCGAGCGTCGTGCCCAGCACTTGATCGACGAGGCTAAGAACCGCGCCAATGAAGAAGCCCAAAAAATTGTTGCTGCTGCGCGGGTAGAAGCTGAGCAAGAAACTGTCAAAGCTCGTGAAGCATTGCGCGCGCAAGTAGCCGCTTTGGCAGTCAAAGGTGCTGAGCAAATCTTGCGTAGAGAAGTCAATGCAAGCGTCCATGCCGACTTGTTAAGTCGCCTAAAGACTGAGCTGTAAGAGAAACGCCATGGCCGAACTCGCCACCATCGCCAGACCTTACGCGGAAGCACTCTTCCAATCAACCAAGAACGACTTGCAGGCTACTGCCGCTTGGCTCGACGAGCTAGCTGCGATTGCTGGCAACGCGCAGTTGTTGCAGTTTGCTTCCAACCCCAAGGCCACTACGGAGCAGGTCATGGGTGTGGTCAAAGGTGTAGCCAAGTCTCAACTATCCGCTGCTGCAGACAACTTTCTGCGCACCGTGATTGACAACGGTCGCTTGAGCGCCTTGCCAGAAATGGCGGCGCAATACCGTGAACATGTCAATGCGCAAAGCGGCTCCTCCGATGCAGTGGTGTACAGCGCTTTTGAGATCGCGCCTGCGGCCTTGGCCGATGTGACGGCGTTGTTGCAAAAGCGTTTTGGACGCACCCTGCACGTCAAAGTCGAAATCGAACCAGAACTCATTGGTGGAATTCGCGTAGTGGTGGGCGACGAGGTGTTAGACACCTCTGTCAAAGCCCGTTTGGATCAAATGAAAGTCGCGTTAATTGCCTGAGCCGCCGGCTCACCAGCAGTTAACACTTACAAGAAAGAAGGAAAGAGTCATGCAACTCAATCCAGCAGAAATCTCTGAACTGATCAAGAGCCGTATCGAAGGTTTGGCCAATGACGCCAACATTCGTAACCAGGGCACCGTGATTTCGGTGACCGACGGCATCGTCCGCATCCACGGCTTGTCCGACGTGATGCAAGGTGAAATGTTGGAGTTCCCCAACAACACCTTTGGCCTCGCTTTGAACCTCGAGCGTGACTCGGTCGGTTCGGTGATCTTGGGTGAATATGAGCACATCTCTGAAGGCGATGTGGTCAAGTGCACCGGTCGTATTTTGGAAGTACCCGTCGGCCCTGAGCTGATTGGCCGCGTGGTCAACGCCTTGGGTCAACCGATCGATGGCAAGGGCCCGATTAACGCCAAGATGACCGACGTGATCGAAAAAGTCGCGCCAGGTGTGATTGCCCGTGAGTCCGTTAGCCAACCGATGCAAACCGGTTTGAAATCGATCGACTCCATGGTGCCTGTGGGCCGTGGTCAGCGCGAATTGATCATTGGTGACCGTCAGACTGGCAAGACAGCAGTCGCGATCGACGCCATCATCAACCAAAAAGGTCAGAACATGACCTGCGTATACGTGGCGATTGGCCAAAAAGCCTCTTCCATCAAAAACGTGGTGCGCGCTTTGGAGCAAGCTGGCGCGATGGACTACACGATTGTGGTGGCCGCGTCTGCTTCTGAATCTGCTGCGATGCAATATGTCGCTGCGTACTCTGGCTGCACGATGGGCGAATACTTCCGCGACCGCGGTGAAGACGCTTTGATCGTGTATGACGATTTGTCTAAGCAAGCGGTGGCGTATCGCCAAGTGTCTTTGCTGTTGCGTCGCCCACCAGGCCGCGAAGCTTATCCTGGCGACGTGTTCTATTTGCACAGCCGTTTGCTCGAGCGCGCTGCCCGTGTTAACGCCGACTACGTCGAGCATTTCACCAAAGGCGCTGTCAAAGGCAAAACAGGTTCATTGACCGCTTTGCCGATCATTGAAACCCAAGCCGGTGACGTGTCTGCCTTCGTGCCAACCAACGTGATTTCGATCACCGACGGTCAAATCTTCTTGGAAACCTCGTTGTTCAACGCCGGTATCCGTCCTGCGATTAACGCTGGTATCTCGGTGTCTCGCGTCGGTGGCGCAGCGCAAACCAAGCTCATCAAGAATTTGTCTGGCGGTATCCGTACCGACTTGGCGCAGTACCGTGAATTGGCAGCGTTCGCGCAGTTCGCGTCTGACCTCGACGAAGCCACACGCAAACAACTCGACCGCGGTGCCCGCGTCACAGAGTTGCTCAAGCAAGCCCAGTACAGCCCACAACCCATCAGCTTGATGGGTGCTACGCTGTTCGCAGTAAACAAGGGCTTCTTGGACGACATCGAAGTCAAACAAGTGCTGCACTTTGAAACCGAAATGCATGCTTATCTCAAGCACAAGCATGCTGCCTTGTTGGCCAAATTAGAAGCCGACAAAGCCATGGACAAAGATGCTGAGGCCGAACTGACCGCTGCCTTGGGCGCGTTCAAGAAGACCTTTGCTTAATTCCTACCTGACCACATAAGGAGCCTCGAATGGCAGCAGGTAAGGAAATACGCGGCAAGATCAAATCGGTGGAAAACACCAAGAAGATCACCAAAGCCATGGAAATGGTGGCTGCGTCCAAAATGCGCAAAGCACAAGACCGCATGCGCGCGGCGCGTCCCTACAGCGAAAAAATTCGCCATGTGGCTGCCAATTTGGGCAAAGCCAATCCAGAGTACGTGCACCCGTTCATGGAAATCAATCGGGCCAACGGCACGGGATTTATTGTGGTGACAACCGATAAAGGTTTGTGCGGCGGTTTGAACACCAATGTATTGCGCATGGTTTCAAACAAGTTGCGTGATTTGCAAGCACAAGGCAAACCATCGCAAGCGGTGGCAATTGGTAACAAAGGCCTTGGCTTTTTAAACCGATCGGGCGTCAAGGTGGTGTCACAAGCCACCATGCTCGGGGATACACCGCATTTGGACAAGCTCATCGGCCCTGTCAAAGTGTTGCTCGACAGCTATGTCAATGGAGAAATCCACTCCGTACATCTGTGCTACACACGCTTTATCAACACCATGAAGCAAGAGCCAGTGGTCGAGCAACTCCTGCCTTTGTCTGCCGAAGATTTCAAGCCCGAAGCAGGCCACCCTCGGTGGGATTACATCTACGAACCAGATGCCCACACTGTGATTGATGAACTTTTAATTCGTTACGTCGAGGCATTGGTTTATCAGGCGGTGGCTGAAAGCATGGCGTCTGAGCAATCTGCACGGATGGTGGCGATGAAGTCGGCCACCGACAACGCTGGGAACGTGATCAACGAACTCAAACTGGTTTACAACAAGACGCGTCAAGCGGCGATCACGAAAGAACTTTCGGAAATCGTTGCGGGCGCGGCTGCTGTCTGATTTTAATTTTTGGAGCAAAACAACATGGCTCATGAGACCACCCATTCGAACCAAGGCGTTCAGGGAAAAATCGTTCAATGTATTGGCGCCGTTGTGGACGTCGAATTTCCTCGCGACCACATGCCTCGTGTGTATGACGCGCTCAAGTTAGAGGGCACGGCCCTCACGCTTGAAGTGCAACAGCAACTCGGTGACGGCATCGTTCGTACCATCGCTTTGGGCTCCTCTGACGGCTTGCGCCGCGGTTTGATGGTGACCAACACGGGTGCTGCGATTTCCGTGCCCGTCGGCAAAGGTACTTTGGGCCGCATCATGGACGTGTTGGGCAATCCCATCGACGAGCGTGGTCCAGTAGACCAAGCGCAAACTGCTTCTATTCACCGCAAAGCACCTGCGTATGACGAACTCAGCCCTTCGCAAGAATTGCTCGAGACTGGCATCAAAGTGATCGACTTGGTCTGCCCTTTCGCTAAGGGCGGTAAGGTCGGCTTGTTCGGCGGTGCGGGTGTGGGCAAAACCGTGAACATGATGGAACTCATCAACAACATCGCCAAAGCGCACAGCGGTTTGTCCGTGTTTGCGGGTGTCGGTGAGCGTACCCGTGAAGGTAACGACTTCTACCACGAGATGGCGGATTCTGGCGTGGTGAATTTAGAGAACCTCGGCGAATCTAAAGTAGCCATGGTCTACGGTCAGATGAATGAGCCTCCTGGTAACCGTTTGCGCGTGGCCTTGACAGGTTTGACCATCGCCGAATCTTTCCGTGACGAAGGCCGTGACGTGTTGTTCTTCGTGGACAACATCTATCGCTACACCTTGGCCGGTACCGAAGTGTCTGCTTTGTTAGGCCGTATGCCTTCTGCGGTGGGTTACCAGCCCACATTGGCCGAAGAAATGGGCCGCTTGCAAGAACGTATTACGTCCACCAAAGTGGGCTCCATCACTTCTATCCAAGCGGTGTATGTGCCAGCGGACGACTTGACCGACCCATCACCTGCTACTACCTTCGCCCACTTGGATTCCACCGTGGTGTTGAGCCGTGATATTGCTGCTTTGGGTATCTACCCAGCGGTCGACCCACTCGACTCCACCAGTCGCCAGTTGGACCCACTCGTCGTTGGTGAAGAGCACTACGCAACAGCCCGCGCTGTGCAAGGTACTTTGCAGCGCTACAAAGAATTGCGCGACATCATTGCGATTTTGGGTATGGACGAATTGGCCCCTGAAGACAAACTTGCAGTGGCCCGCGCCCGTAAGATCCAACGTTTCTTATCACAGCCATTCCACGTTGCTGAAGTGTTTACCGGTTCACCCGGCAAATACGTCACCTTGGCGGAAACCATCCGTGGTTTCAAAATGATTGCTAGCGGTGAGTGTGACCACTTGCCAGAGCAAGCCTTCTACATGGTGGGAACCATCGACGAAGCCTTCGAAAAAGCCAAGAAGATCTGAGCTTAGTATGCGCACCATTCACGTCGATGTTGTCAGCGCAGAAGAGTCCATCTTCTCAGGCGAAGCTACTTTTGTGGCTTTACCTGGCGAGGCGGGCGAACTAGGTATCTATCCCCGCCACACGCCGTTGATCACACGCATCCGTCCTGGATCCGTGCGTATCCATACGGCAGACGGCGGCGAAGAATTCGTGTTTGTCGCCGGCGGCATTTTGGAAGTCCAACCCGATTGCGTCACTGTGATGTCTGACACCGCAGTGCGTGGCAATGATTTGGATGAAGAAAAAGCCAACTCTGCCAAACAAGCCGCTGAGGAGGCAGTCAAAAATGCCAAGAGCGATGTGGACTTGGCTCGCGCCCGTTCTGAACTCGCTATATTGGCCGCGGAACTTTCTGCTCTTCGACGCTACCGCGCTAAGAAATAAATCACCATCCAGCAAATCTGATCCATCAGTAAAGCCCCATTCGAAAGTCTGGGGCTTTATTTTTGTGCAGTGGAATCAGGAGACAATTGCAAGATGCCCAAATCCAAGCTCCAAGCTGCAACTGTTGGCGGTACGGCCCAAGAAGTAGAGGCCCAGTTTTACGACGCGTTACAAACAGGCGATTTAGAAAAACTCATGTCTTGTTGGGCCGATGAAGATGACATTGTGTGTGTGCATCCAGGCGGCCCCAGATTAGTCGGTAACGCACAAATACGTGCCGCTTTTGAAACAATGTTCAACAACGGCACGATAGCCGCTATTCCCGAGCGTGTATGCAAGGTTGATTCCTTAACAAGCGCTATGCACAATGTGATTGAGCGCATTGCTATCCAAACCCCTGAGGGCGCTCAATATGCCCTAGTGGTTGCAACCAATGTTTACCAGCGTACCGCGCAAGGCTGGCGTATGGTGGCGCACCATGCCAGTCCTGGTACATCTGCTGCGCATACCGAGGCTTTTGAGGCTCCTCAGGTTCTACATTGAATTGGAATTACCGATCTCCTTGGTGGTTGCCCGGAAGTCACTTGCAAACCATCTATGCCGCCAAAGGTTGGTGCAGACTTGGTAACAAACCACCTGTTTGGCAACGCCAAAGGTGGGATACGACGGACAATGACTTTATAGATGTTGATTGGCTCAGTACTTCAACCACACCACAGGCTGGTAGAGCAAAAGACCATCCAGCAGATCAGTACCCGCCGTTATTGGTCTTGTTTCATGGGCTAGAAGGTTCCTCTGCCAGCCACTATGCACAAGCCTTTGCCAACGAAGTGCAGCGCCTAGGCTGGCAAATGGCTGTGCCGCATTTCAGGGGCTGCAGCGGTGAGATGAATTTAGCGCCGCGGGCTTACCACTCAGGAGATTTTCAAGAAGTAGACTGGATACTCAAGCGTTTTCGAAGCTGCCATAAGGGACCACTCGTTGCTGTCGGCATATCGCTTGGTGGTAACGCTTTGATGAAATGGGCCGGTCAAGTAAGACACGACGCAAGTAAAACAGTTCATGCAATAGCCAGCGTGAGTGCGCCACTAGATTTGACTGCAAGTGGACAGGCTATTGACAGCGGAATTAACCGCTTGCTCTACGCCAGAATGTTTTTAGAAAGTATGAAACCAAGGGCCTTTACCAAACTTGCCCAATACCCCCGATTGTTTGATGCACAGGCAATGCAAAAAGTTACCACCCTATTTGCGTTTGACGAACTTTTCACAGCGCCACTCCACGGATTCAAAGACGCAAAAGACTATTGGCTCAGAGCGTCAGCCAAGCCAGAACTTTCGGAGGTTGCAATTCCTGCTTGCATCATCAACGCACAAAACGACCCATTTGTGCCTGCGCCTTGTTTACCCACCGTAGAAGAAGTCAGCTCTTACGTAGAACTTTACCAACCCAAAGAGGGGGGGCATGTGGGTTTTGCCAGCGGGGTATTTCCAGGAACATTGCAGGCACTGCCGCAAGCTGTATTGGCCTGGTTTAAAAGCAAAATATAGCGATGGACCTTTCCTAAGAATATGGATGACATTGTTAAAAAAGCCCTTGCCAAATGGCCCAACGTCCCCGACTGTTACGGCTGGCTGGGACTAGACGTCCGAGGTGACTGGTATATGCGCGACGACGCTACGCAAGCGGGGGGCGGTTTTTCTAAAAGCAAGGGATCCAAACTTCAGCATGCAAAGCTCATTGAATTTATTGGTCGTAATTACGATAGAGAGTGCAATGGGCGCTGGTATTTTCAAAATGGCCCGCAACGCGTTTACGTGGAATTAGAGGCTGCGCCTTGGGTCTGGCGCTTGCAGCCGGACGGCGCCTTGCGCAGTCATACTTTGCGTGAAGCGCAATACCAAAGCAGCTGGCTTGATGAATCGGGTTGGCTCTATCTAAAAACCGACCTTGGCTTTGGTATTGTGCACAGTATGGACATGCTGCAAGCAGCGCAAAAAATTGAGACCCAAGAGTGGATGCCTCAGGATATTCCTAGAGAGCAACTACAAAAGCGCTTTGGATTTTGTTTGAGCCCGCAGCAGAACCAAAACAGCTAAACCCTAAACCAATAAAAAAAAAGGCCACCTTGCGGGGTGGCCTTTGAAAGAAAAAATTGCTTACTTGGCTTGAGGCTTTTTGGGCTCGCTGAACTTGCCACCGCTGCCATTAGCCATATAGGCAACAGCACGTCCGATTTCAAAGTCGCTGTATTCACCTCCTGCTTGCGCTGGCATACTGTCCTTGCCTTTGAGTGCAGATGTCAACAATACCTCGTAGCCTTTGCGCAAACGTGGTGCCCAAGCAGCGCTATCGCCAAACTTAGGGGAGCCCAAGGTACCAGCAGTATGGCAGCCTCCACACTGGCCTTTGTACACCTCTTCACCAGCACGGGGCTCTGCGTTAGCAGATTTAATTTCGATCGTTCCTACTTTTTGGATGCGCGCTGCGACAGACTCAGGGGAGTTAGACGAACCAGCCTGAGGCTTGTTGTCAGAAACTACAAAATAGACAAGACCAATAATGATGAAAACAGGAAGAATGAACGAGTAAGCGACAGCCAGAACAAGCTGTTTAGGGGTTTTGATAGGGCCCGTGTGGGCTTCTTCGAGGTGGTTATCGCTCATGATGAAGGGAATCCTTAAGAGGTGCACAAAACACCTTAAATTATAGGCCAGCCCTCTACAATGGCTAAATCAAAAGCAGTGCGGCTGTAGCTCAGTGGATAGAGTATTGGCCTCCGAAGCCAAGGGTCGTGGGTTCGATCCCCGCCAGCCGCACCAAATTAAATCTTTTGTCCTCAACATTTGAGTTTTTTACTCAGTGCTTCAGCCAAGGCCTTCCCAGCTTTGCATCTTTGTCGATAATGAAAACTTTCAAAATCATAAACATTCGACTATGAAAAACACACGCACACCGCTGGTATTCATCGTATCTACATTTTTTGCATGCTCTGCGATCTTTGCGCAAGCAACGCCAAGCGCACAGCAAATGATTGAACAACTCAAGGTGCAGCCAGTACCTGAGGCAGCCAGAAAAACCCGTAGCCTGCGTAATTTGTCGGTTGAAGCGGTAGATCAAGTGGCTGAGCCAACGTCTTCCGTTCCTAGCGCGCCAGTTGCTAAGCCATCGTTGTCGCTGCAAATCCAATTTGAGTTCAATTCTTCGCAAATAAGCCCATTGAGCCAACAAGCCCTGTTGAATCTATCGACTGCCCTTAAAGCAGCAGAACTCAGTGCATCCAAATTTGAGGTTGAAGGACACACAGATGCCAAAGGAAACGATGCATACAACCTCAAGCTCAGTCAGCAACGCGCCGAAGCGGTGCAGCAATTTCTTGTGCAACAAGGAATTGCTACTAATAGATTGGTAGCTTCTGGCAAAGGTTCTACGCACCTTGCCAATGCCGCTAATCCGCTAGCCGCTGAAAATCGTCGGGTTCGCATTGTCAATCTCGACTGAGGCGAAAACGCCCTGGTGGCAAAGCCTTGAACGTCAGATCCTCACTTATCTGTCGCATTGGTCAGATAAGTGGGTCCACATAGGCTTGGTCCTTATCTTTTCAGCTTGGATCATTGTTGATGTTTTGTTTGTAGGCGTAACCGGCGGATTGGCGCAAACCACTTATGACAATATGGTGCGCGCCAGAGTGATCGCTGCCTCCCCTGACCCGCGAATCGTGATTGTTGATATCGATGAATCTGCGCTAGCGCGCATGGCTACTGAATTTGGGCGTTGGCCTTGGCCTCGTGACACCTTGGCCTCGGTGTTGGACTATGTGGAAGAGCAAAAACCTGCAGCGGTAGTCTGGGACATCATTTTTTCTGATGCTGATCGCTTGAACCCCGGGGGCGACGCGGCATTCGATGCGGCAGCCAATCGCAGTGCGCACAGCCACTTCGGATTGGTCCGTTTACCCAAAGACAATGACGATAAAAGCCAATTAACACACAAAAACCTGCCTAGTTTGTGGGCTCAAGCGCCCACATCGGAAGCGCAAAACTTATCTACCGTGGCGCTGATTCCTCCAGTATTACCAGGGGTTGCTGGTAAGCCGCTAGGTTTTAACAATGGGTATGTTGACCGTGATGGCATATTGCGTCGCTACCGTTATTTTGAACGCCTTGGCGATGGCGGCATGATTCAATCTTTACCCATGAGCGTCGCGCAACAAGTCGAACCAAGCGCCTATGCTTTCTGGCTCAACCGCTTTCTCAGTAAGGCACAAAAAATAACGTCTGACAACGCAACAGAAGACGACGTACTTATCAACTGGCGTAAAAAAGCCAATACGTATCCAAGAGTCAATTTTGCAGATGTATTCGCCTTGGCCGATGGCGCACAGCCCAAAGAGGATGTACCAAGCTTTGCCGGAAAGATCGTGATTATTGGCTCTACCGCTCCAAGTCTGCACGATATTCATCCCACTCCACTCTCCTCTACACAGGCTGGCGTAGAGTCGTTGGCAACTGGAATTGACAACGCTCTAAACCAACGCGCCATGCGAGAAATGCCCAAATGGTTGGGTGCTTTGATTGCTATAGCGATGTGTGTTGGCTTGGCATTTTGGAGTTATCACAAAAGTGTTTCTTCCTTAGCTGCCGGAATGCTCGGTTTACCTTCGGTCATGTTGGGCATTAGTTTTCTGAGCCTCAATACAGAGCATTTATTTTTGGATTTGAACTTGTCTGCTGGACTGGGCTTGCTATTTGTCGCCTTACTCAAAGTTTGGACGCTAATTCAAAAACGCCACTGGTTTGGAGACCTTGCGCCCAATTGTTCACAAGTCAGTGTCTGGGCTTGGCGTCTGGATGATCCTTGGACCGACCAGCAATTGCAAAATATGGTGCGCGCACTGCAAATGCACGCCCTAAACAGCCGCATTTTGCTGCTTGACATTACTCCAGCCCAAAGCAAATTGATTCGCTGGAAACCCTTTGCCAATTACTTGGCGCTTGTGGGGCCGCAAGAGGAATTAGAAGCCGCTGAAACAGAACTTAAAAAATTCGCTTCAAGCTTGCAGGCGCAGGTTGGAGACATCATGCCGACAAACAGCCAATTAAGTGCAGCTCCTGTGCAAATTGCACAAGCGGCATTGCACGCTTGGACTCAAGTAACACCCACTGAATCAACACAAGCATAAAAACGCATTTAAGCAGAAAGTAATTCCTATGAAGAGTCCTATTCGCCTAGCCTTGCTCAGTCTTGGATTTGTAGTGCAAGCCGCATACGCTCAAAACGCCAGCGTGTTGCGCCCAACTGAAATACGCGCAGAAAAACTGGCATCTTCTGCGGTGTTAACGCAGATGAACCAAGGTGCCACAGTGCGTGTCACTTCGGTTGAAGGTGGCTGGGTCTTGGTAGAGGCAAACTCAGACAAAGGCAGGGTGTCTGGTTGGGTAAGAGCTAGCGCACTCAACATGCAAGCCGGGGCATCGGTGGTTGCTGGCTTGTCCAGTGGGCGCGAGGCGGCTGGAAATACTGCAGTGACATTGGGCGTGCGAAATGTTCCGCCATTGGTGCCTCGCATCAATCGCCATGCGCTCATCATTGGGGTGGGTACTTATGAAGACCCACTCGTACCGCCCCTGCCTGGCACGAAGTTGGACAAAGTGTCGGCTACGCAAATTGCACAAGCCATGCAAGTGCCAGACAGCAATATCCAATACCTGCACGACAACCAGGCAACGGTTTCAAATATCAGAAAAGCCCTCAATAACCTGAATGAAAGAGTGCAAGACGGCGACCGTGTATTTATTCATTACTCAGGCCACGGCACACGTTACAAAGACCCGCAAGCAGGTGGCTGTGTCGAGGCCCTGTTGCCTTATGACGGTATGAGTAAAGGAATGATCAGCAATACCGAGATGGCCAGCTTGTTAGCCCAAATCACGCAAAAAACAGACAAGTTATTTGTCATGTATGACGCTTGCCATTCAGGTGGTCTCGTGGCTGCTGCTGCTACCGCTAGAACGCGCGGTATTGCCAATAGCAATGACGAAGGCGCATTAAGGCCTAAATTTGCTGCGTTGTCGGAAGAATGCAGCAAGCCAGTCAATATCAAAACGCGCAGCTTGGTCAATGAACAAGTCAACCGGGGTGCGTTGCCGCAAGACATCGTGCATATCTCGGCTGCGCGAGACAATGAAATAAGTTTTGATGATGAGCAAAAAGGTGGATTGGCTACCCAGTATTTTCGCGATTGCATGTTGCGTGACGCGAAAGACATAGATGGCTCAGGCGCCATTAGCATCGAAGAAATCAAGCAGTGCGCACAAGAAAAAGTAAATCTTCGTATGCAAAACGACAATAACTTTAAGGCCCATAACTTGGTCTTAACAGGTAATGGAAATTTTGTGCCTGCATGGTTTAGCCAAGGTGTGCCGCAAACCGCGAATGTGATGACAGCATTGGCCACACCATCGGTCAGCGCTACTTCATCAACTACACAAAGCCAAGCCCCGGTAACACCTGAGGTAAAGCCATTAAGTGGCGAGGATGCGCTCAAGCAAATGTATGACCAGCGCAATGCCAAACGCAAAGTGCGCGTCACGCTTACCAAAGAACAGTTAGTCATCGGTAAAGACAATTTGGAGTTCTCGGTGCAATCTGACCAAGCAGGTTATGTCTATGCGGCCCTAGCGGGTTCAGACGGCAAAGCTTTGTATATGTTGTTCCCGAACGACTTAGACCAAAACAACCGCATTGAGGCAGGACAGACCTTAAAGCTGCCACAGGGTAAATGGCGTATCAAATCATCTGGACCTGTGGGCACCAACCATTTGTTAGTCATGGTGGCTGATGCGCCACGCGATTTACAAGCATTGAGCGCAAAAAAAGAAGGTCCCTTTATGACTTCTTTGAACGATGCCAACGGTCGTGCCCAACTAGGCGCATTGTTGACGTCGTCTAAAGCTATCAGCACAGCTGTGTGTCAAAACACGGTGTCAGCCAAAAATAACCCTTTGTGTTCGGATGCTTACGGCGCGAGTTTGTTGAGCGTTAAGGAAGTGCCTTGAATTTTTAAAATGTGCGGAGATCCCGATGAAAGTTTTTAACTATTTTCTAAAACTTAGTTTGCTGACTTGCCTAACACTAGGTGCAAGTACTTTTATTTATGCGCAAACACTAGATGAAGAAGCTGTTACTTTGTCCGAGCAAGAAACAGCAAGACTGCGTGCAATATTAGAGCAACCCATAGATCCCAATTCATTGAAGGCAACTCAGGTTGAGGCCTATAAACAAAAACAGGGAGCAGCCTGGAAGCTTGGGGATGCAGTAAAACAAGAAGAAATTTTGCGTGAGTGGATGCAAATGGATACGGATGTCGATCCCAAGTGGCGACTGATGAGTTTTTTATTTCATTCCACCAAACGGCAAGAAGCTTATCAACTAGGTGCTGATTTGATAAAGATAGTGAAATATCCACCAGCTGCAGTCAGAATTCGCGCGACTATTGCAGACCACTACATCAATGACAGCAATCTAAAGCAAGCAGGTGTTTTATTAGAAGAGGCCGGTAACCTTATCAAAAATGAGTGGAGCAGAGTTCCTAGGCAAGGCGCAAATGCTTATTGGATTGTGCGTGCAGAAATGGAGTTCAATCTCATCAAATCTTATTTTCTTCGTCGTTCAGGTAAGTGGCAAGAGGGTATTCAAACAGCTAGGCTGGCGACGCAAAAAGGCAAAGAACTCATTGGAATTGACAGCTTGGTTGATCCACTTCAGCGCTCCTTTGGTCGGAGTTGGTACATGTCCGCGATGGCTCAATTAGCAGATCATCAATCTGCTGCTGGGCTTTATGCAGAGGCTGATTTGTCATTACGTGAGGCATACCAGTTTGGTAAAAAGAATGGATTTACTGACAACCAAATGCTACGTATTATTAATGGCGTTGCATGGCTTAGAAACGCGACGGGACGTTTTGAAGATGCATTAGGCTACAGCAATAGAAGTGAAAGAATTGTGTTGGCACAAGGTATTCAAAAGGGTGCGCCAAGTTGGTTGTATACCCAGACTCCGGGTACGTTAGCACTTGCCGGTATGGATAGGTGGAACGAGGCAGCAGAGCGTTATGACGCCATCGACAAAGAAATGGAGCGACTCAAAACCAGGTCGCCATTAGCTTTTCAGTCTTGGCTTCGCGGCCCCGTGTATTTACATGCAGGCCGCTACCCTCAAGCCAAAAGAATCTATGAAAACACCTTGAAGTGGCACGTCGAAAACTTCGGCGAAAACCATTACTTCACAGCATATACCCGCGGTATGTACGCTATCGCTTTATGGCGCAACGGCGACCCTGTTGGCGCACGTACGCAGTTTGACCAAGCGATTCAAAACATTACCTCGCCAGACGCACTGACAGGTGATTTCACCGAAGACGTGTTTCGCCGCAAGGGAAAGAAGTACATCTTCCAAAACTACATCGACTTGCTCGCCACTACGGCTGATAAAGACGCCAAAGACGCAGCCATTATTTTTCAAATGGCAGACCATTTGAATTCCTCTTCTGTGCAGCAAGCGCTCTCCGATGCAGCGGTTCGCTCAGGTGTCAACACCCCCGGTCTTTCTGAAGTAATCCGTAAGGAACAAGACGCGAAAAATGAAGCTGCCACCCTCATGTCTTACATCACAGCACAGGGTAGCGAAGGAGATAAAAGGCGTAATCCGCAAGTTATCGAGCAAATGCAGCAGCGTATGCGTGAATTGGAAGGTTTGCGCAAAGAATACAAGGCGCAAATTCAAAAAGGCTTCCCCGAGTACTTCCAACTCATTCAGCCTAAGGCGCCTAGCCACACAGATATTGCGCAACAACTCAAGCCGGATGAATTGTTTGTCTCTATCTTGCCAATGGAAAAGCAAACCTATGTTTGGGCGATTAATGCGTCGGGCAAAGTGAACTTCCACCAGTGGCCAGTGGGTGAGAAAGATGGCGCAAAGCTGGTTGACAAAATTCGTAAAACCCTCGACGTTGCCGGACTTGGTAATAAAGCACCTACCTTTGACTATGCAGACGCACACACTGTTTACAAAGGCATTTTTGGGCCCATCGAATCCGAGATGGCGGATAAAAAACATGTGATCGTGGCCACCTCTGGTGCTTTTGCCAATATGCCTTTAGGCGTATTAGTACGTCAACCTGTTACTTCTCCCAACCCCTCAAATGCCGCTTGGTTGATCAAAGACACCGCCATTAGCCAAGTACCAACAGCCAGTGGATGGTTGTCTTTAAAGCGCTACGCCAAAGTGCCTTCCAGTACCCAACCACTTATTGCATGGGGCGACCCTTTGTTTGACAACAAAGTTGCGACCCAACAAATCGCAGGCGTCATACCGAAAAACACGACTGTTCGATCGGCCATTGATACGCGCTCAACCCTCCAAATTGGGCTGGAGAGATCCAATGAGGAAAGTTATCTGGCCTACAGCAAAATACCGCCTCTGCCAGAGACGCGCGATGAAGTCAATGAGCTCGCAAAAATTTTGGCGGCTGACCCTAAACACGATTTGATCTTGGGCGCTGATGCAACGCGTCAATCTGTGCTCAAAAGCAGTGCTTCAGGCCAATTAGGTAAAAAGCAAGTGGTCGTGTTTGCCACCCATGGTTTGTTGGCGGGCGATTTGCCCAACCTAAACCAGCCGGCCTTGGCTATGGCATCTACTGCTAACCCAGCAGATTCACCTTTGTTAACACTAGAAGATGTCTTGGGTCTCAAACTCAATGCCGATTGGGTGGTCTTGTCTGCTTGTAATACCGCCGGTGCTGATGGACGTGCTGAAGAAGCCTTAAGTGGCCTAGCCCGTGGCTTTTTCTTTGCAGGAAGCCGTAGTTTGTTGGTAACACACTGGTCTGTAGAGTCGGAGAGTGCCATGTTGCTCACAACACATACATTTGCCGCCTATAAGAAAGACCCGAAAATTCGCCGGGCAGAGGCATTGAAGCAAGCAATGGTAGAGACGATGAAATTACCGCAATACGCGCACCCTGCATTTTGGGCACCCTATGCCTTGGTAGGCGAAGGCGGACGTTGAGCTGGAGAAATATGGCCTTATCAGAGGCGCCGAGTTCAATTAGCCGCGCCTTTTTTAGCAAAGACAATTTTGTCGATCACAACCTCATTTTGCGCGTTGTAGGCCAACAAAATTTTGACATCGTGTCCCTTAGCTGAGGCAAGCACTTTAGCCTTCTCACTTTTTTGCTCTAAGGTGACCAAGGTTCGAATGGCATTGATCATGCTAAAAATAAGAAATGGGTTTTTAGCGGTGACACCAGACGAACTTGGTGGTTCTGTCATTTGAATTTTGCCGCCATTTTTTTCGATGTAATTGACCCAGACTTTTATCCGTTCAGGCATTTGATTGGGAGAAACCTTGTCGTAGAACGGCACAGTTACCTCTGTTATGGGTGCAGACAAGGAGGCTGATAACTCGTTATCAAACTTGTCTGCATCTAAAAATGCAACGATGGGGGCAGCGTCTACTTGTGAAGATTTGACGGGTGGATTTGTCTCACAAGCGCTGATCGCTAAGCAACCAGCCAACAGCAATGCCAAACGAATAGTCACCAATTTATGCATACAACACCTCTTCAAGAAGAATTCGAATTGTCAACGATTTTAAAAAATTAACTTTCCCCGCCTTTAAGATCTAAAGCCCGCGCATACAAAAGATTGCGTGATTCTCCAGTCAACTCTGCGCTAATACGAACAGCTGTTTTTAAAGGGAGCTCTTGCATCAAAAGTTGCAGCATCTTGTCATGTGCCTCCATCGGTTCGCTCTTAACTGCCTGAGCGTGCACCACCAATGCAAATTCACCGCGCGTTCGTTGCGGGTTAGCAAGTATCCAGTCGCACATAGCACTAGCGCTGAGTGTGGCAATTTCTTCAAATTGTTTGGTCAGTTCGCGTCCTACCGTTACCATCCTGTCACCAAGAATCGCCAAAGCCTGAGCTAGTGACTCAATCCGATGCGGAGCCTCCAAGAGTACTTGCGTGCGCCCATCAAGCGAAATCGAGCGCACGGCGCGTTCTCTTTCAGCTACTTTGCTTGGTAAAAACCCGAGAAAAACAAAACCAGACGTATCTGTAGTAAAGGAACCGCAGGCGCTCAATAAAGCCGTGACACTGCTTGCACCAGGTAGTGGCATCACGCGCAAGCCAGCAGCCTGAACTTGCCTTACCAAACGCGCCCCCGGATCGCTTACAGCAGGAGTTCCCGCGTCGCTCACATAAGCAACGCGCTGACCTGAATGCAGGCGTTGTAGGACCTCTTGTGCTACTTGCGTTTCATTGTGTTGATGCAGAGCCAACCATTGGTGGGCACTGCGCACAATTCCGTAGTTACGTAACAAAGTTTGTGAGTGGCGCGTATCTTCGCAGGCCAAGGTATCGCACACACTCAATACATGCAGGGCACGCAAACTTATATCAGCCAAATTACCTATCGGTGTGGCAACCATATAAAGGGTGCCAGCAGGGTGGTGTTGCGAGGCCGCAGCATCATGGGCGGCAGTTAAGGCGGATGAGAAATGCGTGGACAAACTCAAGAGAAAAATTCCTTCACCACCAAGCAAATAGGAAATGCAGCGGAAGACTGCGCGTTGCACTATTTGCAAGCGCATGGCTTGCAACTCGTGCAACGCAATTATCGAACGCCGGGGCGTGGCGGGGGTGAAATTGATTTAATTATGTTGGACCCGCATGGAACCATGGTGTTCATAGAAGTGCGCAAACGCATAAATAACCATTTCGGAGGAGCGTTCGCCAGCGTCTCAACCATCAAGCGGCAACGGATAGCTTTTGCCGCTAAATTTTTCTTGATGCGGCTGAAATACGAGCCTACATGTCGATTTGATGTGGTTGCGATGGATACAAATGGACTCCACTGGCTAAAAGGGGCTTTCACAGTGGACTGAGTAGCGCAAAAGGTATCATTACGACATGCTCGAACAACGTATTGAACAACACTTTATTGACAGTGCTGATCTGAAATACCAATCAGCGCAATCTCTCTCCAAACCAATTGCAGCAGCTATTGCAGCCATCTTGGCCAGCGTGACCAGTGGTGGCAAGGTATTGGCGTGCGGAAACGGCGGTTCTGCAGCAGACGCGCAGCACTTTGCAGCGGAATTTGTTGGTCGTTTTGAACGTGAAAGGCCAGAGTTGGGTGCTATTGCCTTGAGCACGGACAGCTCCATCTTGACAGCCATCGCCAACGACTACCACTACGACCAAATTTTTTCCAAGCAAGTCCGCGCGCTTGGACAATCGGGTGATGTTTTGTTGGCGATCACCACCAGCGGTAACTCGGCTAACGTTTTAGCAGCTATCAGCGCTGCGCACGAACGTGATATGACCGTAGTAGCCCTGACGGGCAAAGGTGGCGGCAAGATGACTTCAGCCCTGCGTGAAACAGACGTACATATTTGTGTGCCGCATGAGCGCACCGCCCGAATTCAAGAAGTGCATTTACTCACCATCCATTGCATTTGCGATGGTGTGGATTTACAACTGTTAGGTGATCAAGAAGGAAACTAGGAATATGAAAAACACATCTGCCACATACCTTGCGGCTATTGCAATGGCTCTTGCCCTCACTGCTTGTGCGCCAGTCATGATGGGTGGCGTTTTAGGAACAGCCATGATCGCCAGTGATCGTCGTACGACAGGGATTCAGGTGGAGGATGAGGGTATTTCTCAAAGAAGCGCCAGTGCCATAAAGCAAAACTTTGGCGAAAAAGAGCATGTGAATGTAACCAGTTACAACCGACAAGTATTAATAACTGGCGAGGTTTCTAGTGACCGTGTGCGGGCCCAAGTAGAACAACTTATTGGAAAAATTGAAAACGTTCGTCTAGTCGTTAACGAATTAGGAATCGGTCCCGCTACCAGCCTCAGCGAGCGGTCGGCCGACTTAGTGCTTGTGGCCAAAGTCAAGGCTGCCATGATTGACACAGAAGACGTATTTGCCAGCGTTTACAAAATTGTTGTAGAACGTGGCACCGTGTATTTGATGGGGCGTGTGACTCAGCGCGAGGGCAATCGAGCCACAGAAGTTGCCCGCGGAGTTGGTGGTGTCAAGCGGGTGGTGCGTGTCTTTGAATACATCAGCGAGGAAGAGTTAAATACCTTGCAGCCAAAGAAAGTTCCGGTGGACGATTCCAAACCAACGCCAGTTTCTCCAGGAACGAGCGCACCTGTGAGCACCAACTTACCAGCACCTGCAACAGGTGCGGTGGTCACACCTGTCAAATAACTAGCGCAGACGCTTTATCAGGCTTGATGTATCCCAGCGCTTGCCACCGAGTTTTTGCACATCACCGTAGAACTGATCAACCAACATGGTGACGGGCAAAACCGCACCATTGCGTTTGGCTTCGTCAAAGACCAAACCTAAATCTTTGCGCATCCAGTCCACGGCAAAACCAAAGTCAAATTTATCAGCCACCATAGTTTTGCCACGGTTGTCCATTTGCCAGCTTTGCGCGGCACCTTTGCCAATCACGTCAAGGACCAAGTTCATATCTAAACCAGCTTTCTGACCGAAGGCGATCGCTTCACTCAGGCCTTGCACCAAGCCCGCGATGCAAATTTGATTGACCATTTTGGTGAGTTGACCGGCACCAGACGCACCCATCAATGTGAAAGCGCGCGAGAAAGCCATCGCAACGGGCTTGACGCAATCAAAAACAGATTCATCACCGCCACACATCACGGTTAACAAACCGTTTTGTGCGCCGCCTTGTCCGCCAGATACGGGTGCGTCGATGAAAGGAATGCCTAAGTTTTTTGCGGCCGCATAAATTTCGCGCGCTACATCTGCCGAGGCGGTGGTGTGGTCCACCAGAATAGCGCCGGCCTTCATGCCAGCCAATGCGCCATCCGCGCCAAAAATCACTGAGCGCAAATCGTCGTCATTGCCCACGCAGCAAAACACAATGTCAGCACCAGCAGCAGCTTCGCGGGGAGTGGGCGCACTTTTAGGCGCTTTGCTTTTGGCAAATTCAGCTACCCAAGCTTGTGCTTTGGCGGGTGAACGGTTGTACACAGTGACAGCGTGTCCGGCAGATGCCAAATGGCCAGCCATCGGGTAGCCCATCACGCCCATGCCGATGAAAGCGACATGGGTGGAAGGTGCGGATTCATAGGTTTTTGGATTGATGCTCGACATGGTGAACTCTTTGGGGTTGGGTTAAATAGCCGTGCATCATAGTGCGATTGCATCGTTCTAAGCTGGCGCCGCCTGCATGGCCTGCGCCATGGTTTGCATCCCATAGGCTGCCCCTGTTTGGATGGCATTGTGAATTTGCGAGGTTTTGCCTTCTCGAATCAAATGGCGGATAGCTGGTGTCGCCACCATGACTTCGAAGGCGGCGCATTGCTTTTGGCCTTGGATGGGACGGTATAGCGTTTGAGACACCACGCCGATCAAAGATTCGCTGAGCTGCGTGCGAACCATGGCCTTTTCTGCGCCTTCAAACACATCGACGATGCGATCGATGCTAGCTGCCGCGCTTCGGGTGTGCAGGCTCGCTAGCACCAGATGCCCCGTCTCTGCCGCTGTCAAGGCTAGACGAATAGTTTCAGAGTCGCGTAACTCGCCAACCAAAATGACATCGGGGTCTTCACGTAATGCGGCACGCAATGCATTGGAGAAGCTTTTGCTGTGCTGCCCTACCTCTCTTTGTGTTACCAAACACTTTTGGCTGGTGTGTATGAATTCAATCGGATCTTCGAGGGTGATGAGGTGTTGACTGGTTGTTTGGTTGAGATGGTGCAACACCGCTGCCAAAGTAGTGGATTTTCCTGAGCCTGTGGGTCCAGTAACCAAGAAAAGTCCCGCACTTTTAAGCAAATCAGGTAATACCTTGGGGGCATTTATTTCAGTCAAATTTGGAATATTTTCGAGGATATGTCGAAGCACTGCGCCCGTGCCTTTTTGGCTTTTAAACACATTGACGCGGAATCGTCCCACTCTGGAAGTAGCGAATGAGAAATCTACTTCGTAGCCTTCTAAAAAGCGTGCGTACAAACTCTTTTCCATAAAAGGAGCCAAAACTTGTAAGAGCCAGCATGAACTTTGACCGTTTTGGACAGCGCCGCCGTTCAATTGAAATAGTTCCCCCTGAGCCCTGGCCCATGGCGATTGCCCAGAACAAAAATGGATGTCAGACGCGCCACGCATCACAGCATCTTGAAGTACATCTTCTAGATCCATTCGTTCTCCTTGTTAAAGTCGTGCCTGTTATGACTACATTGCAAGACAACCTTCAAGCCGTGCAATCGCGCATTGCTGCTGCATGCGCAGCATGCGGACGCAACCCTGCTGAAGTCACCTTGCTCGCTGTATCCAAAACATTTGGTGTAGACGCAGTGCAGGAAGTTGCAGCATGCGGGCAACAAGATTTTGGTGAAAACTACATCCAAGAAGGTGTAGAAAAAATCACTTTTTTGCAAAGTGCCGCGCATACAAAAAATCCATTCATTTGGCATTGCATAGGCCCTATTCAAAGTAACAAAACCAAATACGTTGCTGAGTTCTTTAGTTGGGCGCATACAGTCGATCGCCTCAAAATTGCGCAACGTTTAAATGACCAACGTCCAGAGAACTTGCCGCCTTTGAATGTCTGCCTACAAGTCAACATCGATGGTGGTGCAACCAAGTCGGGTGTTGCGCCAGAAGAAGTATTGGAGTTGGCGGAGCAAGTAACGCAATTGCCAAGACTCGTATTGCGCGGCTTAATGACTATCCCAGACCCTGTAGAAGGCTTTGAAGCGCAAGTCGCGCTCCATGCAAAAGCACGTGCATTATTTGACCAAATGCGTGGCGAGGTAAACCAACCTCACTTCGACACACTGTCCATGGGCATGACTTCTGATTTGGAAGCTGCGATCCATGCGGGTAGCACGATGGTGCGTGTGGGCACGGCTATTTTTGGTGGGCGTAAATAACTAATATCGCATAACAGAGGTGACATTAGGCACACACTCTGCTAAACTCAGTAAATGAAACCGTTTCGCTGGAATCATGAGAAAAATGAAACTCTCAAGCAAGAGCGTGGCATCTCATTTGAGGAGATAGTGCTTGCGATTGAGTCGGGTGGTTTGTTGGATGAGTTAAAGCATCCGAACAAAGAAAAATACCCTAATCAATTGGTGTTTGTGGCGGGGCTTGATAGTTACGCCTACTTGGTTCCGTATGTTGAAGAGGCCGAATATTATTTTCTAAAAACTGTGATCCCCAGTCGCAAAGCAACTAAAAACTATCTTGAATAGGAAATCAAATGAAAAAATTAGATACGTTTGAAAAAGATTTATTAGATGCCTTTGAGAAAGGCGAATTAAAGTCGACGTCGCCTTCAAAAGCCAAGCTTGCTAAGTTCAAGGCGGCAGCAAGCGCCACATTTATCAAAGACAGACGAATCAATATTCGCTTATCAACTCCTGATCTCATGGATATTCAGGCACGTGCTCTTGAAGAGGGTATTCCTTATCAAACTTTTATTGCCAGCGTTTTGCATAAATACGCTTCTGGCCGTTTGTATGAACGCCAATCTAATTTGCGGCCGAAATCGGCGAAGCGCTAAATTTAAAAGGTTTTAAAACCTAGGCAAATCAGGATGCTTGATTTGCCCAGCACGTACCAGCATCTTTCCGTATTCAGCACAACGGTTCAATGTAGGAATTACTTTGCCAGGGTTTAACAAACCCTTGGCGTCAAAAGCACGTTTCACAGCAAACATTTGTTCGTTTTCTTCAGCACTGAACTGCACGCACATGCTGTTGAGTTTTTCGATGCCAACCCCGTGCTCACCAGTCACCGTGCCGCCCATGGCCACACTGGTCTCTAAGATGTCTGCACCAAACAGTTCGCAGCGGTGCAGTTGATCTGGGTCATTTGCATCAAACAAAATTAGTGGATGCAAATTGCCGTCACCCGCGTGGAACACATTGGCGCAACGCAATTGGTATTTCTTTTCCATCTCCGCAATCGCCAACAAAATATCGGCCAAGCGCTTACGTGGAATGGTGCTGTCCATGCACATGTAGTCGGGGCTGATGCGTCCTGACGCAGGAAACGCGTTTTTGCGACCGCTCCAAAAACGCAAGCGCTCAGCTTCGTTTTGGCTCACCGCAATCGCAGTTGCACCGCATTGACGCAACACCTCGCTCATACGGCCAATTTCTTCTTCCACCTCTTCTGGGGTGCCGTCACTCTCACACAGCAAAATCGCTTCGGCGTTGAGGTCGTAGCCCGCGTGCACAAAACCTTCTACGGCCGCAGTCATGGGCTTGTCCATCATTTCCAGGCCGGCAGGAATAATGCCCGCCGCGATGACCGACGCCACCGCATCGCCAGCTTTACGCATATCGTCAAAGCTTGCCATGATGCAACGCGCCAATTGGGGCTTGGGCACTAGCTTGACGGTCACTTCGGTCGTGACGGCCAACATGCCTTCGCTGCCAACTACCAGTGGTAATAAATCTAACCCAGGCGTATCGAGTGCATCACTACCAAACTCAATGGCTTCGCCTTCGATGGTGAATCCTTTGACCTTCATCACATTGTGCAACGTTAATCCGTATTTCAGGCAATGCACGCCACCAGAATTCTCCGCCACATTGCCGCCGATGGTGCAAGCAATTTGGCTGGAAGGATCAGGAGCGTAATACAACCCCAAATGCGCGACGGCTTCGCTGATTGCTAAATTACGCACGCCACACTGCACGGTGGCGGTGCGTGCAATTGGATCGATATTCAAAATTTTGTTGAACTTGGCTAGCGAAAGAGTCACCCCTTGGGCATGCGGCATTGCGCCGCCAGACAAACCTGTGCCCGCACCACGCGCCACAACGGGCGCTTCGATCGCATGGCAAGTTTTTAATACGGCTTGCACTTCGCCGTAGGTTTCTGGCAAAACCACGCACAAAGGTCGCGCCCGATAGGCTGTGAGGCCATCACATTCGTAGGGAACCGTATCTTCGGTGGTGTAGAGCACCGCATGGGCAGGCAAGACACGTAAAAGCGCAGCTACCACTTGCGACTGACGCTCGGCGTGGCTCATTGACTCTAGAAGCGCGGATGAGACAGGGGCATTCATGGCAGAGGCCTTTAGAGTTATTTGAAGAGGACGGTTTAGCGTTTGTTCAAGAACACACAGTCTTTCTTGTGCCACTCAACAAATCGTAACCAATTGCATTGTAGGTAAGCATACGAGACAAGCTTTGAACTAGGGTAGATGCAAAATAACAACCCTATGCCTTTTCTTCGTCCCGCTTGGGGATTTACATTTCGTGTTGCAGGTACTTTGCTGTTAGCTTGGATTGCTGCCCAAGTCTGTATTGCACTACATACCCCTCTGCCATGGATGATTGGGCCGTTGTTAGTCACATCATTTGCATCCATTAGCGGCGCACCTACGCTGAGTTGGAACCCCTTTCGTGATGCTGGCCAATGGGTGATCGGAACAGCTTTGGGGCTTTATTTCACGCCGCAGGTTACAGCATTGCTGGTGAGTTTGTGGTGGGCCATAGGGCTGGGCATTGTGTGGGCACTATTGCTGGGCCTTGCCTTTGGACGCTGGCTGCATTGGGTGCATGCACCGCGCATGCAAGGGCTTGATCGCGCGACCACTTATTTTGCAGGTCCTATTGGCGGCGCGTCTGAAATGACATTGTTAGCCGAACGCGCGATGGCCAGAACTGATTTAGTAGCTTCCGCCCACAGCTTGCGTGTGTTAATCGTCACCGTGGTCGTGCCCTTTGTGATGCAGTTCAGTGGTTGGCATAGTTTGGATGTGGCGCCAACCTTTGCGCGTCAAATCGATTGGCAGGGCTTGGCGCTTTTGGCTTTGTGCACTGGTGTTGGCGCGGGTGGGCTAATGCTCTTAAAACGTCCTAATCCATGGTTTCTAGGTCCGTTTTTGGTGGCGACGGTGTTGACGATGAATGAGATCACGCTCTCAGGTATTCCGCCATGGTTGTCCAATGCTGCGCAGATGGTAATTGGAGTGAGCCTGGGTGTGCGCTTTACCGCATCTTTTATGCATACAGCTCCAAGGTGGCTAGCCAGTGTGGCGCTGGCAACGGTGGTGATGATTGTGGTGTGCGCAGGCTTTGCGGAGTGCTTGGTTTGGTTAACAGGCCTACCGCTACCTACGATGTTGCTGAGCACCTCGCCGGGAGGAATAGCTGAAATGGCAATTACCGCCAAAGTATTGCAACTTGGGGTGGCAGTGGTCAGTGCATTCCAAGTTTGTAGACTGGTAGCTATTCTTTTATTAGTACACCCTTTGTATTACTGGCTCTACCTCAGAAAATCTTAGTGCACCACCAAAGGGTTTTGAGCCAACTCTGCGTAGCCGGCTAAGGTGTCTTCGACTTCTTCTTGGGTGGGCGAGTTTTCTTGCCAAGCACGCAAATGGGCTTGGAACTGCTCGGCCCATGAGCCTTCCAAAAATATCTCTTTGCCAGAACGCTTGTCGACGATCTCGAACCCGTGACGGGCAAGAACAGGCACATCAGGACGGGAGGGCAAAAACTCAGTTTCTTGCATTTGTAAATGCATGACGGAGAAAGTCTCAGAGTTATAGAGCATGTCCATGGTGTCGCAGCTTTCTGTAAAACGGGTTGTACCCCAAGGATATCGGATTCAAACGTCAAATTTCAAGACTTGGGTTTTTCAAGCTTTCGTAATTGCTGGTCGACAAAGTCTCCATTCGCATTAGTAACCCGCAAACGCACAGGCAAATAGTCTATCGACGGCGCAAACCAGAGCTCAATGGCCTGGTCAAATTCCTTGCGGGGCTTGCGGTTGATTTTGATGGTCGGGACTTCGCCATAGGGCAATTGCAAAGTTTCCGATTTTTCAACCAAAAAAAGCCATACCTCGGCATCGCGCGTCGCTACGGTTTGAAACGAGAGCAGGGTGCCTACGGGATAACGCTCGGGGTCCGCAGACAACAAAGCCGCAATTTGCATCACCACGCTCAAGCGGTCTTGCGCGCCTTTGAGCAAAGGCGCTTCAGGTGCGTTGGTGCTAAAACTGATCACACCTTTGTCGCGCTGGAAGTGCGAGGCGACTTCGGAGCGGTATTTGTCGCCAAATCGCTGGGGCATCAAACCTTCCACACCCAAAGTGCCTTGACTGGTTTGGCTGCGAGAGCCTAATAAAAACGCACCTACTTCTAGTTTGGAGTCATAACGCTGGCCATCTTGCTGCCAAGAAAACTCGGCCCATGCGGAGTAGTTCATTTGCTTAGACATGCCAAGCACTTGGTACTTCAGCAAAACCGAGTCAGGAATCTTGAAAACACTGGCCTCACTAGCGGGCACTTCCTCACTGGCAAATCGGGGATAAGGCTGCATATCAACGCTTGAAGCTACACGCGCTGGCAAAGGTACGGGGGCAACCTGGTCTTGGTTTCCCATCGATGAAATACTGGTATTGCTAGGACTGTTATCTGTCTCGTCAGATGCATTAGCAGCGTTTGTATCGGCAGTCGTTGTAGCGTTTGTAGTCGTTTGGGTATCGGTAACTGGTTGCGGCTTTGCAATGGGGCTGATTTTTGGTTTTGCTTTTGTAATCGGGTTTGGTAGTGGGGGGAGTTGTATTTGGCGTGTCACAAATGCCCTAGTCTGCAGTGTTTGCTCTGCACCAGGTGTTAACCACAAACTACTTTCAGCAAGCAACCAAACGTGTACCAACAAAACTACACATGCAATAAAAAGAGTGGTGCGCTGGGTGGGCCAGCCCTTTTGCACAGCGAGGGCCACATTGGTGTTGGTAGCAGCTTGCATAGCCGCGTGTTCATTCATAAAGTGGGCGATTATGATCAGGTGAATAACTAGTAAATCAGTAATTTTGCCTGAGGACTATCGGCTATGAAACTTGCCACCTACAAAGACGGATCACGAGATGGACAACTCGTAGTCGTCTCGCGTGACTTAAGCACTGCGCACTATGCAACGGGTATCGCCAACAAAATGCAACAAGTTTTAGATGATTGGGGATTTATCGCACCGCAGTTAGTCGACTTGTATGAAACACTCAATCTAGGCAAAGCGCGGCATGCCTTTCCATTTGATCCTGCCATGTGTATGGCGCCTCTTGCGCGTGCTTACCAATGGGCTGATGGCTCTGCCTACATTAACCATGTGGAATTGGTGCGTGCAGCGCGTAGTTCAGAAGTGCCTGAGAGCTTTTACAAAGACCCCTTGATGTACCAAGGGGGCAGTGACGACTTCATCGGCGCGCAAGACGATGTAGTTTGTGCTAGCGAAGACTTTGGCATTGACTTTGAAGCAGAAATTGCCGTCATCACTGCAGATGTGCCCATGCAATCGACGCCAGACGAAGCCCTTGAAGGCATCCGCCTAGTGATGCTCGCCAACGATGTGTCTTTACGCAACCTGATTCCGAGCGAATTAGCAAAGGGTTTTGGATTCTTGCAAAGCAAGCCTGCAACCGCATTCAGCCCAGTTGCGGTAACGCTTGATGAATTAGGTCAAGCATGGGATAACGGCCGGCTCCACGTAACCGTGCAGTCCACTTGGAATGGCCGCAAGGTCGGTATGTGTGAGGCCGGGCCTGAGATGACGTTTCACTTCGGCCAACTCATTGCCCACATTTGCAAAACGCGCAATGTGCGTGCCGGCTCCATTGTGGGTAGTGGCACTGTCAGCAACCAAGGCGTCGACATCAATGGCAAAAAAGAATGGCCCAAGGGCTATAGCTGTATTGCCGAAAAACGCGCAATTGAAACTATCTTGGACGGCAAACCCAGCACTGAATTCATGAAATACGGAGACACCATTCGCATTGAAGCCAAAGGCGCGGATGGTCAAAGCGTATTTGGCGCAATTGACCAAAAAATCGCGCCACTACAGCACAGTTAAAATTTCCAGCATGCAATACCTGCGCAACACTTCAAACATCATCCGCCTCGTGCTGGTGTGGTTTGCTTTGTCGGTGGGCGTGGCCATTGCATCTCCCATGGTTCAGCCCAAAGCTATGGACATGGTTTGTACCAGCACCGGCAGCATGAAATTGGTTGTGCAAGGCGATGAAGATGGTTCTATTTCTTCTTCGCCCACCTTGGATTGCCCCTTGTGCGCCAGCATCAGTGCACCTCCCTCAGCGTTAAATACAGCGCTGACACAACCCTCACCTCTCTCGCATGCGTTGTTGCCCTCTGTGGCAGCACACATCGCGTCTCTCACAGCTCCGCCACTGCCTTCGCGCGGACCGCCTACTTTCCTCCTTTGATCTTGAAGCGGGCATAGCGCGTTTGCGCTTTGCCTAGTTTTTTTTGGCTAGTCGCCCGACGTGGGCGTACGCCTGGATATTTGGCAGGAATACACATGAATCAATTCAAAACTTGGAATTTGGAGTGCTTTAGATCTTATTTTTCACCCAAAGGCGCTAAACGCGGCTTTGAAATGGCTGCAGTTGTTGCACTTATGTGGATCAGTTGGGCTGTTGGGTATTTGAGTGGCGTAACTGAAGTTGCTGGTACTTCAGTTATTTGGATCTTCAATTAATTCGAAAGGAAGAAAAGATGTCAAAGCGATTTACAAAAATTTCATTAGCAATTCTTACCTTGAGCAATATTGCCTTTTTAAATGCACAAACAGTTATTCCAGATGTAGTTGTGGTTGCCAAACCAATCGTTGAGGAAGTTCGACTCGACGATCGATCTTCTATTTCAAGTGTCGTAGGAGAAGACCAGCTAAGAGACTTAAACGCTGCCGACTTGGCCTCGGCCTTACGCAGGACCCCTGGTGTGTCAATCTCTAGATACAACGCAATTGGTGCATATGGTGGCGATCAAGGTGGCGCTGTGTTTATAAGGGGCATGGGAACAAGTCGCCCGGGCTCAGAAATCAAAACCTATGTCGATGGCGTTCCTTTTTATATGCCTGCATGGAACCATCCTTTGCTCGACATGCTTCCAATAAATGGAATGTCATCTGTCACAGTTTATAAAAGCCCGCAACCGCATATCAACGGAAACAACTTTGCCTCTATTAATTTAGAAACCAAGCAAGCTACTGAAGACGGAGTTACAGGCAATGTAAGAACCAGTGTCGGGACTTACAAAACAGTTATGGAGCAAGCCGACATAACAGGAAAGACAGAGACCCTCAATTACACATTAGCCCAGGGCCAC
>JAGWXI010000091.1 GCA_018969975.1 Burkholderiales bacterium
TAAAAAACTTCCGCCAGTTGCACAGCAAGACGGCAGGCCATCCTGAAGTAGGTGTGACTCCCGGCGTGGAAACCACCACTGGCCCTCTGGGCCAAGGCTTGGCCAACGCTGTGGGCATGGCTTTGTCTGAAAAACTACTGGCCGCGCAGTTCAACCGCGACGGCCATGCCATCGTCAACCACCACACTTATGTCTTCATGGGCGATGGTTGTTTGATGGAAGGAATCAGCCACGAAGCCTGTGCCCTCGCCGGCGCCTGGAAACTCAATAAATTGATTGCGCTCTACGACGACAACGGCATTTCTATCGACGGCAAAGTCGCGCCTTGGTTTATCGACAACACGCCCGAGCGATTCAAAGCTTATGGTTGGCATGTGATCGACGCCGTCAACGGCCATGACTCTGTGGCTGTGAGCCAAGCGATTGCAAAAGCCAAGTACAGCGCCGACAAGCCCACGCTCATCGTCTGCAAAACCAGCATCGGCAAAGGCAGCCCCAACCGCGCCAACACCGCCAAGGCTCACGGCGAGCCTTTGGGCGCAGAAGAAATAGCACTCACCCGCGCAGCCATCGGCTGGGACTTGCCACCGTTTGAGATTCCGCAAGATGTCTACGCCGATTGGAGCACCATCGCCCGCGGGCAACAAGACGAGGCCGATTGGAACCACTTATTTGCCGCTTATGAAAGCGCGCACCCAAATTTGGCCAAGGAATACCAACGCCGCATGGCGGGCGAGTTGCCCAAGCACTTCGCGCAAACCGTGGTGGATGCCGTCATCGATGCACACACCAAAGCCGAAACCGCTGCGAGCCGCAAGGCCAGCCAATTGGCACTGGAAGCTTTCACCGCCGCCCTGCCAGAGTTGCTAGGTGGCAGCGCAGATTTAACGGGTTCCAACCTCACCAACACCAAAAGTACGCCCAGCTTTCGCGTTGATTTAGCGGGTGATGTGGTCACCTACCCAGGTGCAGAAGGCCACAGCACACCCGATGACGCCATCGGTCGTCACATCAACTACGGCGTGCGCGAATTTGGCATGGCCGCGATCATGAATGGCGTCGCACTGCATGGCGGATTCATTCCCTACGGCGGTACCTTCCTGACCTTCAGCGACTACTCGCGCAACGCTATTCGCATGGCTGCGTTGATGAAGCAACGCATCATTCACGTGTTCACCCACGACTCAATTGGCTTGGGCGAAGACGGCCCGACCCACCAGTCGATTGAGCATGCTGCATCGTTACGCTTGATTCCAAACCTCGACGTTTGGCGCCCTGCTGACACTGCAGAAACCACCGTTGCGTGGGCAGTGGCTTTACAAAACCAACACAAGCCCACGGCCTTGTTGTTGAGTCGTCAAAACCTGCCTTATTTACCCAAAGGCGAAGCGCACGCCAGCGCCAGCACGCAAGCCGCAGGCGAGTTCTCTGGTTTGGACGCTATCAACAAAGGTGCCTATGTGTTGGCTGAGCCCAGCGAAGTGGGCATGAGCAAGGCCGCGCAAGCCGTCATCGTTGCCACCGGCTCTGAAGTGCAACTCGCCCTCAAAGCACAAGCCCTGTTGGCTGAACGCAAGATTGCAGTGCGCGTGGTGTCCATGCCTAGCACCACCACATTCGATCGCCAAAGCGTGGCTTACAAATCGGCCGTTTTGCCCAAAGGTCTGCCCCGCGTGGCGGTTGAAATGGGCTCTACCGACGGTTGGTGGAAATACGGCGTGTCGGCTGTTGTCGGCATCGACACTTACGGCGAGTCAGCCCCTGCGGGCGTGCTGTTCAAACACTTTGGCTTTACGCCTGAAAACGTGGCGGATACGGTGCAAGCGGTATTGGCGAAATAAATTTTTAACTTCAAGGAAATTGCATGACCATCAAGATTGGTATTAACGGCTTTGGACGGATTGGCCGTATGGTGTTTCGCGCAGCGGCGCAAAACTTTTCTGACATCGAGGTGGTGGGCATTAACGACTTGCTAGAGCCCGACTACTTGGCGTACATGCTCAAGTACGACAGCGTGCATGGCCGCTTCAAAGGCGACATCTCTGTAGACGGCAACACCTTGATCGTCAATGGTAAAAAAATCCGTCTCACCCAAGAGCGTGACCCCGCTGCCTTGAAGTGGAACGAAGTCGGCGCCGACATCGTGGTCGAAGCAACCGGCTTGTTTTTAGACAAAGCCAGCGCGGAAAAACACTTGGCAGCAGGCGCTAAAAAGGTGTTGATGTCTGCGCCTTCTAAAGACGACACGCCCATGTTTGTGTTCGGCGTGAACCACGCCACTTACAAAGGTGAGGCCATCCTCTCTAACGCGTCTTGCACCACCAACTGCTTAGCCCCCGTTGCCAAAGTGTTGAATGACAAATGGGGTATCAAGCGTGGCCTGATGACTACCGTGCACGCTGCCACCGCCACCCAAAAAACCGTTGACGGCCCTAGCAACAAAGATTGGCGCGGTGGACGCGGTATTTTGGAAAACATCATTCCTTCCAGCACGGGTGCCGCCAAAGCGGTGGGCGTTGTTATTCCTGCCTTGAACAAAAAGCTAACAGGCATGTCTTTCCGCGTACCTACGTCTGATGTTTCTGTGGTCGACTTGACAGTGGAGCTCAACAGTCCCGCAGCTTACGCCGAGATTTGCGCTGAAATGAAAGCGCAAAGCCAAGGCGCATTGAAGGGCATCTTGGGTTACACCGAGGACAAAGTCGTCGCCACCGATTTCCGTGGCGAGCCTTGCACCAGCGTGTTTGACGCAGATGCTGGTATCGCGCTCGATACCACCTTCGTGAAAGTCGTGAGCTGGTATGACAACGAGTGGGGTTACTCCAATAAGTGTTTGGAGATGGTGCGTGTTATTGCCAAGTGATTGTTTGCTGCAGCTCTAGGTGCATTTCTTGCTTGGTTTTGGTGCTTTTTTGGGTTTTGATCCAATATCAGCACCAATAACAATCAAATCTCCAAGGAACTCATGATGGACGCACAAAAACAGGGCGCCGATGCACTTTTTATCTTGCTAGGGGCTGTCATGGTGCTCGCCATGCATGCGGGTTTTGCCTTTTTAGAGCTAGGCACAGTTCGTAAAAAAAACCAAGTTAATGCTTTAGTGAAAATTTTGGTGGACTTCTGCATGTCCGCCTTAGCTTATTTTGTTGTGGGTTATGGCGTTGCCTACGGCACCAGTTTTATGGTGGGTGCACAAACTTTGGCTGATAAAAATGGCTACGAATTAGTCAAGTTCTTTTTCTTGCTCACATTTGCCGCAGCCATTCCCGCCATTATTTCGGGCGGCATTGCTGAGCGCGCCAAGTTTTGGCCCCAGCTTATCGCGACAGCTGTCATCGTTGGATTTGTTTATCCTTTCTTTGAAGGCATTGCTTGGAACCAACAATGGGGCTTCCAAGCTTGGGTTAAAGCCCTCACAGGTGACGAGTTCCATGACTTTGCGGGATCGGTCGTCGTGCACGCTGTTGGCGGGTGGTTGGCATTACCAGCCGTCCTTCTCCTAGGAGCGCGAAGTAACCGTTACCGAAAAGATGGTGCTATTTCAGCGCATCCGCCCTCGAGCATCCCCTTTTTAGCATTAGGTGCCTGGATACTCGTTGTTGGCTGGTTTGGATTTAATGTGATGAGTGCGCAAACTCTAGACAAGATCTCTGGACTGGTTGCACTCAATTCGCTAATGGCTATGGTCGGTGGCACCTTGGCTGCATTGGTTTTAGGAAAAAACGACCCAGGCTTTGTCCACAACGGTCCCTTGGCTGGGCTGGTCGCCGTATGTGCTGGCTCGGACATCATGCATCCTATGGGCGCCTTGGTGGTTGGTGCCGTAGCTGGCGTGATTTTTGTCGCCATGTTCACCTTGACCCAAAACAAATGGCGCATAGATGACGTTTTAGGTGTTTGGCCTCTGCACGGCTTGTGTGGAACCTGGGGCGGTATTGCTGCGGGCGTTTTCGGTACGCAAGCCTTAGGCGGGATAGGTGGCGTCAATCTCACTGCACAATTAACGGGCACACTGATGGGAGCAGTCTGGGCGTGTACTGCGGGCTTTGTGGTTTACGGCGCACTAAAACTAACAACGGGTCTGCGAATGAGCCAAGAAGATGAGTTCGAAGGCGCAGACTTAGCCATCCACAAAATCAGCGCATCGCCCGAACGAGAGGCAAGTTGGTAATATCCCCAAAATTCAGTTAGCCGCACACCGCAGACCATTCATTTCCGCTTTAAAACCCACTATATTTGCAAAGCCTAGGCTTTTTTGTGGCGAATTACATGAAAACTCTTGTTTTTTTATCGAACTTGTGTTCCATAATGGGCGCGCAGCGTTTTTGTAATAAAAAACAACTGCTTGTTTGGTGATAGGTTAGTTTCGGTTCGGGACTCCATCGCTTTTTTATTGTGTTTTAAGGAGTCCCTTTCATGGGCAACAAACTGTACGTCGGCAACTTGCCGTATTCTGTACGCGACAGCGATCTGGAACAGTCTTTTGGACAGTTCGGTGCTGTGACTAGCGCCAAAGTCATGATGGAGCGCGACACTGGTCGCTCCAAAGGTTTTGGTTTCGTAGAAATGGGCAGCGATGCCGAAGCGCAAGCCGCTATCGAGGGCATGAACGGTGCGCCTTTGGGCGGCCGCAGCCTGGTAGTTAACGAGGCGCGCCCCATGGAGCCACGTCCTCCCCGCAGTGGTGGCGGTGGCGGTGGTGGTGGTTACGGCGGAGGTGGCGGCGGCTACGGTGGTGGCGGTCGTGAAGGCGGCGGCGGCGGCGGTTTCCGTAGCCCCTACGGTGGCGGTGGCCGCAGTGGCGGTGGCGGTGGCGGTCGTGAAGGCGGTGGCGGCGGTGGTCGCGGCGGCTTTGGCGGCGGTGGCAACAGCTACTAACTTGCTAAGCGCTTAAACGCCAAATACAAAAGGCTCCTTAGGGAGCCTTTTTTGTGGGCCGCGGCATGATCACGCCTTTGACCCGGCCCTGCAAATGCATCACTTGGGTCAAGTTATCGTAGTCCATCCAATCGGCCGTGAAACGGTCTCCGTTATCGCGGGTCATCTCTACTGGCAAATGGGTTTTGATTTTTTCCGTGTTCGCAAACAAATGCAAAAACTCACTGCGTATTTCACTTCTCGGAAAAACCGTGCCTTTTGTATTGATGTAGCGTTCACGAATAATTTCTGCTTTCTCAAACAGCTGCGCTTGCGAACCATCCGCATTTACTAAGCCTCTCTGAGCTATAGCTACCGTTATCTGACCATGCTGGTTTAGTGAGCGGACCCGAATCTGGTCAACCTCCACGGTATCGGTGTCTGGGTAATGGCGTCCCTCTACACCAAACATTTCGCTCTTCAATCTGCCTTCAGCGTTGAATACTTTGACTGAAAAGTTTTTCATGAAATAGTCGGGTACGTGACGTTTCGGCGCAGCCTCCTCAGGCGGCGCAATCACAGGTGTATTGCGCACCAACCAGTACGTACCCATCGCCATGATGGTCATTAAAAACAGTGGCAAGTAAACCGCCAAGCGATCCCACGTGCGTCGCACGCGCAACCACCAAGCACGCACAGCGACCATGCTCATTGCAAAGCGTCTTTCAGCAAGCGGTCGTAGTGCCCGTTGGCTGTCAATAAAAGATCACATACTTCCCGAACTGCTCCATGTCCGCCCTGCTGCTGTGTCACGTAATGCGCGCGGGCTTTGACCTCGTGGTGTGCGTTGGCGGGTGCGAATGCAAGCGCTGTACGCGTCATCACTGCTAAGTCGGGCCAATCGTCGCCCATATGTGATGCTTGTGACCAGACAAGCCCTAGTTGTGTGAGCAGCGCTTGTGCAGCAGGGGCCTTGTCTAAGGTTCCAAATATGGCGTGGTGTATTCCTAAGTCTGAGAGGCGCTTACGCAATGCGGCACTATCGCGCCCAGTGATAACAGCAGGCGTGATGCCGGCCTCTTGCAAGGCTTTTAAGCCGTGCCCGTCTAAGGTGGAAAAGCGTTTGATCGTTTCACCTTGTTCGGTGAACAACAACCCGCCATCGGTAAAAACACCATCGACATCAAAAAATGCTACGCGGATATTTTTCGCAAGTTGCAATGCGTCTGAAGGGTAAGTAATAGTTGTCATCAGATAACTTTCGCACGCATCAAGTCGTTGCTGTTGATAGCTCCGCACAGTGCGTCGTGTTCGTCTACTACCAACACGCTGGTGATGCGGTGCTCTTCCATCAACTCTGCGGCCTCTACTGCCAAGGCGGTGTGCTTGAGGGTACGAGGATTAGGGTGCATCACCTGTGCTGCGGTGAGTGTGCGTAGGTCAGCACCTTTTTCTACTAGGCGTCGCAAGTCACCGTCGGTAAAAACGCCTACTACTTTTTTGTTTGTGTCTACTACCGCTGATGCGCCTAGCCCTTTTGCGCTCATCTCGCGCATCAATTCACTCAACAGCGTATCTGGAGAAACGCGAGGAACAGCATCACCTGTTCGCATGAGGTCTGAGACAAAAGTTAGTAAGCGACGGCCCAACATACCGCCAGGGTGCGATCGCGCAAAGTCTTCTGGCTTGAATCCACGCGCATCGAGCAGGGCAACGGCTAATGCGTCACCCAATGCTATTTGCGCTGTGGTGCTGGCAGTTGGTGCAAGATTCAGCGGACAGGCCTCTTTGTCGACTCCCGAATCAAGCACGATGTATGCATGGTTTGCCAAAGTGGATTGCATACCACCTGTCATCGCAATCAATGGCACACCTTGGCGCTTGAGCACTGGCAAGATAGCGGCTAATTCGTCGCTCTCACCACTATTGGATATAGCCAACACCACATCTGTGTCACGCACCATGCCTAGGTCTCCATGGCTGGCTTCTGCGGGATGTACAAACATAGCTGGCGTGCCCGTGGACGCAAGTGTGGCGGCAATTTTGCGCCCTATATGGCCACTTTTACCCATTCCCATCACTACGACATGTCCTGTCGTTTTTAGCAAGAGATGAACGGCTTTGACGAATGCGGGGGTTAGTCGATCTTTTATTTGCAGCAACGCTTGGGCTTCAATATCCAAGGTCTCATGTGCCAATTGCAAAATGCGAGCGTCATTTATCGCAAAGGCCTTTGGTGCGCCTGTCTTTTTTGAAGTCATCTCGGCATTTTAGGTGGCTAAAGAGTTCCGCTTGCACATACCTCTTTTTGGCTGTTTGCCAGCTAGTGGGCGGTTTATTTTCCAATACAAAAACTCGAAAATATCACGCCCAATAAATCGTCAGAAGAAAACTCCCCGGTTATAGCATTGAGGGCGTTTTGCGCTAAGCGAAGTTCTTCCGCCAATATATCGAGTGCCGGCGCCTTTTGTGCGAGATGTGCCGCGGCGGCATTCAAGTGCACCTGTACGTCGTCCAAGGCTTTCACATGCCTTGCACGCGCCATATAGAGGCCTTCGCTAGCACCACCTTGCCAGCCAGCTATGCGCAATAGTTCTTGACGCAAATCATTTAATCCAAAGCCTGTTTTTGCGGAAAGGTGTAATTCGCGGCCATCTTTGTTAAGTGGTGTTTTGGATTGTGCTCGTATGAATTCGTTATTTTGGGTCTGATTGGCCAAAGCATCCGCTTTATTCCAAATGTGCACAACCGGGATTTTTGGAGGCAGATTACTTTCTAGCGTTTGGGTAATTTCTTCGTCCGCATGTTGGTATGCTGGCTCCGATTTACGCAATACATCGTGCACAAAGAGCACTGCGTCAGCCCCTTCAATATGACGCCAGGCGCGATCGATGCCTATGCGCTCTACTTCGTCTGCTTCTTGTTGTGCACGTAATCCTGCGGTATCAACCACATGCACCGGTACACCCTCGATCTGTATAGTTTGTGCAATTGCATCTCTTGTGGTGCCAGCAATGGGGGTCACAATGGCCAATTCGGCCCCAGCCAACGCGTTAAGCAAAGAGCTCTTACCTGCATTGGGCTGACCAGCGATAACTACCCTTAGGCCTTCTCGCAGTAATGCGCCTTGCTGCGTTTTTTGCATCACGCGCGCAAGACTTGTTTGCAAGCTAGAGAGTTGTCCTCTTGCATCCGCTTGTTGCAAAAAGTCAATCTCTTCTTCAGGAAAATCCAGCGTAGCTTCCACCAGAGTCCGCAACTGTATTAAGGCGCTACGCAGTCGATCTATTTCTTGTGAGAAAACGCCAGCCAATGAGCGACTTGCGCCGCGTGCGGCGGTCTGCGTGCTTGCTTCGATCAAATCGGCTACCGCCTCTGCCTGTGCCAAATCGAGTTTGTGATTTAGAAATGCACGCTCGGTGAACTCACCAGGCTTGGCTAAGCGTAAGTTAGGCAATGTTGGCTGGTTGCTAAGGTTTGGTTTGTCATTGGGGGTGACTATTTCGGCCGTTGCGACCTCCAAACACCGCTCGACAATCATTTGTAAAACCACGGGCCCGCCGTGCGCTTGCAGCTCTAAAACATCTTCACCGGTATAACTGTGTGGCCCTTGGAAATACAAAGCCAAGACTTGGTCTATGGGAGATTTGTCTTTGCCGAGGAGTGGCAAGTAACTCGCAACACGAGGTTGTAATGCACGTCCACACAATGCGTGCGAAAAAGGCGCTAATTGCTTACCACTGATTCGAACGATACCCACCGCACCACGTCCTGGCGCAGTGGCAACTGCGATGATGGCGTCATGGTGGTGGGCAAGCAAGGCAAGTTATGGTTAAAACTTGGGCAAATTAAATTGCGGCGGCACACCCATACGCGTATTGATGACCCATTGCTGCGCAATGGACAACACGTTATTGGTAATCCAGTACAACACCAAGCCCGAAGGAAAGAAAAAGAACATCACGCTAAAAGCCAGCGGCATGATCCACATCAACTTGGCTTGCATCGGGTCTGGTGGGGCAGGGTTCAACGCAGTTTGAAGCACGGTGGTTAACGTCATAACTATTGGCAAGATGCCCACTGGCACGCCAAACCAAACACCCAACGAGGTATCGGGCGCTGCTAAATCATGTATCCATAACACCCATGGCGCATTGCGCATTTCCACAGTTGATAAAAGTACCCAGTACAAAGCGATGAATACAGGGATTTGTATCGCGATGGGCAAGCAACCGCCCAAGGGGTTTACTTTTTCCTCGCGATAAATTTTCATCATCTCAACTTGCATTTGCTGCGGGTTGTCTTTGAGTCGCTCACGCATGTCCATGATCTTGGGGTTGATCGCTTTCATCTTTGCCATGCTTTTGTAGGCATGCGCATTGAGCCAATAAAACGCGGCTTTAATCAGAACCACCAAGGCAACAATCGACCAACCCCAATTGTCTAAAAGATTGTTGAGTTTATGGAGCAACCAGTAAAGCGGCTTTGCAAGTATGGTGAGCCAACCATAATCTTTCACCAATTCGAGGCCTGGATAAACCGCCTCTAATTCGTGCTCCTCTTGCGGTCCCGCAAAAAGTGTTGCTGATACGCTTTTTGATTTGCCTGCCGCTATCGGTTCTAGCGGCGCAATCAAAGTGGCGCGGTAGCAGCAGTCTGCCATTCTTTCACCAATATCTACGGCATCCATAGAGATGTTGCGCATTAGTCCATCTGGTAATACCCAAGCGCTGGCGAAGTAATGTTGGACCATTGCCACGTATCCTGTGCTGGATTGTTTTTCAATGTCCATATTCTTTTTCTTGACATCTGCAAACTCTACTTTTTGGTATTTTTTTGCTTCTGTATAAATAGCTGGGCCCGTAAAAGTCGAATAAAAAGCCGACTCGCCTGCTAGTTTGTTGCCATCGCGCACCAGTTGGAAATAGAGTTGCGCAGGTATGTCTTGAGATGATGTATTCACAATGTCATGCACAAC
>JAGWXI010000166.1 GCA_018969975.1 Burkholderiales bacterium
CAGCACATTAATTAGCACTTAGAAAAATCAGGACAAAAAATGGCTTATTCAGAAAAAGTAATCGACCACTACGAAAACCCCCGCAACGTGGGTTCGTTTGAAAAGGGCGACGACTCCGTCGGCACTGGCATGGTCGGCGCGCCCGCCTGTGGCGACGTGATGAAGTTGCAAATCAAAGTCAATCCCACCACTGGGGTCATTGAAGACGCTCGTTTCAAAACCTATGGCTGTGGATCAGCCATTGCTTCTTCTTCATTGGTAACAGAGTGGGTCAAAGGCAAAACGCTGGACCAAGCCGCTGCTTTGAAGAACAGTGAAATCGCAGAAGAACTCGCATTACCACCCGTGAAAATTCACTGCTCCATCTTGGCCGAAGACGCCATCAAAGCCGCAGTCGAAGACTACAAAAAGAAACACGCGCATTAATTTTTCCTAGGTATTTCCATGGCCGTCACTCTGACCGAATCTGCTGCCAAGCACGTCAACCGTTACCTTGCCAAACGTGGCAAAGGTTTAGGCGTGCGTTTGGGCGTCAAAACCACAGGGTGTTCTGGCTTGGCCTACAAACTCGAATACGTAGACGCTTCCGAGCCTGAAGACGTGATCTTCGAAGACCACGGCGTCAAAGTTTTGGTTGACCCCAAAAGTTTGGCGTACATCGATGGCACCCAACTCGACTTCGTGCGTGAAGGCCTCAACGAAGGCTTTAAATTCTCCAACCCGAACGAACGCGACCGCTGCGGCTGCGGCGAGTCGTTCCGCATCTAAGGTGGTGGATGCGGCTGGTCCGTTGTCGGCGCAACTTGCGGTCGACGATTTCGAACTCTTTGATATCCCAAAACAGTTTTCCCAAGACCGCGCCGCGTTAGACGCGCGTTGGAAAAACCTGCAGCGCGAAGCCCATCCTGACAAATTCTCTGCACAAGGCACTGCCGCCCAACGCGTAGCCATGCAATGGTCGGTGCGCATCAACGAGGCTTACCAACGTCTCAAAGACCCATTGCGTCGCGCGGCGTATTTATGTGAACTCGCTGGCGCGCCTATCAACGCCGAGAACAACACTGCTATGCCGGCAGAATTCTTGATGCAACAAATGCAGTGGCGCGAAGAGTTAGACGATGCCACGACTGCAGAATCGCTTGAAAATTTGCACCAAGAAGTTTTACAAACCCGCGCTGCTGCATTGGCGCATTGCGAAGCCTTGATAGACCAAGCCCTAGACTTTGCCAAAGCCGCACAACAGGTGAGGGCG
Organism: Burkholderiales bacterium; assembly: GCA_018969975.1. Taxonomy (GTDB): domain Bacteria; phylum Pseudomonadota; class Gammaproteobacteria; order Burkholderiales; family Burkholderiaceae_C; genus Limnohabitans. The sequence goes on from JAGWXI010000166.1 coordinate 1,253, forward strand.
CTCATGTTCATCGAACGATTCGTCAAAGACATTGACACACGCCTCGACCAACTCGACGCCGCCTAAATATCGCCTACACGACTCTTTCTAGCCATACTTAAAGCGACAATACATTTCATGGCTTTGTTACAAATTTCCGAACCTGGACAAGCTCCTGATCCGCACCAGAGACGTATCGCGGTGGGCATTGATTTAGGTACCACCCATTCATTGGTCGCGAGCGTTCGCAACTCTGTGGCAGAGTGTTTGCCAGACGCACAGGGCCAAGTCATCTTGCCTTCTGCGGTGCGCTACTTAGAGAACGATG
>JAGWXI010000167.1 GCA_018969975.1 Burkholderiales bacterium
CTTGCTTATGCCTCTGCTGGAAGTGGTACCGCCCAACACTTAGGAATGGAGCTATTGAAAAGCAAGCTCAAGCTTAATTTGAACCACATTCCCTACAAAGGAGGGGCGCCAGCTATGAACGACTTGTTGGCTGGGCATGTCAAAGTGATGCTTGCGGGTATGGGTGACGCAAGTCCGCATCTCAATACGGGTCGAGTATTTCCGTTAGTTACCACGGGTAAAGCACGTTCACCATTGCTTCCCACTATTCCAACGCTTCAAGAATTGGGTATTTTGGACTTTGATGCGTCAGGCTGGTGTGGATTGCATGCGCCTGCAGGAACGCCTACGGACATCATCCAAAGAATCAACCAAGATGTGGTTGCAGCGTTAGCAGACCCCTCGGTGCGCCAAGGTATGGCGGCCATGGATGTAGATCCCCGTCCAACGTCGGTCGTTGAGTTCCGCACATTTATGGACAGCCAGTTTGCCAAATGGAAAGAAGCCGTAGAACTGTCTGGTGCCAAGGCAGACTGAGTAGCAGGGCTTATGCAGCGCTTGCAAGTTTCCCCTACCGTTCGAATACAAGCGGAGGGATACGAGGCAATCATTTCTCCGAGTGCTGGTGCGCGCCTATTAAAACTAACCCGTAGCGCGAACAACCAGCGCATGGATTGCGTTGTTCCCTTTGATGCACAGATTGCATCCCTAGACGCACACCAATGGCCTAAGGCCGGGGCGTTTGTGATGCTACCTTTTACCAATCGATTGGACCCAGCTGCATTTGAATGGCAAGGTCGCAAAATCACGCTTCATAACGGCTCAAACACAGGGCAGGGCTTGCATGGGTTTGGACACAGGCGTGATTGGGCGGTCAGTGAAACGTCGGACTCGCATATTGTTTTGGAGTTGAGTCATGCCGCAGCTTGTGCGCAATGGCCTTGGACTTTTAAGGCAAGGCTCAATTACAAACTGGGTGCATCTGGTTTATCTGTTGCATTGTCTGTTTGCAATACAGACGCGACACCTATGCCGGTGAGCTTGGGGTGGCACCCATTTATTCCATTTTCAAATTCTGAGAGTACAGAAAATAACTTGTTGCGTTTTACCGCATCCCACATGCACGATATTGGTCTAGATGGTTTGGGACGTGCGCGTCTGTCTGAAGGCATTGCAGCCAATCAGACATTTGTGTTGGATGGAAAAACTGCAAGCACCAAAGCATTTGAGAACTTTGGAGGCGAAGTAGAGGTAATTCTTGAAAAAAATCTACGCTTAAAGTTGGTGAGCCAGCATGCCCCGCATTTACTGGTACATCGTCCCCCAAAGTTACCCTTTGTGTGTATTGAACCCGTGGGATCTTTACCCGGCGCTTTCAAAAATTACACCAAAGCGCAAAGCGATCGGGAGTTGCGCCTTGATCCAGGTGAATGGAGACATTTGGTGTGCAATTTGGGCTTCGCAGCTATCGTATGAATCGCCTTAGAAAGATGACCGCTCTCGGCGATAGATAGGAGTCCATGCGCGCCCAAAATATGCGGGCTGGTGTCGAGAGCGGTCGAAACCCTACAACCTTG
>JAGWXI010000011.1 GCA_018969975.1 Burkholderiales bacterium
TTTTGTTCGGGTACGCCTCAGCACTTACTCGAGCTAGGGGCTCGTTTGGGGGCTGCTTTTGTGAGGGATTGGCCTAGTAGGAAGCTGGGACGTACAGGTTGTAGGTGAAAAGCCTCTCATTATATCTGACGGCCTTTTATGCCCTACCACCCGTAGCACTGGCGTGCATACAAATGGCCGCCGCCGAAGCCACGTTGAGCGACTCTTCGCCCCCAGGCTGGGCGATTCGCACCGTCATGCTGGCCAATTGGGCCGCCTCAGGCGAAACGCCCTGCCCTTCGTGGCCAAAAATCCAGCCGCAAGGGCTTGGTAACGTGTTTTTAGCACCCAAAGTGTGCAAAAACGGGCCTTGATGGGAACTGGTCGAAAGCCAAGCGATTTGCAGATCGGCCAACTGCTCAGTCCCTACACCTTCAACCAAATTAAGTCCGAAATGCGCACCCATGGCTGAGCGCAACACTTTGGGCGACCAAAGCGCCGCAGTCCCTTTGCGCGCCAAAACCTGTGTGAAGCCAAATGCACTGGCGTTGCGCAAGATCGAACCCACGTTTCCTGCGTCTTGTATCTGGTCTAAGAAAACGGTGGGGACGCCCTGTTGAATGTTATGGTCACCCTCTGTTTCTATTGAACTCGAAATCGTCCAAACGAATCCCATCGTGCTGGCAGACTCTAGTCCGCTGATTTCGCGAAACAAAGCATCAGTTAAGACCGTGTTTTTGGGTGCGGCTTGGGTTAATTGGGTGGGCGTGTTGTCCCAAGCAGATTGCGCAAAAACTGCTTGCTCTGGCACAAGACCACGTGTTAGTAATGCTCGGCACAGATGGTCGCCTTCCAACCAGACCCGTCCGGTTTTACGGTAAGCCGTGCTGTCTTGCGAGAGACGGCGTAACTCTTTGACCAAGGGGTTGTCGCGCGAAGTAATTAAGTTCATCACAACACCTGCGCGACGGGAGAAAACGACTTGCGGTGCCAGGGACTGGCGCCAAACTCTTGCAATGCTGCCAAATGCGCCGCAGTGCCATAGCCTTTATGAAGATGAAAGCCGTAATCAGGGTATTGCGCATGCATGGTTAGGCATAACCGGTCCCGATGCACTTTGGCCAAGATAGAAGCTGCAGAAATCGCCTGAACTTTGCTGTCGCCTTTCACAATCGCTTCTGCCAAAACATCGATCACAGGCAGTTGGTTGCCGTCAACCAGAACTTTGCTGGGTTTCAACCGAAGTCCGTTAACAGCACGTTGCATCGCTAAGAGCGTGGCTTGCAAAATATTCAGCGTATCGATTTCTTCCACCGTTGCTTCGGCAATTGAACAACACAAGGCCTTGGCGCGGATTTGGTCAAACAAACGCTCGCGCTTTAAGGCGGTGAGCTTCTTGGAGTCGGCCAAACCTGGGATGGGATGTAAATCGTCCAATATGACGGCGGCAGCGACGACAGGCCCAGCCAGAGGGCCACGCCCTGCCTCGTCCACGCCGGCAATTAACCCTGGCGCGTCCCAAACCAAAGCGGTTTGTTCAGTGAGCAATGATTTTTTCGATCGCATCGGTCGCTAGCTGGGTCGTGTCCATTTTTAAACTGTTATGCAGTGCCTCAAAGCGCGCTTGTAATGTGCGCACCGCCTCTGGGTGCGCGAGCCACTGCAAGGTCTCGTCTGCCAAAGCCTCTGGCGTGGCTGCATCTTGTAGTAACTCTGGTACCGCAAAGTCTTGCAACAAGATGTTGGGCAAGCCCACCCATGGCTGGAGTTTTTTACGCCGCATGATTTGCCAACTCAGCGCGTGCATGTTGTAGGCAATCACCATCGGACGTTTGAACAAGGCGGCTTCTAGTGTCGCAGTGCCGCTTGCGATCAAAGTGACATCACAAGCCGCTAGCGCTGTATGCGATTGGCCTTCGCAAATCTGTAAACCCGGCACACCACCTATTTGCTGGACCATGGCTTGTATGGCGGGAAGGAATGCAGGTAGTGTGGGCAGGATGAATTGCAGTCCCGGCTGGCGGGTGGCCATCAGTTTGGCGGCTTTTAGAAACCGCAAGGCTAGGTAGTCAATTTCTGACTTGCGACTTCCGGGTAGCAATGCGACTAGCGTTGTGTCCAATGGAATGCGCAAGGCATTTCGTGCGGCTTCGCGGTCTATGACTTGCGGAATTTTGTGCGCCAATGGATGGCCGACATAAGTAGCCGCAATTTTGTGGCGCTCTAACAATTCGGTTTCAAACGGAAACACGCACAACACATGGTCCACGCTTTGGCGAATCGTCTCAACCCGCTCTGGGCGCCACGCCCAGATCGATGGGCACACGTAGTGGATGGTTGGAACGCCTTGCGCTTTGAGGTGTTTCGCTAGATCCAGATTGAAGTCAGGAGCGTCTACCCCTATGAATGCGCTAGGAGGCTTTTGTGTCCAGCGCGCTTTGAGCTGGCGGCGAATGCCAACAATTTCCCAATAGTGTTTGAGTACTTCCACATAACCGCGAACCGCTAGCTTTTCATAGCCCCAGAGGGGTTTGAAACCATGGTTTGCCATGGCAGAACCGCCAATGCCCTCAGAGGAGAGTTGCGGCCATCTTTGCACCAAGCCTTGCAACAACATGGCCGCCAACATATCGCCAGAGGCCTCGCCTGCCACCATTGCGAACGTTGTTGGCTGGGTCATGGCCAAACAATCAGCGAATGATTCCGCGTTGGGCAGAGGTAAGGTTGAGGAAGTCGAGCATCATCGCCACGTCAGGGGCGGACTCGGGCTTCTCATGGACGATTAGGGCGATTTGCGCTTTAGCTTTGTCGAGCGTCAAGTCGTCGCGGTACAAGGCCTTGTGCATGGCTTTGACGGCGCTGATGCGCTCCGATGAAAAGCCTCTGCGGCGCAAGCCTTCGAAGTTCATAGAACGGGCTTCGGCAGGTTGGCCTTGGCACATCACAAAAGGTGGCAAATCGGCCAGCAACAAAGAATGCATCGCCGTAAAACTGTGGGCGCCGATACGCACAAACTGGTGCACCACGGTAAATCCACCCAATATCGCCCAATCCCCTACGTGGACATGGCCAGCGAGTTGGGCGCTGTTGGCAAAAATGGTTTGGTTGCCCACTTGGCAGTCGTGCGCCAAATGCACATAGGCCATGATCCAGTTATCGTCCCCCACGCGGGTGACGCCGACATCCCCGGGCGAGCCGATATTGAAGGTACAAAACTCGCGAATGGTGTTGCGGTCGCCAATCACCAATTCGCATGGTTCACCGTTGTATTTTTTGTCTTGGGGAATAGCACCCAAAGAATTGAATTGGAAGATGCGGTTGTCTTTGCCGATGGTGGTGTGGCCTTCAATCACGCAATGAGGACCGATAGTCGTGCCAGCGCCAACTTTGACATGCGGTCCGATGATGCTGTAGGGGCCCACTTGCACCGAGGCATCCAACTGCGCCTTGGCGTCCACTAGGGCCGTTGGGTGAATCAAACTCATCTCGCGGCAACCGTGGTTAAGCAATCGTGCGCATGGTGCACATCAGACTCGCTTCTGTAGCGATGTCATCACCAACTTTGGCACAGGCATTGAATTTAAAAATGCCAGACTTGTGGCGGTCTAGCGAGACTTCCAAAATCAATTGGTCGCCGGGCTCGACCGGGCGCTTGAAACGCGCACCATCGATCCCCGCGAAGTAGTAAACCGTTTTTTCGTCGGGGACTTGACCCAACATATCAAACGCAAGAATTGCAGCAGCTTGCGCCAAAGCCTCCAAAATCAACACGCCAGGCATGACAGGACGATGCGGGAAATGGCCTAGGAAAAAAGGTTCATTGATCGACACGTTTTTGATAGCTTTGATCGATTTGCCCTTGTCAATCTCCAGCACCCTGTCCACCAACAAAATGGGGTAGCGATGCGGCAGCATTTTTAAGATTTGGTGGATATCTAAGGTCATTTTTTGGAGCTTTCAAAAGCGGTTTCTAGCGAACGGATGCGGTCGCGCAATCCGTGCAATTGCTTCAAGGTAGCGGCATTTTTTTCCCAAGAAGCATTGTCGTCGATGGGAAACACGCCGCTGTAGTTGCCGGGCTTATTGATCGATCGCATGACCACAGACGCAGCAGAAATATGCACGCCATCGGCCAATGTGAGGTGCCCCAACACAATCGCGCCACCGCCCAAGGTGCAATGCGCGCCGATCACAGCGCTACCGGCAACGCCGACACAACCCGCCATGGCAGTATGGGCACCGACTTGCACGTTGTGCCCAATTTGCACCAAGTTGTCGAGTTTCACGCCGTCGCCAATGACGGTGTCTTCCAACGCGCCGCGATCGACACACGAGTTGGCGCCAATTTCAACATGGTTACCAATGCGAACTGCGCCGAGTTGTTCAATCTTCTCCCAACGACCTTCTATGGGGGCAAAGCCAAAGCCATCTGCACCAATCACAACGCCCGCGTGCAAGATGCAATGCTCACCGATGGAGCAATCCATACCTAGGGTGACATGCGCTTTCAACCAAGAACTAGCACCAATGCGTGCGCCCTTTTCAATCACACACAAGGGGCCAATGCGGGCGCTTGGGTGAACGACTGCTTTAGGATGCACCACAGCGCTTGGATGCACCAAGGGTTCGCTGTTCTCAGCGACTTGTTGTTGGCGCCACAACTGGGTCACTTTAGCGAAATAAAGATAAGGATTGGGGGAAACAATACAAGCCGAGCCAGCACGGACCCATGACTGCATCTCGGGCGACACAATCACACAACCCGCTTCGGTGGTAGCGAGTTGGGACCGGTAAAGGGGGTTGCTCAGGAACGCCAGAGAACTAGAAGTCGCAGTCTCTAGCGGGCTTATTTTTTGTACGAGAAAGTCTGGGTCGCCGTGAAGGCTGCCGCCGAGTTGTTCAATCAGTTGGCCAAGACGAATTGCCAAGGCTGATTACTTCGCGGCGTTGATAACCTTTAACACCTTGTCGGTGATGTCGTGCTTGGGGTTGATGTAGACAGCCTCTTGCAAAACCAGGTCGTATTTTTCAGATTCAGCCACTTGCTTGATCACGCGGTTGGCGCGCTCTAACACCAACTGGAACTCTTCATTCTTGCGTGCGTTCAATTCTTCTTGGAACTCGCGACGCTTGCGCTGAAACTCACGGTCTTGTTCACCGAGTTGCTTTTGACGCGCCAAACGCTGCGATTCAGACAATGTGGGAGCTTCACGTTCGAATTTCTCAACTGCAGTTTTAAGGTTGGCGCCAAAATCGTTGAGTTCTTTTTCGCGCTTGGAGAATTCTTGCTCCAACTTAGCTTGCGCTTGCTTGGCTGTATTGGCTTCTTTGAAAATTCGATCAGTATTGATAAAACCAATCCTGATTTCTTGCGCAGCAGCGCTTGCAGAAGCCACGCCGACCAAGGCGCTTAACAATAGGATACGAAAAAACTTTTTCATCAGAATGAGGTCCCGATTTGGAATTGCAATCTTTGGATTCTATCGCCAGTGAAGCTGCGCACCGGTTTAGCCCAAGCAAAACGTAACGGCCCCATGGGCGAGACCCAACTTAAACCCGCCCCCAAAGAGCTTCGGAATTGACTTACTTTGATAGTGTCGTGCTCACCAAACACGTTTCCCAAATCGTAGAAACCATAAAGGCGAAGCGTTCTGTCGTTACCAGCTCCCGGGAAAGGCATTAAGAATTCACTGTTGATGGTGACTTTCTTCGGACCACCCACCACAATGCCAGAAATATCCCGCGGGCCCAATGTGCCTTGTTCGAAACCACGAACAGAACCTAAACCACCAGAATAGTAATTTTTAAAGATGGGATAGGGTTGGTTTTGTAATCCCTTACCCAAACCAAAATCTGCATTAAAGGCAAAGGTGTATTGCTTAGTCAAAGGGACATACTCTTGGAACTGGGTGCCCATGCGGATGTAGCGCGTGTCTCCCACTACGCCCATGTCGCTGTTAATACGCATGTACCTACCTGAGGACGGATTTAAATAACTGTCACGTCCATCTCGTGCCCAACCAACCGATAAGGGAACAGTTTTAGTTGTGTAGCCGAAAGTGTTGGCGTAGGACAAGTACGAAGCAGGTAGATTGGTACCAGGAACAATTTCAGTTTGCTCCATAGCTACACCAGTGAAAACCCGGTCTAACTCACTAAATGGGATTCCAAAGTTGATCGCCGCTGAGTCTGAAATAAGCCTGTAGTCACCACCTTGCTCAACATAGGGCTTGCTGGAGCGATGCGAAAAAGAGAATGAGCGGGAAACACCATCCTCCGTGAAGTAAGGATTGGTAGTGCTTACCATGTAGTAAGTATTGAATTTACTAGTGCTGACCTGAATACCCAAGTTTTGGCCAGAGCCAAAAATATTGTCCTGCTGAACGCCAAAACTTAGCGTAATTTTTTCAGCACTAGAAAAACCGGCGCCCAAGGTCAACATACCAGTGGGCTTTTCCACCACATTGACATTCAAGTCAACTTGGTCCATCGTGGACGGTACCTCTTGGGTATCGATTTCTACCTCTTTGAAATAACCAAGACGGTTGACGCGGTCTTTAGACAACTTTATTTTGTCTCCGTCATACCACGCTGATTCCATTTGTCGGAATTCACGACGAACAATCTGATCGCGCGTGCGGTTGTTTCCCAAAATGTTGATACGACGAACGTAAGCGCGCCGTGAGGGATCGGCTACCAATATCAGCTTGACTAAATTGGTAGTTCTATCTATCTCTGGGCGGACCTCAGTACGGGCAAAGGCGAAACCAAAATTTCCAAAATATTCATTGAAAGCCTTAGTAGTTTTGGCAACGTCATCGGCGTTGTAAGACTTTCCGGGCTTGATTTGAATTAAGGACTTGAATTCATCGTCCTTACCTAGGTAGTAACCTTCCATGGCAACTTCAGACACCACAAAGCGATCACCTTCGGTAATGTTGATGGTGATATTGATATCTTGTTTGTTGGGCGAGATGGCTACTTGGGTGGAGTCGACGCGAAACTCAAGATAGCCACGCGACAAGTACCACGCACGCAGAGTTTCCAAATCTGCATTGAGTTTTGTTCGCGAGTAACGGTCTGTTTTGGTATACCAGCTGAGCCAATTACCCGTGTTTTGGTCTAACTGATCTAGAAGGGTAGATTCGGAAAATGCTTTGTTTCCGACAATGCGCATTTCTTTGATTTTGGCTAAATCACCTTCAATGACCGTGAAAGACAAATTGACACGATTGCGTTCAGTGGGGGTAATAGTTGTAATGATTTCAGCACCATACAAACTACGGTTGACATATTGGCGCTTTAATTCTTGTTCAGCACGGTCTGCCAAAGCCTTATCAAACGGGCGTCCTTCAGACAAACCAATATCACGCAATGCCTTGCGTAGTACATCTTTGTCAAATTCCTTGGTGCCTATGAAATCAACTTGGGCAATATTAGGACGTTCTTCAACAATCAATACCAATACGTTGCCACTGACTTCAATACGTACATCTTTAAAAAGACCCAAGGCAAACAAGCTACGAATGGCTGCAGCACCTTTTTCGTCGGTGTAATCATCGCCGACTCTCAGCGCAATAGAGGCAAACACAGTACCAGGCTCAACACGCTGCAAACCTTCAACACGAATATCGCCCACTTTGAAGGGGTCTGCCGCCCATGCATGACAAACAAAAGAAATCGATGCAAAGCCAACCAAAATTTGGGCTAGCGCTAGACGACTAAATTGGTATAAAGCTTGGTTCATGGAGAGGAAGTTGAGTAACCCCAAACGGCGTTGCGTCGCAAGGGGCGCCGGGCAAAATTAACACAGGGCATGATACAACACGGCTATGAGCGCAAACTCTGCGTAAACAGCCTATGAAATCGCCCATTTATTCACGCTTGAGAGCGCTAACGTTCGGGTTTTTCGATCCAAATCCAAGAGCTCCTCTATGGACGACATAGCACTGACCAATTGGGTATTGAGGCATTCTTGAATGACATGGTAGATGTGGTCAAAACGAATACGCTCGGCTAAAAATGCTTCCACCGCGACTTCATTAGCAGCATTAAGAACAGCAGTAGTGCCCAAAGGGGCTCGCAAGGCCTCCCAAGCCAGCTGCAAACCAGCAAACCGTTCGCGGTGGTGGTGGTCATCTAGAGACTCAAAAGTCATGTCAGCGAGCGCATGAAAGTCCAAGGCCTGCGCACCAGAGACCATCCGCTCAGGCCAACTGAGCCCGTATGCAATAGGAACGCGCATATCAGGCGTACCAAGTTGTGCAACAACAGATGTGTCTCGGTACTGGACCATCGAATGGATTACGCTTTGCGGATGAATGACTACCTCCAAACGCTCGGGAGGTAATCCAAATAAATAACGTGCCTCGATTACCTCTAATGCCTTGTTCATCATGGTGGCAGAGTCAACGGATATTTTGCGCCCCATCACCCAATTAGGGTGCGCACAGGCTTCTTGCGGCGTTACTGTTTTCAAGCTAGCGACATCACGACGGCGAAAAGGACCGCCAGAGGCTGTCAGAATAATTTTTTCCACCCGTGCTTGCCAAGTGCTTGGGTCTTGCGGAAGTGATTGGAAAATCGCAGAGTGCTCGCTATCAATGGGAATGAGTGTTGCACCACCCTGTTGAACTGCCTTCAGAAAAATGTCAGCGCCGACCACCAAAGCTTCTTTGTTGGCCAACAACAATCGTTTGCCAGACAGGGCTGCAGCAATGCATGCTGGAAGACCTGCAGCACCCACAATTGCGGCCATAACGCAATCAACTTGAGGGTCGGAAGCAACCTCTTCAATAGCTTTTGGTCCGGATAGAACGCGAATTCCTAAGTGATGGGCATCTAATTTTTCTTTTAATTGCAAGGCCGACTGTGGATGCGCCATGACTACGATGGAGGGCTGAAACTGCAAACATTGTTGCAGCATCACATCAACCTGTGAGGCACCCGTTAGGGCAAAAACTTTAAATCGATCTGGGTGACGAGCAATAACATCGAGGGTGTTGACACCAATAGAACCAGTAGACCCCAAAATGGTGACGTACTGAATGCGAGGGTTGCCCAGTTCACTCATAGAACAAACTGCGACAACATCATCGCCAAGGGTAATGTGGGTAACAAGGCATCGACCCGATCTAAAACTCCCCCATGACCAGGGAGCAGTTGGCTACTGTCTTTAACTCCCGCATGTCTTTTGACCATCGATTCCACCAGATCACCAACCACGCTCATAGCAGTCAAAAAAGTAATGGAAACAAAGAAATACAACCACCCTTGAGCCATTAACAAACTAAAGATGCTGGGGCTGTCAAATAAAGCTTGTTGATCTGCCACTATCCATAAAAGGGCCATCAGCCACACACCCATGATGCCGCCCCAGACCCCCTCCCAACTTTTGCTAGGACTCAGACTTGGAGCCAGCTTTCGGCGACCAAAAGCCTTACCAGCAAAGTAGGCAGCTATGTCGGCTATCCAGACCAAAACAAAAATAGACAACATAAAGTTAATGCCCACCCGTTTGGATTGAAAAATTGCCAACCAACAAAGCCAAAGTGCCAGCGTTCCGCCCAACAACTTCCATGCCACAGGGACTGCGTCCCATCCACCCACTCCTGCGCGCAGCACCCAAGCACCAAACAATACCCAAACTGCACCAACAACGGCCCACCAATTAGGTGTCATATTTTGTGGCAGTTGAAACAGCTTCCAAGAAACCAAACAAAAAAGCACGCAGGTAAACCCCATTGCCAAAGACTTAGCCATTGCAAGGCCCATTAGCCTTCCCCATTCCCATGCACCAGCCGCAATCAATACCAGTGTCAGCCAAGCAAGCGGTTCAGGGGAGTCAGCGAAGAAAGCTGGCAGAAAAACAGCCAACAAAATCAAGGCAGTGATGATTCGAAGCTTTAGCATGAGGCAGGGTCTTAGACCGCCATGATTTCTTGCTCTTTGCTAGTCACTACTTTGTCGATGTCAGAAATATGCTTGTCGGTTACTTTTTGTATTTCTGCTTCTGCGCGTTTTTGTTCGTCTTCAGAAGCGAGCTTTTCTTTGACTAATTTTTTAACTGCTTCATTGGCGTCACGACGTAAATTACGCACTGCAATTTTGGCGTTTTCGCCTTCGGTACGGACCACTTTAGTCAATTCTTTACGACGTTCTTCCGACATGGGTGGCATAGGCACGCGAATCAATTCACCCATAGACGATGGATTGAGACCTAAATCGCTGTCGCGAATGGCCTTCTCAATTTTGGCTGCCATGGATTTTTCCCACGGCTGCACGCTCACTGTGCGCGCATCTAACAAAGACACGTTAGCAACTTGGCTCAGGGGAACGCTGGAGCCGTAGTAATCGACTTGCACACTGTCGAGCAAGGCAGGGCTTGCACGCCCAGTACGAATTTTGGTGAGGTTATTGGAAAAAGAAGCGATCGACATATCCATTTTGGATTCAGCCGTTTTTTTAATGTCTGCAATGCTCATCATTTACTCCTGATGCAAGTTCGATTAGACATGGACCAATGTGCCTTCGTCTTCACCCAGCACTACACGACGTAACGCCCCATTTTTGAAGATGGAGAACACTTTGATAGGCAATTTTTGGTCGCGACACAAAGCAAACGCCGTGGCATCCATGATGCCGAGATTTTGACCGATCGCGTCATCGAAACTCAATTGGCTGTAACGCTTGGCTGCAGGGTCTTTTTTAGGGTCTGCAGTGTAGACACCATCGACCTTGGTGGCTTTCAAAACCATCTCCGCGCCGATTTCGGCGCCACGCAAGGCCGCCGCTGTATCTGTTGTAAAAAATGGGTTCCCCGTACCTGCTGCAAAAATAACCACCTTGCCCTCTTCCAAATACTGCAGTGCCTTGGGGCGAACATAAGGCTCAACCACTTGATCAATTGCAATCGCAGACATCACGCGCGCGGTTAAACCCGCCTTATTCATTGTGTCGGCCAAAGCCAGAGAGTTCATGACAGTCGCCAACATGCCCATGTAATCAGCAGTAGCCCTATCCATGCCAACAGAGCCACCAGCTACGCCTCTAAAAATATTACCCCCACCAATCACGATAGCAACCTCGACACCTAGATTGATTACCTCTGAAACCTCTCCAACAATACGAACAATCGTTGCTCGGTTGATACCAAAAGCGTCATCACCCATCAAAGCTTCGCCAGAGAGTTTGAGCAAGATACGTTTATAGGCCGGTTGGGGTTGGGTCATATAAAAATCCTTTGTAGTCGTATTTTTAGGTGGATAGGGGTGCGAAAAAAAGGGGGCCTTTGCCCCCTTGTAATTAAGCTGACTGTTTAGCGGCAGCGACTTGGGCCGCCACTTCGGCAGCAAAGTCGTCCACCCTCTTTTCAATTCCTTCACCCACGACATACAGGGTGAAAGACTTCACCGATGTATTGGCAGATTTGAGCATTTGCTCAACCGTTTGTTTGTCGTTCTTGACAAAGGGTTGGTTAAACAGAGACACCTCTTTGAGATATTTCTGCACAGAACCTTCAATCATCTTGGTCGCGATGTCAGCAGGTTTGCCTGACTCTGCCGCTTTGGCAGTCGCCACTGAACGCTCCTTTTCTATCAGTTCAGCAGGGACATCCGCACTGGTTAGGGACACAGGTTTCATCGCAGCAACATGCATCGCAACATCTTTAGCCGCCGTCTCAGAGCCTTCGAACTCGACAACTACGCCAATACGAGTTCCATGCAAGTAAGCGCTCAGAGAATGGGCACCTTCAAAACGTTTAAAGCGGCGAAAACTCATGTTTTCACCAATTTTTCCAATCAGCCCTTTACGCACATCTTCCAAAGTGGGGCCGAATCCATCTTGGCTATAGGGCAAGGAACCCATCGATTCGATATTGGCTGGGCTGTGCTCAACGATCAATTTGGCAGCAGCTTGCGCCATGGCCAAGAAACTGTCGTTCTTGGTAACAAAGTCTGTTTCGCAGTTGACTTCTAAGAGTGCACCTTTGTTGCCCGCTAGAAAACTGGTGACTACACCTTCAGCAGTGACGCGGCTAGAGGCTTTGCCTGCTTTACTACCTAGTTTGACGCGCAACAACTCTTCGGCTTTGGCCATGTCGCCATCAGCCTCGGTCAAAGCTTTTTTGCACTCCATCATGGGGGCGTCTGTCTTGCCCCTTAATTCAGCAACCATGCTTGCGGTAATAGCAGCCATGTATTTCTCCGTATCAATAATTTATGTATCAGGTTTTAGTTATGAAAAAGGGGCTAACGTGAGCCCCTTTTAAAAATCAAGCTCTTGTTTACTCTGCCACTTCAACAAATTCGTCAGCGCCTTCAGTAGCAACCGCTTTCACTACGTCGTTGACGGCATTGGCACGGCCTTCCAAAATTGCGTCCGCAATGCCTCGCGCATACAAAGTAACGGCCTTGGATGAGTCATCGTTGCCCGGAATGATGTAGTCGATGCCTTCTGGGGAGTGGTTGGAATCCACAACACCGATTAAAGGGATGCCTAATTTTTTAGCTTCCAAAATAGCAATTTTGTGGTAACCGACGTCGATCACAAAAATTGCGTCTGGCAAAGTAGCCATGTCTTGGATACCGCCGATGTCTTTTTCGAGCTTCTCTAGTTCGCGTTGGAACATGAGTTGTTCTTTTTTGGAAAGACTATCAAGCCCAGCTTCTTGTTGGATCTTCATGTCTTTTAAACGCTTGATGGATGTTTTGACAGTTTTGAAGTTTGTCAACATGCCTCCCAACCAACGCTGGTCAACATAGGGAACGCCCGCACGCTTTGCTTCAGCGGCGACGATTTCGCGGGATTGGCGTTTTGTGCCGACCATCAAAATAGTGCCGCGATTGGCGGACAGCTGCTTGGCGAACTTGGCAGCCTCTTGGAACATCGGTAGAGATTTTTCCAAGTTGATGATGTGGATTTTGTTGCGATGGCCAAAAATGAATGGAGACATTTTTGGGTTCCAGAAACGGGTTTGGTGTCCGAAATGGACTCCGGCTTCTAGCATTTCGCGCATAGTGACAGACATAGATTTACTCCGAAGGTTAGGTCTAAAATGCAGTTCTTGATTACTACAAGTACGCAAAAAAGAGTACTAATAGCAACACCTTGAATAGACTGATTTGTGGATTTGTTTTGCAAACACACTACTAAAGTTCGTGTCCCGCAAAACTCCGCTATCTTAACACATTCACCGAGAGTATTACCAATGAAAATCGCCGTGATAGGTGCTGGGGTGGTTGGAATCACCACTGCCTACGAACTCAGATTGCAAGGCCATGAAGTCAAGGTCTTTGAACGCAACAGTTCAGTAGCGCAAGAATGTAGTTTTGCAAATGCCGGTGTGATCTCTCCAGGCTATGTCTCGCCTTGGGCTAAACCGGGTATGGCTTGGAATGTTCTATCCCAGTTGGGTAATAGAAATGCCCCAGTTCGCATAGCAGGTCTTGGCATACCAGAAATGGTTTGGCTCTCCAAGTGGTGGCGCGCTTGTGACAGCAACACTTTTACGCGCAATCGAAAAATTCTCTTAGAACTGTCTTTGTACAGCCAGCAAAGAATGCAAGAGATCACTAAACGCTTGCATCTTGACCACGACCGAGGACAGGGCTACATGGTGCTATTGCGGGGCGAACGAGAACAAGCATTGATAAAACCCTCCTTGGAACTCATGCGCTCTGAGGGCCTTGAACTCAAAACCTTGTCACCTTCTGAAGCAATTGAAATAGAGCCTGCACTCAATACGCAAAACAAACTTTTAGAAGCCATCTATTTTCCAAATGACGAAGTCGGTAACTGCCGCGAGTTTGCTTATCTGCTTAAAAAAGAAGCCGAAAATTTAGGAGTCCAATTTGAACTTAACGCTCAAGTTCAAAATCTAGCGCCAAGTCAACCCCTTGCTATTCAACTCTTAGGGCAAAGCAAACAGGAAATGTTCGACGCAATCGTGGTGTGTACGGGCCTTTCCAGTGCGCAATTGTTAAAGCCCTTGGGCATCCATATACCTTTGATGGCGATACATGGATATTCAATCAGTGCAGCGGTCCGAGAACCTTTAGATGCACCTCGCAGTGGTGTCATGGATGAGCGGTACAAAATCTCTATTACGCGACTAGGTCAACGTGTTCGTGTATCTGGTTCAGCCGAAATAGGCGGCGATCCCAAAAAACATCGAGAGCAAAGCATCAAAACTCTTTTCGATGTTTTAGACCACTGGTTTCCAGGCGCCGCCCGTACCCAAGAAAATGTCCAGATCTGGAAGGGCTCCCGCCCCATGCTGCCCGATGGGCCACCTTTGGTAGGCCCTAGTGGCATCAAAGGCGTATGGCTGAACTTGGGTCACGGTTCTAGTGGGTGGGCGCTGTCTTGCGGGAGCGCTAAAGCTATTGCCGATATGCTGACAAAGAACCAAGCTGAAATAGAGATGCAGGGCTTTGCCTACCAGCGATTGGGATGATTATTTCTTTCTAGGTTTTCTGCTTTTGGAGCTAGTGCTTTTTTTAATAGCGGCCTTGTTTTTAGTCTTTGAAACACCGCGTAATGCAGAAGATTTTTCTGCGTCTCTAACAAACGGCTTTTTTGCGTTTGCTTTGTACTTTGCAGTGTTGGGTTCATTTTTATCTTTACCCAAGCGCGCAAATATCTCCTCGTCTTCGCGCACCAATCTGAAGTCAATCTTGCGACCATCCAAATCTACGCGGCTTACCTGGACCCTAACGCGCGAGCCAATCGCGTAACGAATACCAGTGCGTTCACCGCGCAATTCTTGCCGGGCTTCGTCGAATCGGAAATACTCACCGCCAAGTTCCGTGATGTGCACCAAGCCTTCCACATACATCGCATCCAAAGTCACAAACAATCCAAAGCCAGTTGCTGAGGAGACCACGCCGCTGTACTCTTCTCCCAAATGCTCACGCATGTACTTGCATTTCAACCAAGCTTCCACATCACGGCTAGCTTCATCAGCACGGCGTTCATTCGCACTGCAATGCAAACCTGCTGCCTCCCATGCCTGCTGATCCGCAGTGGTTTTTACTTTGATAGCAGTCGCCGCTTCAGCTGGGCGCACTCGAGAGGCTAAGCGGCGCGCCAACTTTGCATGCGCCTCACCCGGGGTTGGCAATGCAGGTAGGTGGTAGCGCCTCTTTTCCAAGATGGCTTTGATAACCCGATGCACCAATAAATCAGGATAACGACGAATAGGACTGGTGAAGTGCGTATAGGCTTCAAACGCCAAACCGAAGTGACCGCTATTTATCGGCGTGTAAATCGCTTGCTGCATAGACCGCAACAACATGGAGTGAATTTGCAACGCATCGGGCCGCTCTTTTGTTGCTTCTGCAATGGCTTGAAACTCTGCGGGCTTAGGGTTATCAGAAATAGTCATCCCAACACCTGTCGCCTTCAGGTAATTGCGTAGAGTCTCTTTTTTCTCTGGTGTGGGACCCTCGTGTACGCGAAACAGTCCCGTGTTTTTCCCCTGCAAAATAAAGTCAGCACTGCATACATTGGCTGCAAGCATAGCTTCCTCAATTAACTTGTGCGCATCATTGCGGACACGGGGAACGATTTTTTCTATACGTCCGCTGTCGTCGCAGACAATTTGAGTCTCGGTAGTTTCAAAATCAATCGCACCTCTGGCCCTACGCGCTTGCGTCAAAGCACCATAGACGTCATGCAAATGCATCAAATCATGGATCCGGTCTTTTCGGCGGGCAGCCTCCGGGCCGCGTGTATTGGCCAAAATGGCAGCCACTTCTGTGTAGGTAAACCTAGCATGGCTATACATTACCGCCGGATAGAACTGGTAAGCATGCACCTGACCAGAAGAGGTGATCAACATGTCGCACACCATGCACAAACGCTCCACTTCAGGCTTGAGCGAACACAATCCGTTAGAGAGTTTCTCGGGCAACATGGGAATTACACGACGCGGAAAATAAACACTTGTTGCGCGGTCGTAAGCGTCAACATCAATGGCACTTCCGGTCTCCACGTAATGACTGACATCTGCGATAGCCACCAATAACCGCCACCCCTTAGAGCGACCTACTTTGACGGGTTCGCAATACACCGCGTCGTCAAAGTCGCGCGCGTCTTCACCATCAATGGTGACAAGTGCAATATCGGTTAAGTCGACACGGTTCTTTTTGTCTTGCGGCCTAACTTTGTCAGGCAAACCGCGTGCAAGCGCTAAACAAGCTTCAGAGAACTCATGCGGCACACCATATTTGCGTACCGCAATTTCAATCTCCATACCCGGGTCATCCACCTCCCCCAGCACTTCCTTGATGCGGCCCACTGGTTGGCCATACAAACTGGGCGGTTCTGTCAACTCAACAACTACGACTTGTCCAACAGTGGCACGAGCGGTAGCGCCTTTAGGAATCAAAACATCTTGGCCGTAGCGCTTGTCCTCAGGCGCAACTAACCAGACACCGCTTTCTTGTAAAAGTCTGCCAATAATGGGTTGTGTGGAACGCTCTAATATTTCTACTACGCGACCTTCAGAACGACCCTTGCGATCGAACCGAACCACCCGCGCCTTGACGCGATCGCGATGCAAAACAGCACGCATTTCATTGGGGGGCAAGTAAATATCCGGCAAGCCATCGTCACGTTGAACAAAGCCATGACCGTCGCGGTGCCCTGACACAGTGCCTTCGAACTCTTCTAATAGTCCGCTGGTTGATGCAGTATGTTTGATAAGATCCCTTTCTTTCCTGAAAGCCCAGGTGGCGGAATTGGTAGACGCACTAGTTTCAGGTACTAGCGAGTAACTTCGTGGGGGTTCGAGTCCCTTCCTGGGCACCACAATGGCTTGAATTGTCTGTCAAATTGGCAATGCAATCAGATCATGGCCTTGCGTTGCAACCACCTTGGCGCGTGTGAATTCACCAACTTTTAACACCTTGCTGATTTTCTCCGCAGGTAACAAGCGCACCACACCATCAATCTCGGGGGCCTCTGCATAACTTCGTCCAACACCGCCTTTTCTTCCGTTACCAGGCGCGGAATCGACTAGCACTTGTAAAGTGTCGCCGACCCGACGCGCGAGTTTGGCAACGGAAACTGCTTCAGCAACTTGCATGAACTCGGCAGCTCGCTCTTGGCGCAAAGACAAAGGCAACATACCAGGCAATTGGTTAGCCGTTGCGCCCTCTACTGAGCTGTAGGCAAAGCAGCCAGCACGATCAATTTTGGCCTCTCGCATAAAGTCGAGTAGGTGAGAAAACTCCTCTTGCGTCTCCGCGGGAAAGCCTGCAATGAAGGTACTGCGAATGACGATTTGCGGGCACATAGCACGCCATTTCAAAATACGCTCTAGATTTTTTTCACCACTTGCAGGACGCTTCATGCGTTTCAACACATCGGGATGGCTGTGTTGAAAAGGCACATCCAAATAAGGAAGAACGTGGCCAGTGGCCATCAAAGGAATGATGTCATCCACACTTGGGTAGGGATAGACGTAGTGCAAACGAACCCAAGCACCAAAACTTTGTGCAATATCTCCCAATGCTTTGACGAGTTCTAGTGTTTTGGTCTTGATCGGCTTACCATCCCAAAACCCCGTTCGGTATTGCACGTCGACACCGTACGCCGAGGTGTCTTGACTGATCACCAACAACTCTTTGACGCCACTTTCGAACAACGCGTGGGCTTCTTTTAATACATCCCCAATGGGGCGACTCACCAAATCTCCGCGCATCGACGGAATGATGCAAAAAGTACAGCGGTGGTTACAGCCCTCGCTGATTTTCAGATAGGCGAAATGCTTGGGCGTGAGCTTGACGCCTGTTTCGATGTTGTGTGCTGGGATCAGGTCGACAAATGCATCATGCGGTTTCGGTAGGTGCTGGTGCACTGCCTCCATCACCTCTTGTGTTGCGTGCGGGCCAGTGACGGCTAAAACGCTGGGGTGCAAATCACGCACCAAGTTAGCGCCTTCGGAATTGTTTCTGGCACCCAAACAACCTGTGACGATTACTTTGCCGTTGGCATGCAATGCTTCACCAATGGTGTCTAAACTTTCTTGAACTGCATCATCAATGAAACCGCAGGTGTTCACAATCACCAAGTCAGCACCTTCAAATGTTTTGGAGGTTCTGTAACCCTGTGCGCTCAGTTGCGTCAATATGAGTTCAGAGTCTGTCAGTGCCTTAGGACAGCCCAAACTCACAAAACCCACTGTTGGGATGTGTGGAGTATTCATACTCTGAGGAATGGAAGAAATGGAATGGATGCGATGGGACTTGAACCCAAGAAAGCCGCCTGATAAAGAGGCAATTGGGGCGTTGGCTTATTGCGTGGAGCAGTATATACGAGTCAATAGTGCCTCTTTGCTCCTTGTTCAAGATGCAAGACAGAGTTGCTGACATAGCAATTCCAATTGGTTCAACAACTTGTTAAATTTTTGTTTCGATTTAAATTTGAATTAACAAAGAGCAAGTATGAAAAAAATGTTGATAGGTTCCCAGTGGGTCCACTCCAAAGATGGCAGATCCTTGGAAGTGGTTAACCCGTCAGATGGACAAGTTTTCGATACTATTTCACGAGGCACTTCAGAAGATGTAGACAGTGCTGTTGCGGCGGCTCGTGCTGCTCTATCAGGTACTTGGGGAGATTTAAACGCCACTGAACGGGGTCGAATCATGACAGCCATCAGCCTCAGCGTCCTTTCGCATGAAGAAGAGTTGGCGCAGCTTGAAGCCCGCGATACTGGCAAACCTTTGACCACCGCTCGCAATGACATCAAAGTTTTGGCAAGGTATTTTGAGTTTTATGCCGGTGGAGCCGATAAATTGCACGGTGAAACCATTCCCTTTCTCAATGGCTACCAAGTCAGCATGGTGCGGGAGCCCTTGGGGGTAACAGCCCACATCATTCCCTGGAACTATCCCGCCCAAATGCTGGGCCGTACCTTGGCCCCTGCACTGGCCATGGGTAATGCCACTGTGCTTAAACCCGCCGAAGACACCAGTCTTTCCGCCCTGCGGTTCGCCGAATTGGCACTTCAAGCGGGGTTACCTACAGGGGCGCTCAACATCGTCACAGGCCTTGGCGAAGAGGTAGGTGCAGCCTTGGCAGCCCACCCCGGAATTGACTTGATCTCATTTACTGGCTCTAATGAAGTTGGCACACTGGTGCAACAAGCCGCTGCAAAAAATGCGGTCAAGTGCGTACTAGAACTCGGAGGCAAGTCGCCTCAAATTGTTTTCGAAGATGTAGACATAGAGCGCGCTGTTCCGATCATTGTGCGAGCCATTGTTCAAAATGCAGGACAGACTTGTACTGCTGGTAGCCGGTTACTGGTTCAAAAGTCGATTTATGACCAATTCGTGCAACGTGTGGCTGAGGAATTTGCCAAAGTTCGGGCAGGAACACCCGAGATGGACTTGGACTGTGGCCCTTTAATGAACCCAGCCCAATTGAAAAGGGTGCACTCCTACATTCAACAAGCTCAGGGTATTGCGGTAATCGCCCAAGGACAGATCGCTGAAGACGTGCCCAGCACTGGTTATTTTGTTCAACCTGTATTTTTTGGCCCTGTTCCTCGCGACTCAGCACTTGCCAATGAGGAAGTCTTCGGCCCCGTACTCGCGGCACTTGCTTTTGAAGATGAAGCCGATGCAATTGCCCTTGCCAATGCAACAGAGTACGGCTTGCTTGCAGCCGTCTGGACAGAAAATGCCGGACGTTTGCAGCGCGTAGCCAAGGCTGTCAAGGCTGGTCAAGTTTTTTTGAACTGCTATGGCGCAGGAGGCGGCGTTGAACTCCCCTTTGGTGGCACCAAACGCAGCGGTCATGGTCGTGAAAAAGGCTTGTTGGCACTGGAAGAAGTCAGTTGCACCAAAACCTTGGTTCACTACCATGGTTAATTCAGCGTTTGCGCGCCAGTGTTCGCAAAGTTATTCAACGATTCGCATCTGATTGCAGCAAGTCCCTAAATTGAGTTGCCTGCTTTTCGTCTATGCCGCCTGCCTTTTCAGCCAGCGCCACCGTCCGCATACAAAGCGTTGTGTAGAAATGCAACATCTCCTTCCCCATTGGTGAAATCGCATACAAATGCTTTTCAATCGAGGACAAGTCTGCACGGGAGACCGGTCCAGGCATTCCTCGAGCTACGCCCGCACGTTCAATAGAACTGAGCGTGCCCTGCGCCAAAGGCAACAAAGCACGCAGTGCTTGTTCTTCAGTTGCGCCCCATGTTTGCCAGAGGCTCACCGCTTGGTCAAACAAGGCATTGATGAACTGGGACGTATAACCTGCCGCAGCATGGTAGCGACCCCGCATTCCTGCTGGTAATTGGTTGGCTAGACATCCGAGCCTTTGCGTTAGCTCCAATAAAACCTCCATCAACCCTGGGTCTTGCGCTTCTAGTGTGATCGTGCATCCCGCCAACGAACGCACCGCAGCATGCGGATCGCCAAAAGTTTGCATTGGATGAAATCCCCCAATGCAAGCGCCATGGGACAGCGCCATTGCCAAAGCATCCACTTCAGTAACACCGCTGCAATGCACAGATGCTTGCCCTATGCGCCACTGCAGTTGGTCGCATGCATCACGAATTGCGCTATCGGGTGTGGTTACAAACACCACATCGCAGTTGTCCACCACGTCTTGAGCAGACATGCTGACACAGCCTTGGAGAGGTTGCGCCAGGTTATTGGCATGTGCCAGTACCAAGCTGTGAACCGCTACTACCTTCAAGCCCGCCTGGGCCAGGCTCCAAGCCAAAGCTTGGCCTAGGCGTCCGGCACCAATAAAGCCAATTCGCCAATTCTGCGGTGGACCGAGCGACAGTGTAGATGCCTGCGTCATACTTTCACCCTGCCTGTCCAAGTTTGATGGTCCATCAACTGAGCCAGGTCAGGCACAGCCCCGAGCCCCGGACCAGCGGGCACAGGCACACAGCCATCACGAACCGGCAACAAATCGCCCACCACAGCTTCTCGTCCCAAATTAGGGTGCGCGTCAAACTCTAAAACACCGGCCCCTCCCACAGCCGCTAGTACGTGCAGAGAGGCCAACAACGAAACGCCCCCTCCAAAATAATGAGGGCAGTAACGCTTACCCGCAGCAACTGTATGCTTGGCAACCATCGCATTGCCGCTTATCCCGCCCCACTTGGTGATGTCGGGCTGAATGACTTGCAAAACTGAGTTTTCTAGAGCCTGGTCGAACTGTGCTGCATGAAAATTTTCTCCACCTGCCAAGGGTGTTGTGCTGAGTTTGGCTAACTCTTGCCAATGCGAAGCTGGTGCATCGACACGCAAAGGCTCCTCTAACCATGCCAAATTCAAAGGTGCAATTGCTTGCACAAAAGCCTTTGCATCTTCGAGTTGGAGATTTTGATTAGAGTCGCAGGTTAACTCTGCTTGATCTCCTAACACTTCTCGCATGGCTTGCAGATTACGGACATCAACGGCATGGCCAAAACCCGTTTTGAGTTTGAAAGACCGGAACCCCTCGGCCTGACGGGCAGCTGCAAAGACTTCTGGTTGATCTGGGTTGATGCCTGTCACATACACCGGTACGTGCTCGACTTCCCGTTGGCTGATCAAGTGATGCAAAGCTTTATTGGCGCGACGCGCCACCAAATCCCAGCACGCGATATCGATACCAGCGAGAACCTGGGCAATCGGCCCCACTTCTAGCGTCTGCAGTACCAAGACTTCAAGCTCTTTGTTGAGTTGCGCAAACATCTGCTCGGGTGAATCAAATCGCTTGCCCACCACGCGTTCACCCAAATCAATGGACAAGCGTGCACGATGTTCTGCTCCGCTTGCGGGCCAGTTAGCCCAGACCTCTCCCCAGCCCTCGGCACCTTGGTCATCAACCACGCGCAGCAGGACCATGGGTCGATCCCGAAAGGTTCCAAATGCCACTTTAATAGGCATCTTGACGGGCACCCGAATGCAAAAAGCTTCGATCGATACCAAAGTAAATGTCAAGTCGTTCATAGCCAATATCCTTATAAAAATATCATTGGGCGCGTGGTCCATGGATCGCAAAACGTGGTTCCGGCAGACCACAAACACCCGGACGAATGGCCATCAGTGCGCCGGCCATAGGATTCGCCTGACGTTGCGCTTCGCTCATGTTTTGTGAGGTGCTCGTGATAAACAAAATATCCATATCCGGTCCACCAAACGCACAACAAGTTGGACGATCAACCGGTAGATTTAGCACACGATCTAAGCGTCCGTCTGGCGCGTATCGCAAAAGGCGTCCGCCATTGAATTGGGCATTCCACAAAAACCCTTCTGCATCCAAGGTCGAACCATCCGGAAATGCAGGTGGTTTGCTTTCTGCAAAGACCCTCGCCTCGCCCATTTCCCCAGTCTCTGGAGTGTAGGCGTGGGCATTAATTCGGTAGTGCAAAGAATCTGCAAAATACAAGGTCTCGCCCGCTGGACTAAATGCCAGACTATTTGGTATGGAAACCCCCTCTAATACCGGCTTGAGGGGGCCAGAGCCCTCTAGGCAGAAAAGCGTCCCTTCCGGTGCTCGGGTGATGTTATGCATACTTCCAACCCAGAATCGGCCACGCGCATCGCAACGCCCGTCGTTAAAGCGGTGCCCATGTCGCAAAGGAAGGTTTGACAAGAAAGTTTGCAACTGGCCCTCGATGGGATCGAAAAGAGCCATTTGACTCGGCAATGCCACCAATAAGCGTGCGTCATCTGTCAAAGCTATCGATCCCACCAAATCAGGCATAGCCCAAGTATCTACTTCACCAGTGTCATAACGTAAACGCCGAATTGCCGGGCGACGAATATCTATCCAGTAAAGGCAATGAGCGGAGCTATCCCATAACGGGTTCTCCCCCAAGATATCCGATTGGGTTCCCACGCGTTGCAACTGATGCAATGCCATGTCCTGCAGTGATGCCTTGAAATCATTCATGAGGCAGATGCTAGAAGGCACCGCGTGGTTAGGGAATCAAATTTGCGTCAAACTGACCTTCACACAAACGCAAGGCTAGCCTTGCGTTTGTGTGAAGTGTGCATTGACCAAGTTTCAATTCCATTGCGTCGTCATGCCCATTAGGATGACATCACTGATATTCACAGGACATGAACTACATGAAAGCAAACGCTTCTTCGGACGCCACTTCTTCTCTGTTTGCTGATCTGACGCCCCAAAAGCTTTTCTCTCTCGACGGGCAAGTGGTGCTCATCACTGGTGCTGCCGGCGGTATAGGTGGCGCCTTGGCGCGTGGTTTTGCAGCTGCTGGCGCAAAACTGATCGCATGCGATCTCCAACCCCGAATGCACGAGCTAGCCGAGCAATGGCGGTCTCAAGGGATGGACGTGGAGTCGATGGTGTTCGATGTCACGCGTGAAGAGGAAATTACAAACGCATTTACCCAAGTTAACCAGCGCCATGGCCGACTCGATGTACTGGTCAATAACGCTGGCGTGATTGTGCGTACGCCATTTCTGGAACTTGAGCGAGATGAGTGGCAAAAGGTCATGGACACCGACTTGACAGCATGTTTTCTGATGGCACAACAAGCAGCGCGCTTAATGGTTAAGCAAGGCTATGGTCGCATCATTCATCTGAGCTCCATCATGAACCATGTGGCACGCCCCAACCTAGTTCCCTACGTAGTTGCAAAAGGAGGGGTCTCAGCATTGACACGCGCAATGGCTGCCGACTTGGGTGGCAAGGGCATCACTGTCAACGCCCTCGCGCCTGGCTACACACAAACTGAGTTCAGCCAAGCCAAAGATCCTGAATTCAATGCTTTTGTATCGAACTGGACTCCAGCCAAACGTTGGGGCCAGCCGGAAGATCTGTGTGGTGCTGCTCTGTTATTGGCCTCTAGAGCAGGTGCATATATCAATGGTCAAACCCTCTATGTAGACGGCGGATTTTTGGCTGTCACCCGATAAACAGCTCAAGGAGTCGACTAAGCCATGTCAACTGTCAATCACTCACCGCAGGCGTATCGCCCTATGTGGGTGTCGCTGCGCGCCTTTGGAGGCTTTTTCCTACTGTGGTGGTTACTCCACCTTTGGAATGGCAACCCCTTGCAATTACCGTCCCCTAGCAAAGTATTTGAAGCCCTCTGGGGGCTTCTGCGTGAAGGTGAGATTGCAGAGCATGCTTCTGTCAGTACGTTGCGCATGCTATTGGCCTTGTTTTTTGCCATCTTGGTTGCGGTGCCGTTAGGTTTTGTCATGGGCCTATCCCGACAAGCGGAGCAATTTGTAGGGCCACTGGTGGAAATGCTGCGTCCCATCTCCGGAATCGCATGGTTGCCATTGGCTTTATTTATCTTTGGTGTGGGCGACACCTTGCCCGTATTCATCATGTTTTATGTCGGTTTTTTTCCTATCCTATTGAACACGGTTGCAGGCGTTCGACTAACAGATCCGCGTTTGCTAGCAGCAGCCAAGACCATGGGCGTGAGGCCTTTGCCCTTGCTTTTACATGTTTTGATGCCATCGGCCTTGCCCAACATCATGGTGGGGATAAGGCTGGCTTTTGCTGCTAGTTGGGCTGCCATTGTGGCGGCAGAACTCATTGGTGCACCCAGCGGTTTGGGATTTGCAATTGAGTGGTATCGGCAATTATTGATGACGCCCAAAGTCTTTGCCTTCATTTTGGCCATTGGCGTGGTTGGCTACTTGTGCGATCTTGGGTTGCGGAGCCTACAGAGAAAACTGACACCATGGACCGAAGGGTCCAGCATCGTGACATGAAACAAAACACTCTTTACAACCGAACAGGAGTTTTTGTTCGCCATCTGGCCTTTCCAGCCTTGCTGATCTTGGTCTGGCAAATATGGGCTATGAATTTACCAGTAGGTAGTCCTGCACCCTCCCCGATCAAAGTCGTACAAACTTTTGGCGAATTACTCAGCAAAGGCTCTCTTATCTCTGCTACGGTGCAAAGCTTGGGCAGAGTACTAATGGGTTTCGCCATGGCTTCTCTATTGGGCATAGCCTTAGGTTTGCTGATGGGGTCAAGTCGGACCATTCGCGAAAACTTAGACCCCATCATTGAGAGCTTCAGACCCATCGCTCCCATGGCCATATTGCCTATCGCCATTTTGTGGCTGGGAACGGGAACACCCACTGCTTTAGCCATCGTGGCCTATGCCTCCTTTTTTCCAGTGGTCGTCAATACTGTGCATGGCGTCAGCCACGTGGATCGCAAACTAATTCTGGCGGCCAGGACCATGGGTATTTCTAAATGGACCATCCTCACGCGCGTCGTCCTGCCTGGTGCTCTGCCCTCCATTTTGCTAGGCACTCGGTTGGCTATGGGTGTGGCATGGACAGCCATCATCGCCGCAGAACTTGCCGTCGGCGCAAAGTCAGGCGGAGGGGGCTCTGGTGGCATAGGCCAGATGATGTTCGTGTTCTACGCCTACAACATTGATCTCAATGCGATTGTGGTTTGCATGACCGTTGTTGGCCTCGTCGCACTTTGCATTGACCAAATTTTCAGATTATTCGAGAAACGTCTGATCCCCTGGAGACAAGAAATATGAATGCCCCCACTGACGCCACCAAACTGCGCCTGAAAAATGTGACCAAGAGCTTTTTCACGCCCAGAACAGGTTCAACCACTTTGGCAGTGGCTGAAATGAGTTTAGATATCCAGACCGGTGAATTCATTTGCATCGTGGGTCCTTCTGGTTGCGGAAAATCTACTGTGCTAAATATGATTGCAGGCTTGGACCAACCAAGCAGTGGGCAGATCGACAAGGACGGTCAGGTGATCACCGCGCCCGGAGCAGACCGTGGTGTGATGTTCCAGGACTATGCCCTGATGCCTTGGCAGACGGTTGTGGACAACGTGGGATTTGGTCTGCGACATGGCACCCCAGGCGAGCATCTGTCAGCAAAGCAACGCCAAGAGCGCGTTGCACATTTCATCGAACTGGTAGGTCTTCAAGGATCTGAAAACAAATACCCACACCAATTGTCTGGAGGAATGCGCCAACGTGTCGCTCTAGCGCGTTTGTTGGCCAATGGGCCCGACATATTGCTCCTAGATGAACCTTTGGGTGCACTAGATGCGCAAACGCGCCTGATTTTGCAAGCAGAGCTGTTGCGCATTTGGGGCGAAACTTCGCCTGTCTTTGAGCGCAAGACAGCTATCTTCATCACGCACGACATTGAGGAGGCAGTTTTGCTTGCTGACCGTGTAGTTGTAATGAGCACCCATCCTGGCCGAGTACGCGAAGTTGTCACGATCGACATCCCCAGACCCCGGGCAGGTCATGCCCGCACCAACCCCAGATTCGGTGTGTTGGTCGAACACATCTGGTCTTTGATCCGTGACGAAGCCTATCGTGCGATTGGCGGCGGCACTTCCACTAAAGCCCTATCGTAAGCAGCCACCCACTGAGTAGCCCTTTTTTGATTTCAACCACAAGGAGACATTTATGAAAGCACCTGTATTCCCGACTTCACGTCGAAACCTAGTTTTAGGCACTGCTGCAGCTGCAGGTATCGCTGTCGCACCAGCATTTGTGCGAGCGCAAGCTGCCCGCAAAGCTCTAAAAATCTCGATCGGTCGGATTCCATGGGCGGCAGGAAATTCGCCCATGAGCCAATACATGATCAACAACAAGCTGATGGAAAAACGCGCAACTGAATTGGGTTATGACCTGACGATTGACTGGCGCGAGTACCCCACAGCATTACCCATGGTGGAAGCCATGGTTGGTAATAACCTCGACATTGGCATGTGGGGCAATACCCCGATCACTCGAGGAATTTCAACAGGTCTACCCATCAGCCTGTTGTGTGTAGGCGAAGGACACTTGCGCTTTTTGATCACCACGCGCAAGGGTTCTCCCATTCGCAACTTACAGGACCTCAAGGGTAAAACAGTGGGTGTTTCACTGGGTGGTGACCCCCAAAGCGCGTTGTTTCAAATGTTGATGTTTGAGTTAGGCGTTCAAGATATCAAGGACACCGGCATTAAATTCGTGAACATGCCAACGCACGCCCAAGCTGCCTCCGTGCCTACCGGCGTAGATGCCACATGCACCATCTATCCAGCCTATTTGGCAGCGCAAGCTTCTGGCACAGTGGCAATTGCAAATTCGTTCGGGTTCACCGAAGAGTATTACGAAGGCCCCGCTGGTAAAGGTGCAGGCCATATGCTCGCGAGCGTCAAGAAGTCGCCGTTTTATCCCGATGGCTATTACCTACACCGCTCCTTTTGGATCGGCCGTAATGGCCTCATTGAACAACATCCTCAAGTAGTTATCGCATTTCTGATGGCGCAACAAGAAGCTGTGGCTGCATTGACAGCAATGGATGCAGGCGCAGTCTCGCAGTTGGTCAAAGACTACTGGAAGCTCGATGCAACGCAAGGCGCTAAGGTGGTGAAAGACGATGTGCTTTTCTCGCGCGGCTGGTCTTGGCCCACTGAAAATGACGCGCGTGCTATTTTGGAAACATCCAAGTTCATGGCCGGCAATAAAGTCATCGAAAAGCCTTTGCAATGGTCGCAAATCAAAGAGGCCTTCTCCAGAACCGCACCCCTGATCCGACAGGCTTATGAGCGAATGGGCTCCAAGCCCAACACATCTGAGTTCACAAGAAGCGATGTTGCTGATTTGCGGGGACGTCCTGTGTGGGAGATGGACAAGTGGACCAATCAAAACTAATCTTAAAAACTGAAACTGGAGCCTATTTATGAAAGTTGGATTTGTCGGGTTGGGCGTCATGGGTGCCCCTATGGCCTTGAATATTTTGAAAGGGGGACATGAACTCACGGTTTATGACAAGAGCGCTGCAGCTATAGCGCACCTAGTGCAAGCAGGTGCCAAAGAGGCCAAAACGCCACGCGAAGTGGGAGCTGCCAGCGACATCGTCGTGACTATGCTGCCCGAGCCTCAACATGTTGAGCAAGTCGTGCTGGGGACCGAGGGGTTAGTTGAAGGTCTGCGCGTTGGTGGCTTGGTGATCGAGATGAGCACTATCGATCCCAACACCTCTCGACGCATTGGCGAAGCGCTTCGCCAACGAGGCATGGAATTAGTGGATTCACCTGTAGGTAAAACTAGCGAGCATGCCGCCATGGGTACCTTGACCTTAATGGTCGGTGGTAACCAAGAGGCGATCGAACGGGCAACGCCTGTATTGAATTGCATGGGCACGGATACCTATTACTGTGGTGGGCCTGGTACCGGACATGCCATGAAGATGACCAACAATCTACTTGCTACCAGCATCATGATTGCCAACACCGAGGCATTGGCTATTGGCGCCAAAAACGGTTTGACGCTGGAATTGATGCAAGAAGTAATGCGCACCACCATGGCTTGGAACCAACAACTGGCTGTGGCCATGCCGAAAAAAGCATTTCTCGGTGATGACAGCCCTGGGTTTGCCATCCGGCTCGCTTGCAAAGACGTTCGTCTGGCCTGTGAAGCCGCCGATCAGATGGGCTTCGAGGCGAAAGTTGGTCGGGGCGCTCAAGCCACGATGGAACATGCCATCCAAATGGGACTAGGTGATCGTGACACAGCTGCCCTGATGTTTCTTCAGGAAAAGACGCTGGGAATTGAGATCCGACAACAGCCAGCAACCAAGTAATTGCCAAGGAAAGCTTGCGTGCCTGCTTACATCATCAACGACATGGAGATCACGGATCCCCACCGCTTCGAGGAATACAAGCTCTTGTCACCGGCCACGGTGGCAGCCTATGGCGGAAAAATCCTTGCTCGCAGTAGCGAAGTCAACAACCTAGAAGGCGACTGGCATCCTCGTCGATTGGTCATTCTCGAGTTCCCAGATAGAAGCCAAGCCCAAGCCTGGCTCAACTCTCCCGAGTACGCACCTGCTAGAAGGCTTCGCCAGTTGTCCGCTAACTCGCGCATGGTGGTGATCGACGGATACTCGCCAAACTAAGTTCAGCGCAACCCACAACCCTAAGCCCACCTGTTGTCAAGACAAGTGGGCTTTTTTCAATTTGATGCTGTCTAGTTGACCGTGCTCGTTCACTGCTGGCGCACTACCCAAAGCGCCAAATATCTGCCAAGTCGTTCGGCAAGCGGGAGCGGGCATCTCCACAGGCCGACCGCGCACCATAACTTGATGTGTTCGCAACTGCGGGTGGTGAATCAAATCCATAACGGAATTGATGGTTCCAAATGGTGTTTGCGCCTCGGTCAAACGGTCAGTCACCTCTCCCCAAGTCAGAGCGCCGATCACCGCCTGAATCATGTCATCAATTTGATTGCTATGTGTACCGCGCGATGCACTGGTAGCAAAACGAACATCTGTAATCAGTTCTGGCTGCTGCAAGACATGTTCACAAAAGGCTCGCCACTCTCGGTCATTTTGAACAGCTAACACCAATTCGCGTCCATCACTACAAGTGAAAGCGCCGTAGGCGGCAATGCTGGGGTGTTTTAGTCCACCGCGCGCTGGTGCAGCATGACCATAACGGGCCTGCAAATAGGGCACAGCCATGAGTTCAGCGGCTGCATCAAACAAGGACACTTTCAAGGCACTGCCTTGTCCGGTTCGCTCCCGCAACAGCAGCGCTTCCAAAATACCTTGAGCGGCATTCATACCCGCCGTGATGTCACAAATCGATACACCTATGCGGCCCCAAGGACCCGGTGCGCCATTGACCGAAACCAATCCGCTCTCGGCTTGCACCAACAAATCGTAGGCCTTGAGATCATGCATGGGCCCTGTCTCACCATAACCGCTGATGTCACAGGTGACCAATCGAGGAAAGGTAACGCGCAATGAATCTGAACCCAAGCCCAGTCGTTGGGCCGACCCTGGCGCTAGGTTTTGTATAAAAACATCAGCCTGTGCCAGCAAGTCCATCATTTGCTCCATGTCGGCCGACTCTCGCAAGTCCAGTGCTAGGGATTCTTTGCCTTGGTTGATCCAAACAAAATAGGAAGACTCGCCATACACCTCTCGGTCATAGTCCCGAGCGAAGTCTCCCTCAGGTCGTTCGACCTTGATAACGCGAGCTCCTGCCTGCGCAAGTCGGCTAGAACAATAAGGAGCAGCCACAGCATGCTCCAGCGATACCACCAGCATGCCTTGAAGGGGTTGTTGCATCATGATTTACTTTCTTGGTGGAGTGGCTCTTCTTCAGGCAAATGGCCTCGCTGGCATAAAAACGCAATCAGTTTGCTGACAGACAACAAACTGGCTCTGTCTTTGCGGGTGCAAAGCAGCATGCGTCTAACTGCCCAGTCGTCACTAAAGGGTCGAACTGCCAAGTCCAGTCCTTTAGCCAGCACCCGTGCGGCTTGTTCCGGTAAAAGCCCCATGCCTAGACCAGCTTCGACCATATGACATACTGCTTCAAAACTTCGTACTTGGACGCGCGACTGCAATGTTTTTTGGGCAATCACCGCCTGTGCCGCAAGTAACCGCATCATCGAGGAACCGCCCTCCAAAGTGATCAACTCATCGTCTAGGACATCGCTGAATTTCAGCATCTCAAATGCAGCCAAGGGATGGTCAAGAGGCATCACCACGGCCAGTCTGTCTTGACAGTAGGGTTGCGTCTCCAAACCTTCAACTGGAGTGCCTTCGACCACAATTCCAACGTCAGCCTCAGCAGCTTGAAGTTCACGAACAATCTCTTCGCTCCATCGCTCTTGGACAATGACTTTGACATCCGGGTTGTGGTGCGCAAATGCAGCCAAGTCATTAGGCAAGGTATCTGTGATGACCGAGGTGTTGGCCAGCAAGCGCAAAGCGCCTTTGCGTCCATTGGCATGGTCGCTCATTTCAGCCTGCATCAGATTGAGTTCCACCAACAAAGCCCGAGCTCGCGGCAACAAGGCAATGCCAGCTGGGGTCAACTCCACGCCGCGCGAAGATCGCTCTAACAAGGTGGTACGAAACCGGTGCTCCAACAAAGCCATGCGCCTGCTCGCAGCGGCCAGCCCCATGTGAGAAGCTTCGGCCGCTTTCGTCAAGCTACGCAATTCTGCAGCGCGAACAAACAAAGCCAGGGTGTCTATATCAGGCAACATATTATTTTTTCGGTCTAGCTTGACAAATCAACCCGAGCCAAAGCGTAAGGTTGCAACTCGAGTTGTGCAGTGCAAGCGCCTCTGTCGGCCCAAGGACTGCAATGGGGCAATGCTTCATAGCGTAACCAGCTCTGAGCATCCAAACTAGCCCATTGGCCAGCATGGTGCCAGTGTAGTGTTTGGCATTGCTCGGTGAGGTTTGCAAGCAAAATTTGCCTCCTAGTCGACGCAAATCCCATAACTGCTGCCATTGGGGTAAATAACAAATTGGACCCAGGTTGATGCTTCGGCTCAAGTGCCATGGCTTGAACGCCCCGCCACGGCAAACAAACTTCCATCATGGCCTCGGTGGGTGAAACCCAACGCGCGCCCTGCGCATGCCCCTCAGAACTCTGACGAACTGTTAGCGCTGGCAACGTTAATGCGTTGACCCCGGCCTGTGTTGCACCAGCCATGTGTCCCAGTAGCCACGCCGCACCAAATATTCCTTGGCTACGCGGATCGACCGAGGCCAGCGGTATTCGCTTGCTCCCGTCACTCGTAGCTTGTCTGCCTAAAGGGCTGGCTCGTGCTGCCAACCCACTCGGGCCAAGATGCCATTGTGGTCCCGGGTGTCTGCGCCTAGCAGTCTCTAGCATGGATGGCAAAGATTGCAGTCCCTGCATTACAGAAGCGTCTTCGGCACTGTGCACTATGGGGCAAACCGTGAATGCCATGAAATCTTCCCCGCCGCTTCTGTCGAGTCGATTCAATTGGGCAAAAAAATGGGGCGTCCCGCCACCGATGGCGGAAGATGGGAATAAGGAACGCAAAAATTGTGCAGCGCGTTCACCACAAGGCAAGGATGCCACCTCATGAGGTACTACACCCGCCTGAGCCATCGCCTGTGCCATTGCTTGGGCAAAATTCGTATCGTCACCGCTCCATTCTGGTTGGCTCTGATCGCGCGCACAAATATCAATACGCAGGCTTGACTTGGCCGCATCTAGCATTAGTCGCACCTGTGACCAATCCACGTCATCGACTGTGATGGACGGCCAAAGCGTGAGATGTAAAAAATCAGGCTGCCACCGCGACAACTTAGTCAAAAAAACTGGCTCTACAGGGTGCTGGATCGGCGCTGTAATGGCTAAACCCAATCGCAAGAATCCCTCGGTTGTAGTCTTTGAACATGGGGTTTCCAATTTTTCATCAACCTTCAACGTCGGACTTGGGTTGGCGGGTGCAATATCAGCCAAATGCAGAGAGAGTTCCCGACGCCACGATTGTTGCTGGCGTAGCAAAAAGGGTCTAGGCATGGCATTCGATCTGCTGTAAGTCTTGAAGGAGGCGTCCGCGTTGTTACGCTGGTCCTCAAGTTCGTAGTCTTCACCTGAGAACTCCGCCTTCGCCCAGTAACCGGGTGCGTATTCATGGCTGATACCCTTCATGGCAGTAAAGGGCGGCCATGCTGGCACTTCTTGGGGCAACTGGGATTGCGAAATTCGTCCATCGGCATGACTGACTTGAACTGCACAGCCAGCAGCTGTGAGTGGATGCATCACTACCCAACCACAACGATTGACCAAAGTATCGTGGGTTGGCGTTGCCTGAACTGAAAACTCTAAACCTCCCAGCGCATTACCCCGCACTCGAATCTCCAAAAGAAGACGGGCCTGCGAATCCCAAGAGCCAATAACGTCTTGAGCCAAACAAGGTATGTGCGCCTGCACCTGCAGCTCGAACCCCTTTTCGTCAGTAAGCAGTTGTTCTGAGTCGAGCACAGTAGCAGGGGTTCCCCATCCCGTGTCGCGTAACAAAAATTCAACACCATGCCATACCTCATGGCCATGGACACAGATCGGCCCCCAACGCGTTCCTTGTCGAATCAATGAAACAGGGCCGGCTTGCAAATATTGACGAGGCGCCAAAGTCTCGAGGCATCCAAAAAGAACCCGTCGCTCTGAATCCAACATGGGGAATGCCCGCTTACTTGTTAAATCGTGCGGCCACCGTCGACAGGAAGTTCAACCCCAGTGATAAAGGCTGCAGCATCGCTTGCCAAATACAAGGCTGCCTGCGCCACATCCTCTGGTGTGGACATGCGACCCAGAGGAATTCCAGCAGTGATTCGTGCGCGCGCCTCAGGGGTGTCGGCCGTACCAAGAAACTGCTCGATCAAGCCAGTGGCTCCCATCACAGGACAAATGGCATTGACGCGAATCCCGTCGGGTCCGAGTTCAGCAGCCATTGATTTAGACATTAAATTGACTGCGCCTTTGGAGGCGTTGTACCAAGTCAAGCCAGGTCGAGGGCGAAGTCCAGCAGTCGATCCGATGTTGATGATGGACCCTTGACCTTGTTGACGCATCAAAGGAACGACTGCCTTAGTCATATGGAAGATGGATTTGACGTTGACATTG
Organism: Burkholderiales bacterium; assembly: GCA_018969975.1. Classification (GTDB taxonomy): domain Bacteria; phylum Pseudomonadota; class Gammaproteobacteria; order Burkholderiales; family Burkholderiaceae_C; genus Limnohabitans. Next base: position 33,379 of record JAGWXI010000011.1, read on the forward strand.
AAGACCCGATCAAAGGTAGCTTCATCCACATCCAACATGGGCTGGTTACGGTGTGTGGTACCAGCGTTATTCACAACAATGTGCGGTACGCCGAGGCGTTGCACACAGACATCCACCGCCTTTTGCACTTCGTGCCCTATTGATACATCGCATGCAATGGCGATCGCTGCAGGTCCTAAACTCGCTGCCACAGATTGGGCTCGATCAGCATCTAAATCTGCGATGAGTAAACGGGCACCTTCCTTGACGAACAAGCGTGCAATGCCCTCGCCAAAACCAGCGCCAGCGCCTGTGATGATGGCAATTTTGTTTTTAAGAATTGACATGTATTTCCCTCTTAAGGCCAAAGCATCTGGTGTTCTACTGAAATGATGGGCGAGACATCTTTGGCAAAGTTGGGTAGATCAGCCAGCAAAGTCTTACCCTCAGGGCTTGACAACGCATGGGTCAAATCTGCCTCCGAGTCAAACCATAACTCTGAAAATCCGTCGTAATCAAAATGGGGGAAGCGCGCGCGATCCACCAAATTGACAGAGTAGCGACGCAGTTTGGGTAACTTGACGCACAGTGCGGCATGGCGCTGTAGCCAGTGCTCCTTGAAATCATGATGGCTCATGCCATCCTTGCATCGCAATATGCCCAAGCGTTTGACGTAAGTGACTGGTGTAGTCATGTATTTCTCCATTTCCTTCAGTTAGGTTTAGAAACAGGTGGTAGATCCGAATCGGCGAATTCCATTCGTAAGGCAGGCCCATGCGCGTCGATAGCTGGTGCGGGGGGAAAGGATGCGTCCTCCCACTCCACCTGCCAAGGCAAGGCTGGCACCTTTGCCGCTTGATCGCCCACGGGCATATCTCGGGTTCTCAATTGCGGATGCGCTATCAAATCGTCAACTGAATTCACTTGGCCATAGGCTGTCTGCGCCAAGGTCAAGCGGTGGGTGACTTGTGTGCTGTCGAGTGCAGCGAAGACCTCGGCGATCAAACCGTCCACGAATTCACGATGTGTACAACGGGCAGCGTTATCGATGCAACGAGGATCATCAAGCAAATCAGGTCGCAGCAAAACGTTTTGACAAAAGCCTTGCCATTCGCGTTCGTTTTGAATCGATATGACCAACTCCCGACCATCGCCACAAACAAATACCCCGTATGGCGTGATGGAGGGATGCTTCAAACCCACTCGCTCAGGTGCCTGCCCCCCGTATCGTCCCTGTAAATATGGCACGCTCATCAATTCCGCGGCTGAATCGAACAGGGATACGCGCACACCGCTACCGCGGCCGGTGAGGTTGCGCTGTAACAAAGCTTGCCCAATACCAATTAGCGCATTCATCCCCGCCGTGATGTCGCACAGAGAGACACCGATACGTCCCCATTCTCCCGGGGCGCCGCTGACTGCAATCAAACCTGACTCAGCTTGTACCAATAGGTCATAGGCTTTCATCTTTTGGTAGCTGCCATGTTCGCCATAGCCACTGATATCGCAGGTAATCAGCCTAGGATGTTGTTCTCGTAAGACGTCTGAACCCAGCCCAAGCCGTTGCGCTGCACCAGGTGCCAAGTTTTGTAGAAATACATCAGCGCTGGCGATCATCTTTTTTAAGACGGAGAGATCCTCAGGTTTTTTGAGGTCCAGTGCAATGGATTCTTTGCCCCGGTTTATCCAGACAAAGTAGGACGACTCGCCATGCACGTGTCTGTCGTAACCCCTTGCAAAATCGCCTTCGGGTCGCTCAATTTTGATCACGCGCGCGCCGGCATCTGCCAGCCGACTAGAACAATAAGGCGCAGCGACAGCCTGCTCCATAGCCACAACCAACATGCCCTGAAAGGGTTTGACCTTATCGGTGGCCCCATGGTGATAAGTGGTTTCGCTCATGAAACTTTTTTGATACCGAGGGAATTGGTTATTGACTACTAACTGCAAAAACCAAGAAAATTTGGTAGGCGCGATTGGACTCGAACCAACGACCCCCACCATGTCAAGGTGGTGCTCTAACCAGCTGAGCTACGCGCCTAAATTTCCGAAGCGCGAAGTGTATCAGACTCTAACGTCGTCTGGCGTTGCGAACACCTTTGATATCACCTATGAGACCCAAAACTTTGTTGAGTTTGCGCGCATCGAACACTTCAACCGTGAAAGTCATCCAAGCCACTTCTTTGATCGACTGCGTTTGTACGCCAACTACATTCATTTTTTCTTTGGCAAATACTTCTGAAATGTCTCGCAGTAAGCCTTGTCTATCAAATGCTTCGATCGACACATCCACTTGGTAAGCCAGGGGCTGGCTTGCTTTGGCATGGCCCCAAGCCACTTCGATAACTCGGTCTGGGTTTTTTCGCTCAATTTGTGCAAAGTTGGAGCAATCCTCTCGGTGGATGCTCACGCCTTTGCCGCGCGTGACAAATCCTTTGATCTCATCGGGCGGTGCTGGCTTGCAGCACTTTGCCAATTGCGTCATCAAAGAATCGATTCCCACCACCAATACACCTCCGTTTTCTGAAGGCTTGGAAGGTTTTGATTTTTTGAGGAGTATGTAATCGTCAGGGGTAACGTTTGCAGCGCTATGGGGTCTTAGAAATTGCTCAATCGCCCGCTGCGAAAACTCCTCCTTGCCAACTGCTTCAAACAAGGCATCGGAGGATTTAAATCCAAGATGACCTGAAAGCTCTTCTAAATTGGTACTGGATTTACCTTCCCGTTGTAATATTTTTTCGACTGCCTCGCGGCCTTTTGCCACAGTTTCTTGTAAAACCTGTGCGTTGAACCAAGCACGCACTTTTGCCCGCGCTCTGGCACTGACTAAAAAGCCTAACTCGGGGTTGAGCCAGTCCCTCGACGGTCCGCCTTCTTTCAAGGCGGTGATGGCAACAGTTTGTCCGTTTTTTAAAACGGTGTTCAGGGGCACCATGACACCATCGATGTGCGCGCCGCGGCAGCGATGTCCTAAATTGGTGTGCAGGGTGTAGGCGAAATCAATCGGTGTTGCACCTTCTGGCAGCTCCACTACGGCTGCCTCTGGTGTCAGCACATAAATTCGATCAGGTGCAATCTGTGCATCTTTTTGGTCTTTGGATTGTTTGTCGCTCGTTTGCGCGTTGGCTGAGGCCATCTCGCGCTCCCACGCAAGCAATTGGCGCAGCACGGCAATCTTGGCGTCATAGGCACCGGTTGCAGACACACCCGAATATCCTTTTTTACCGGCCTCTTTATAGGCCCAATGCGCCGCAACACCATGCTCGGCATGGTCGTGCATGCTTTGCGTTCTGATTTGAATCTCTATGGCTTTGTTTTGAAAATCACACACTACGGTGTGCAATGACTGGTAGCCGTTGGGTTTAGGACGTGCAATGTAATCATTGAATTCTTCGACCATTGGTATGTATTGGCTGTGTACCCAACTCAGTGCGGCATAACAACTCGGAATTGAGTCAACCAAGATACGAAATGCCCGAATATCCAGTACTCTTTCGAACCCAATTCCTTTATCACGCATTTTTTTAACAATGCTGTAGATGTGTTTGGGCCGCCCATAGACTTTTGCTTCTATCCCCTGGGCTTTTAGTCCTTGCACAATGGATGCGCAGGTGGTAGCGATGTAACTCTCGCGCTCTGTTCTTTTTTCGTCTAACCATTGTGCAACCTGTCGGTATGTGTCGGGCTCAGTGAACCTAAAAGACAGGTCTTCTAACTCCCATTTGATTTGCCAAATACCTAAGCGGTTGGCCAATGGAGCGAAGACCTGCAAAGACTCTTGTGCCAAGCCACTGGGCAATGGCGTTTTTACCACCGAATAATGGCGCAAGGTTTGCAGTCTGGATGCCAAACGCAACATCACTACACGTAAATCGCGTGAAAAAGCGAGCAGCATTTTGCGTACGTTCTCGACGCCGAGTTCTGGCTTAGATTCCTCGGTAACTGAGAGCCTTGCCTGTCTTTGAATTCGAATCAACCGTGATGTCTCTATCGCAAGCGCTGCAAAGCTTGCACCAAATGCTTTGCCAATGACATCTTCAGGCTTAGCAAGATGGTCGCAGGCATAGACCAAATAACAAGCGGCCTGCATATCTTGCGAATCCCCCATTTCGGCAAGCATATGGACCATTGCATCGGTATGCGCAAGCACGTCCTCTCCGCTGTCAAAGGTACTGCCCTCTAATAACGGTTGCGCAAAAGCCCTAGCTTTTTGTAGTACGTCGTCCATTCCAAGCGTTTTAATTCCAAAACCTCATAATGTCACAAGTTTTTTATTTTTTTGAAAAAGGGTTCTAAAAATGTCTCAATTACAACTTGCAGGAAAAACCGCTTTAGTCACGGGTTCAACCAGTGGGATCGGATTAGGTATCGCCATAGCACTGGCTAAAGAAGGTGCCAATATTGTGATGAATGGCTTTGGGGATGTAGCAAAACCCAAGGCTGAAATAGAGGCCTGCAAGGTAAAAGCGGTACACCATGCGGCTGACGTGAGTAAGGCGCAGGATATTGAAGAAATGATGGAGTTTGCCAAAGCGCAGTTTGGCGGCATAGACATTTTGGTCAATAACGCGGGTATCCAACATGTTGCTGCGGTTGAGGACTTTCCTGTCGACAAGTGGGATGCCATCATCGCTATTAATCTCAGCAGTGCATTCCACACCACCCGCTTAGCGCTTCCCTCCATGCAGAAAAAAAACTGGGGGCGCATCATCAATATTGCATCGGTTCATGGCTTGGTTGCATCAGTCCAAAAGTCAGCCTATGTAGCAGCCAAACACGGCATTGTTGGTTTAACCAAAGTAACTGCACTAGAAAATGCGGCAACTGGTGTCACGTGTAATGCGATATGCCCCGGATGGGTGCTCACGCCATTGGTTCAAGCCCAAGTGGATGCAAAAGCAAAACTTTTAAACCTATCCAACCAAGAAGCGATCAAGCAATTACTCGGCGAAAAAGAACCTTCCATGCAATTCACCACGCCAGAAGAACTTGGTGCTTTGGCAGTTTTTATGTGCTCCAAGGCTGCAGACAATGTTCGCGGAGTGGCGTGGAATATGGACGGCGGCTGGGCTGCGCAGTGATTAATAGATACACTAATAATGTTTTTAACTTATAATCAATTTATTATGTAAAACTAATGTTAACTTTGCGGAATGAAACGCACATCCCCAACTAAAGAAACTTCTAAGTTCGCAGACCGTTTTCGTTCCGCCCTAAAAGAAGCGGGCATACGCCCATCAGCCACAGTCGTTGCCAACGAATTTAATTTACGGTACTGGGGTGAGGGCATCACTTCCCACGCTGCACGTAACTGGCTAATGGGGGTTTCAGTTCCCAAGCAAGATAAGTTACTTATCTTGTGTAAGTGGCTCAAAATTTCCCCAGAAGGTTTGCTTTTTGGAACACCGCCTTCCAAGTCCTTAGACAAAAATATTGCCGAGGAAAAAATCAATCTGGTGGATCAGCAATTGGTAGTTAAATATTTGTTGCTAGCGTGCGAGCAAAAACGCTTGGTACGCGAAATAGTCGATGGGCTCACCGCATTGCATCAAAAAAGTCAATAGATCAATACGACAGCCCTTGCTTCCATACTTAAACCTTCTCCTACTGGCCCCATTTTTTCAGCAGTTTTGGCTTTTACATTAATTTGTTGGAGGCTTATCTCCAAAGCGCTAGCGATCCTGTTACACATGGCTGGAAGAAATTGCGCTAATTTGGGAGCCTGTGCAATTACTGTTGCATCAATATTGCTAATTTGAAATCCTTTGGTTGCAAGCAATCGCCCTACTTTTTGCAAAAGAAACCAAGAGTCAGCATCCTTGAATGCGGTATCGGTATCGGGAAAGTGCCCACCAATATCGCCTAGTGCAGCAGCGCCTAGCAACGCATCAGTAATTGCGTGAAGTAAAACATCAGCATCAGAATGCCCCAAAAGACCGTGCGTATGTGGGATCTGCACCCCCCCGATGACCAAATCACGCCCAGTAACTAACGCGTGTGAATCCCAGCCTTCACCAATCCGAAATTTAATGTTTTCCATGCAATGGGTTGTTTCTCATGTGCAAAATAGCCTCTGCTAAAGCAAAGTCTTGCGGGTAGGTAACTTTGAAATTATGGCTGTCACAAGCCACTAACAATGGATGCAAACCCAACAACTCTATGGCTGAAGATTCATCTGTAACAGCCGAACCAGCTTTTTCAATAGCAAGCTTGAGTGTTCCGATGCGAAACATTTGTGGTGTTTGTGCAAGCCATTTATCCACTCGACTCAATGTGGTGGCTACACGATTTTGATCAGCAGACTTCAATGTATCTGCCAAAGGTTGCGCCAAAAGCCCGCCAACAGCTTCTTGTGCCATGGCGTCAATCAAGCTATTGATTTGCTGTGGCGTGATCAAACAACGTGCAGCGTCATGGACTAACACCCAGTCATCTGAATTGGCCCCACTCGCGAGTAAGGTGTTCAAGCCAGCTAATACCGTATCGCAGCGTTGGGCCCCACCGACTTCAGCAACTTCAACCTGCGTCAATGCAAATTTTTCAATCAAACCCTGCATAACCTTATCCCTAGGCGCCACCACAACCAAGACTTGCTTGATACGTTTCACTGCATGGAATGCACGCAAGGTGTGGATCACCATAGGTAAACCGTAAAGCGCGCGGTACTGCTTTGGTTCGGAACTACCTGCACGCGATCCACTACCAGCGCAAGGTATCAATGCATACATGAAATGCGCTGCAGTTGTAGGGTCAGACATATCGTCATTCTAGAATCAACCCAATGCACCTGCCTTCTTTAAGTACCGGTAAACGTTTTGCCATTGATCGTCCTGTTGGTTCAGCCGATGCGCTGTTGCTTGCCAAACTAGGGGCACAACAGAAATCCCAAAATATCCAAGTCGCCATCGTTACGGCAGATGCTGCTGATGCACACCGCTTGCAAGATGAAATAACTTTCTTTGCGCCACAAGTGCGTTGTGTGCTGTTTCCCGATTGGGAGACCCTCCCTTACGACAGTTTTTCGCCCCACCAAGATTTAATTAGCGAAAGGTTAGCGACTCTGTGGCGTATTTCGCAGGGTGATGCAGATGTCATTTTGATTCCAGCGAGCACTGCGCTCTACCGACTGGCACCACCATCTTTTTTAGCCGGATACACATTTGCATTCAAAGTAAAGCAAACACTCAACGAGGGCAAGCTCAAAGAACAACTCAGTTTGGCTGGCTACAGCCATGTCACCCAAGTTGTCAGCCCAGGCGAATACGCGGTACGCGGTGGCTTGATTGATTTGTTCCCGATGGGCTCTTTAGTTCCCTACCGCGTCGATTTATTTGACAACGAAATAGATTCCATCCGCACCTTCGACCCCGATAGCCAGCGCAGCTTGTACCCTGTTCCTGAAGTCCGACTGCTCCCTGGACGCGAGTTCCCCATGGACCAAGATGCGCGCGCGCTATTTCGTAAGCGTTGGCGTGAACTGCTAGAAGGTGATCCGACGAAAAGTCGAATCTACAAAGACATCGGCAACGGTATCGCAACAGCAGGAATTGAGTATTACCTTCCCCTGTTCTTTGAAGAAACCGCGACTGTCTTCAATTACCTCAGCCCATCCGCTGTCGTGGTGCTGCATGGTGAACTAGAGCCTATTTTTCAGCGCTTTTGGCAAGACACGCAAGAGCGTTACCGCTTAGTTCAAGGTGACTCCGAGAGACCAGCGCTATCGCCAAGTAGTTTGTTTCTAAGCGCAGAACAATTTTTTTCCAAGGCTAACCAATACGCGCAACTTGCATTGCGTCCCTATAACGCTGCACAAGCTGAGTCCTCAGTTACCCAGTCCCTTCCAGATTTAATGGTGGTGCGCGGCGCAAATGATCCGCTCGAGCGCTTGGAGTTGTATGCCAAGAACACCGCTCAGCGGTTATTGATTTTGGCTGAAAGCGATGGGCGACGCGAAAGTCTTTTAGATTTTTTACGTGCCAGCGAACTCAATCCTGTTGTTTTTGATTCACTACAAGACTTTGAAAAATCACAAACAAAAATAGGTATTGCTACTTCCCAACTACAAATGGGCTTTAGCTGGTTAGAAGCTGGTATCGACTTCATCACTGAAACTGAATTGTTTGCGGTTGCTCCTGCCGCGCGCAGAAGAAAAAAACAAGAACAAGTTAGTGATGTTGAAGCCCTCATCAAAGATTTATCCGAACTCAATGTCGGCGACCCAGTAGTGCATAACGCCCATGGCATAGGGCGCTACCGTGGCCTGATCAACATGGATTTGGGTGAAAAAACCGTTGAAGGTCTGCCTGTTTTACAAGAGTTCTTACACCTCGAATACGCCGATCAAGCAGTTTTATATGTGCCCGTTAGCCAGTTGCATTTAATCGGGCGCTACACCGGGGTGGGCGCAGACGAAGCTCCATTGCACAAATTGGGCTCTGCCCAATGGGATAAAGCTAAACGCCGCGCTGCGGAACAAGTGCGTGACGCCGCTGCCGAATTGCTCAACATTTATGCGCGTCGTGCTGCTCGGGTCGGACACCCGTTTCGCTATTCGCCGCAGGATTACGAGACCTTCGCCAATGATTTTGGATTTGAAGAAACTGCAGACCAGCGTGCTGCCATTCATGCGGTGATTCAAGACATGATCAGCCCACGTCCGATGGACCGGTTGGTCTGCGGCGACGTGGGTTTTGGCAAAACCGAGGTGGCATTGCGAGCTGCTTTTGTTGCAGTTACTGGTGGAAAACAAGTGGCTTTATTAGCGCCCACCACCTTGCTTGCTGAACAACATTTTCAAACCCTGAGCGACCGCTTTAGTAAATGGCCCATCAAAATTGCTGAAATGAGTCGCTTTCGCTCTGCCAAGGAAATCACCCTGGCCGCCAAAGGATTGGCGCAAGGCCAGATCGATATTGTGGTGGGCACACACAAACTTTTGAGCGAGAGCGTCAAGTTCAAAGACTTAGGGCTTTTGATCATCGACGAAGAACATCGATTTGGTGTGCGCCACAAAGAAGCGATGAAAGCCATGCGGGCGGAGGTAGACGTATTAACTCTCACCGCAACCCCTATTCCGAGAACTTTGGGTATGGCTCTGGAAGGCCTGCGTGACCTCAGCGTCATCGCAACTGCTCCACAAAGACGACTTGCCATTAAAACTTTTGTCCGCTCTGAAGGTAATGGTGTCATCCGCGAAGCTGTATTGCGTGAACTCAAGCGTGGTGGTCAGTGTTATTTTTTACACAACGAAGTCGACACCATCGAAAACCGTCGCGCACGCCTAGAAGAACTCCTGCCTGAGGCCCGTATCGCCATCGCGCATGGACAAATGCCTGAACGTGAACTCGAACGTGTGATGCGTGAATTCGTGGCGCAACGCTACAACGTTTTACTTTGCTCGACCATTATTGAAACAGGCATTGACGTCCCAACAGCCAACACCATCATCATGAGTCGCGCTGACAAATTTGGTTTGGCCCAACTCCATCAATTACGCGGCCGCGTTGGACGCAGCCACCACCAAGCCTATGCTTATTTGATGGTGCCCGACATGGAATCGCTCACCAAACAAGCCACGCAAAGACTGGACGCTATTCAGCAAATGGAAGAGTTGGGCTCTGGTTTTTACTTGGCCATGCACGACCTTGAGATTCGAGGTGCTGGCGAAGTTTTGGGCGAGAGCCAAAGCGGCAATATGCTGGAGGTTGGTTTTCAGCTCTACAACGAGATGTTGAGCGAAGCGGTTCGGGCATTGAAGAACGGTGAAGAACCAGACCTACTAAGCCCGCTTAGCGCGACAACAGAGGTGAATCTCCATGCACCAGCTCTTCTACCCAACGACTATTGCGGCGACGTGCATTTAAGACTGTCTTTCTACAAAAAATTAGCTATTGCCAAAACATCTGAACAAATTGATGGTTTACTTGAAGAATTGGTAGACCGGTTTGGAAAACTGCCGGCACAAGCCCAAACGCTGATCGATGTACATCGCTTACGCGTCAAAGCCCGTGACTATGGCGTGACCAAGGTCGATGCCACACCCCATGTGACCATCATCAGTTTCAAACCCAATCCGCCGTTTGATGCCATGCGCATCATCGAGTTGGTGCAAAAAAACAAACACATCAAGTTAGCGGGCAATGACAGACTTCGCATTGAGCGTGAGCTTCCAGAGCCCATGGCCAGAGCCAAAATGGTGCAAGATATTTTGCGAGCTTTGGGGAAGCCTATTACCCCATCTAAATCAACAACTGCAACTTCTCTGACCTAGATAATCTCGGTCATTCATTACTTTTACACATCTCATGGCACAACAAGAATTTGCCCCAGGTCTTTTTATTCAAGGCATTGCATCGCCGCTTACATTGCACGATTTCAAACTCATCGCATTTGATATGGATTCGACCCTGATCAATATCGAATGTATTGATGAAATAGCCGATGCGGCTGGACGCAAAGCAGAAGTCAGCGCCATTACGGAGGCCGCCATGCGAGGTGAAATCACAGATTTCAAAGACAGTTTGCGCAAACGCGTTGCCTTGCTCAAAGGCGTGCCCCAAGAAGCCTTGGACAATGTTTTTACCAAGCGCTTGCGGTTGAACCCTGGTGCTAAAGAATTGGTAGACACATGTAAGCAACACGGCATGAAAGTATTGCTAGTCAGTGGTGGTTTTACTTTTTTTGCGGACCGTGTAGGGCACATGCTCAACATTGACTTCACCCGCAGCAATGTTCTTCAAATTGCAGATGGACACCTCACAGGTCGGTTAGTGGATCAGCCTTGGGGTGATATTTGCGATGGTGCAGAGAAGCGAAAAAAACTTCTTGAAACTTGTGCTGAGTTGGGCATCTCACCTAAACAAAGTATTGCCATGGGAGACGGCGCAAATGACTTGTTAATGATGGGCGTTGCAGGACTCTCTGTGGCTTACCACGCTAAGCCAAAGGTTCGCGAACAAGCCATGGTGTCTATACAAAAAGGCGGGCTAGATCGCTTGCTAGAAATCGTTAAGCCCAAGCCTAGCGCAAAGCTTGGTAAATAGTTTGCGCAAGTTCTAAAGAAATACCTTCCACACTGCAAAGGTCTTGCACACTTGCTTGCGCTACGCCACGCGCACCGCCAAAACGTTGTAGCAACTTGGCGCGCTTCTTAGATCCTATGCCAGCAATCTCTTCTAAGGTGCTTCCGCCAACACGCACCTTGGCACGCGCCGCACGCATTCCGGTAATCGCAAAGCGATGCGCCTCGTCGCGAATCTGAGCAATCAACATGAGCGCCGCCGAATCACGACCTAAGTAGACTTTTTCACGGCCATCGGCAAAGACCAACTCCTCTAGTCCCACCTTACGGCCTTCGCCTTTTTCTACACCCACAATCCGCGATACATCCAACCCAAGCGCTTCAAACACTTCGCGTGCCATAGAGACTTGGCCTTTGCCTCCGTCAATCAACACCAAGTCGGGTAACTTACCTTCTCCTGCGCGCACCGCTTCAGCAAGTTTGCTGTAACGGCGCTCCAGCACTTGGCGCATGGCGGCATAGTCATCCCCTGGTGTGATGCCGTCGATGTTGTAGCGGCGGTATTCACTGCTTTGCATTTTGTGGTGGTGGAACACCACACAAGATGCTTGGGTCGACTCACCCGCCGTGTGCGAAATGTCGAAACATTCCACCCGAAACACATCCAGGTTGTCGACGTCTAAATCTAAGGCATCGACCAAAGAGCGCGTTCGCGCTTGTTGCGAACCTTC
>JAGWXI010000012.1 GCA_018969975.1 Burkholderiales bacterium
CCACCACGTCATGCAAGACCCAACGCCAAGTCTGCCAACGACCCATAGCCCCCGGAACACGCTCGCGGCGCATGATGACGGCTACTTGCAAACTGGGGCGTGAAGTCATGAATCAATGGTAACGGGAGCAAACTTTGTTTTGGGGAAATAGACGTCCGCCAATTTCGTTTTCATAGTCCCTAGCTATTTCCAATCTAAGCCCTCTTCGCAGCTGAAGCAAAAGGAATAATTTGATATAAGTCAATTGATTACTATTTAGTTACTATTGAAATTAATTTTCATAAGTTACTACTTATAAAAAACCTGTCGGTAAACAGACGAATTACAACTGGCATCTTTGTTGCTTACCTGGGGGTAGATTTATTTAAGGGTAGCCCAAAATGCAAAATTCTTCAGTAACTTCGGTTAGCAGTTCTAGCGCTTCTGTTGCGTACAGCACAACCTTGCCTGATGTTTCCACCGACATTGCGACCCTCAACTCGGATGGCATTAAAGCACTCAGTACGGCCACGATTGCGTCTCTGACAACTGCGCAGCTAGCACTCATTCAACCGGAGTCCATTCCTGGGTTGACCACTGTTCAACTCGGGGCGCTTCCGACAGGCTCTATCGGCGCCCTCAGTACAGACCAATTACCTTTTTTAGGAACCGCCCAATTAGCCGCCCTTACTACTTTGGCACTACAAGAATTTAAAACCAGCCAAATTCCGACACTGTCAACTCTGCAAATTAGTAGCTTGTCGCAAACACAAGTTGGGGCATTAAAAACAGACCAATTAACCAGTTTGACGTCAACACAAATTGCCGCCCTCACTAGCCAGCAAGTTATAAGTTTGACGCCGTTGCAGATCGCCGCCCTCACAACTTCTCAATTCCAAGCCATGACCACAGCGCAGTTATCGGCGCTCACAACAACGCAAATAGCCAATATTGAGGTGGCAGATTTACAAACTTTAGCCGCCAGCAATACACAAATTCAGTCACTGAGTTCGAGCCAACTTGCTGCACTCAGCACACAACAGGTCTCCACCTTATTTGCCCTGAGCTCGCTTGGATTGACCAATAAACAAGTTGCCGTTATCTCCACTACTGCCCTGTCGGCGCTGACAACGGATGAAATTAACCACCTCTCTTCCGCACAAATACAAGGATTGACCACCGGCCAAGTTGCAGCGCTCTCATCGACGCAAATCAACAACCTCAGCACCGACCTGCTCCAAGCGCTGACAAGCACCAGTATTGCCGCCATTCCAACAGCGACGCTGGTGGCCATCAGCACTGCACAGATCAGTAATTTCAATTCCTCACAAATTGACGCCTTGACCAGTTCGCAGATAACTGCTTTGACATCAGACCAGTTAGCCAATTTAACTTCCACACAAATCGCGGGTCTAGGTGGTCCGGGTGTGGCACTTCTGAGTTCAAGCCAAATTGCGGGACTGGGTTCTAGCCAGATTGCAGGCCTAGGTACAGAACTCGTCAAGTCTTTGACAACAACAGCGATCAAGAATTTGTCGTTGGATCAGGTGGGCTACCTTAGTTCGGGACAAATTGCCGCACTAACAACTGCCCAAGTCAAATCTCTCACATCTGAACAATTAAATAGCCTGTCTGCTGAAAACCTCGGGGCAATTGAAACTGCGGATATTGCATCCATCACAACGCCTATATTGAGTAGTTTCACGCAGATTTCCAATCTGAGTTCACAGCAAATACAAGCGTTTACCAATGCGCAAATTCGCTCGCTCACTACGTCGCAATTGCAAAGCCTCTCTGCTGATCAATATGCCAGTTTGACCGCTGCAGAAATTAGTAACTTGAGCGCCTCACAAGTTGCCAGTTTCACCACTGCAGGGATTTTTACGCTGAGTTCATCGCAAATTCAGGCAATTTCCTCAGCAGCAGTTACCTCTTTAGACTTGAGCGCACTGAGCACCGATCAATTGAGTGCACTCACTACCAAACAAGTCAGCGCACTGAGTGCAACCAAAATCAATAGCCTGACAGCTACATCCTTGAGTGCGCTCAGCGGTACCGCCATCACCGCTATTGCAACTGCTGTAATAGCTGCGCTCAATACAGACCAAATCAGTAGCCTCTCCAATACACAAGTTTCAGCCTTAACCAGCGCGCAAATACAGGCCCTAAGTACTACACAGCTGAATGCTATGAATGCGGATCAAATTGCCAGCATTTCTGTAGCAGGTGTCTCCGCATTAACCACCGCGCAAATCACCGGGCTTACTGCTGCAATAGATTTGTTAGCAGGATTGAGCACAACGCAAATACCAGCGCTGAGCGCAGCTAACGTAGCCATACTGACAACGGCACAACTCAATGCTCTGAGTACCGCGCAAATCAACAGCCTCAATGCAACGCAGGCTAAAGCTTTAACTGGCGTTCAAATAACTGCGCTGACTACAGAAAACATAGCGGCGCTTAGCTCCACTGCAGTTGCCAACCTCAGCACCGCAGCTATCAGCACTATTAGCACCTCGCAGTTGCAAAACATCACTTCTTCACAATTTCAGGGTTTAACCTCGACTGCCTTGCGTGCCTTGACAACTGACCAGATCGCTGCGCTCACGACCGTACAAACATCTTCTTTAAGTACGGCACAGATTTCTGCATTGACAGCGCTGCAAATCAACAAGTTACCCACCGCCAATACGGCTGCTTTGTCTACGGGTCAAATCAAAGCGCTAGGCTCTGCACAAATTGCAGCGATGACTAGTGCACAAATAAACAACTTAACGTCTGCGCAATTGCAATCTTTAAGTACCGCTGGGGTGGCATCCATTTCAACCACCAATATTGCTCTTCTAAGTACCGCTGTCATTTCGAATCTGTCAACTTCACAAATTCAAGCGCTTACTTCCTCGCAATTTGCCAATCTAACTACCGATGAAATAACTGCGCTCACAAGTACGCAGTACGCCGCCCTTACGACCAAACAAATTATGGGCTTGGACGTTACACGCGTTTTATCCTTATTTGGCGGGGCATCCGTCTCAACCAAGATCAGTTCAATTCCAGCCAATGCGCTGACTAAATTAACCACCACGAATACAGCCACGCTCACCAGCGCTCAGTTAGGTGCCCTAACGACTGCGCAGATTCCTGGCCTCAGTGCCAATGTCATTGGTAGCTTTACAACAACTTCTACAGGGCAAATAAAAGGGCTTACGAACGCTCAAATATCCGTTCTGACGCAAGCGCAGGCTAAGGCTTTGAGTGCAGCTCAGCTTGGAGCGCTGACAACGAACCAAACAGCATCTTTATCTACCTACGCAATAGCTGCATTAAATTCTGCCGCCGTACCTAGTTTGCAAGTTGCTTCGTTGACTTCAACACAGGTGAAGTCTCTCAAAGCGGTTCAAATTAAATCGTTTACCGCTAGCAGTCAAATTCCAGCTCTTACTACCGCCCAAGTTTCTTACTTGTCGGCAGACGCCATAAAAGCACTTACGAACACACAAGTTGCAGCGCTGACGGTAAATCAAGTGACAAACTTAACAGCTACCCAATCTGCAGCACTCTCTGCCACCCAGCTCAATGCCATGTCAACAGACAGGCTGGTAAAAATAACTCCGTCTAACTTGCGTTCTGTAGCACTCGCTGGAATGACGGAAAGTAAACTAAGAGCATTGTTTGACTCAACCAGAGCGACTATCAACAACACAGTGACCTTAGATCAGTGGAACATGCTTGGAAGCACTAAGCGAGCATTGCTCAGGGGGTTGGGAAGCAGCTTATTCGCGGTTCCTACTTAAACACCCAAGCATTGAATTCGGTTAAGTATCCTTGCTGACTTTGATAGAAGGAAACTTAGAAGAAAAGTCTTTCGCCTTGGCGGCAATCTTGACCGCCACTTGCCTGGCCATTGCTTTGTAAATAAGCGCCACATCCCCCTCAGGGTCTGCCACCACGGTGGGCTTGCCGCTGTCGGCTTGCAAACGAATTTGCATGTTCAATGGCAAAGCACCTAAGTAATCCATGCCGTAGGTTGCGGCCATCTTCTTGCCGCCATCTACACCAAAAATATGTTCCGTGTGGCCGCACTGGGTACAGATGTGCACCGCCATGTTTTCCACCAATCCCAAAATTGGTACGCCCACTTTCTCGAACATCTTGATGCCTTTTTTGGCGTCGAGTAATGCAATGTCTTGCGGGGTCGTCACAATCACAGCGCCAGTCATGGGCACGCGTTGGCTCAATGTGAGTTGTATATCACCTGTGCCAGGCGGCATATCGACAATCAAATAATCCAAGTCACGCCAATTGGTTTGGCGCAACAACTGCTCAAGCGCTTGGGTAGCCATGGGCCCCCGCCAAATCATGGCTTCATCTTGGTCCACCAAAAAACCAATCGACATCACTTGCACGCCGTAGTTTTCTAAGGGGTCCATGGTCTTGCCGTCTTCACTTTCGGGTCGACCTTCGATGCCCATCATCATGGGCTGGCTAGGACCGTAGATATCGGCATCCAACAGACCAACACTGGCACCTTCTGCGGCTAAGGCCAAGGCTAAATTAACAGCGGTGGTGCTCTTACCTACGCCGCCTTTTCCTGAAGCCACAGCGATGATGTTCTTGACTTGCGGCAAGAGTTGAACGCCGCGCTGCGCTGCATGCGCCACGATCTCTGAGCTGATATTGACCGACACATTAGCAACTCCAGCAATAGTTTTGGCAGCAGCGATCAATTCTTTTCGCAAAGCTGGCAATTGACTTTTAGCGGGATAACCCAGCACTACATCGAAAGAGACATCGTTGTCTTGGATGTGCAAATTTTTAAGAGATTTGGAACTAACAAAATCTTTGCCCGTATTCGGGTCGACAACGGTTTGTAAGGCGGCTTGTAGCGCCTGCTCGGTCAGTGCCATGGGGAAGAAGCTTTCTAGAAAATAAAGACGCGACAGACTGTAGCGCGGCCGAGATTTTGTCACGCACAGAGCAGGAACTAAAATTAACCCTTTCGCCCCTACGGTCCTTTGCACCATGTCTTTGCGTCAGATCTTCGTTACCACTGCCCTTCCTTATGCCAATGGCAACTTCCATATTGGGCACATCATGGAATACATACAAGCCGACATTTGGGTGCGGTTTCAACGTATGCAGGGCCATGCCGTCAACTTTGTAGGTGCTGATGACACGCACGGCGCGCCGATCATGATCGCCGCGGATAAAGCTGGTCTAACACCGCAACAGTTTGTTGCCAACATCGCCGCGGGCCGACAACAATATCTAGATGGTTTTCACATCAGCTTTGATAACTGGCACAGCACCGATGCTGTTGAAAACCACGAACTTGCTAAGCAAATCTATAAAGACTTACGAGATATTCCTGATGCCCAAGGCGGTTCACTGATTGCGCGCAAAACGATTGAACAGTTCTTTGACCCAGAAAAAAACATGTTCTTGCCAGACAGGTTTATCCAAGGCGAGTGCCCCAAATGCCACGCCAAAGACCAATACGGCGACAACTGCGAAGTGTGTGGTGCTGTCTATGCCCCGACGGATTTGATCAACCCGTTTTCTGCTTTGTCTGGCGCCAAACCTGAGCTCAAATCCTCCGAGCATTTCTTCTTCAAATTATCTGACCCACGTTGCATAGCGTTTTTACAAAACTGGACGCAAGGATTGGATGAGCAAGGTAAGCCCCGCTTGCAACCAGAAGTCGCAAACAAAGTCAAAGAGTGGTTTAGTGTTCGCACCAACCCCGACGGCACTACCAGCGAAGGCTTGGGTGACTGGGATATTTCGCGCGACGCGCCCTACTTTGGTATTGAAATTCCAGATGCGCCTGGTAAATATTTTTATGTGTGGTTAGATGCACCCGTGGGTTATTTGGCATCTCTAAAAAACTTGCTCGATAAACGCCGTGTTGCTGATTCCAAGAGCCCCACTTATGAAGCCTATATGGCTGATCCAACTCTGGAGCAATACCACTTCATTGGCAAAGACATCGTCACGTTTCACACTTTGTTTTGGCCTGCTATGTTGCATTTCAGTGGACGCAAAGCGCCCAACAATGTGTTCGTGCACGGCTTCTTAACCGTCAACAACGGCGAGAAGATGAGCAAGAGCCGAGGCACAGGACTCGACCCATTGAAGTACCTCGGACTGGGTATGAACCCAGAATGGTTGCGCTATTACTTGGCCGCCAAACTCAACGGGCGCAACGAAGATGTGGACTTCAATGCCGAAGACTTTATGGTGCGGGTCAATGCAGATTTGGTGGGTAAATTTATCAATATTGCAAGCCGCTCTGCCGGGTTTATTACCAAACGCTTTGATGGCAAGCTAGGTGTTATGTCTGCTGATGGGAATGCTTTGTTGTCCCAGTTACGCAATGCGCTTGCGCCGATTGCGCAACATTTTGAGACACGCGACTTTGCGCGTGCTGTCCGCGAAACCATGGCATTAGCTGATCGTGTGAACGAATATGTGGATACCAACAAACCATGGGAACTCGCTAAGCTTGCTGGGCAAGAAGCCCGCCTACATGATGTTTGCACCACCTGTTTAGAAGCGTTTCGGCTTTTAAGCACCATGCTCAAACCCATCCTTCCTTTGCTTGCAGAGCAAGCCGAAGCCTTCTTAAAAGTTTCACCACTCACCTTTACCCAAGCAGCGAAACCCCTACCTGCAGGACACGCCATAGGCGAATACAAACACCTGATGCAACGCGTAGATATCAAAATGCTCGAATCACTCTTTGAAAGCTAATTGGGGTCAGAACCCAATTAATTGCAATGCACTTCAGGCCCAAACTCATCGAAGCGCTGATTGGCTACAACCGAGAGCGGCTGTTTAAAGATATTGCTGCTGGTATGACTGTGGGCGTAGTCGCTTTGCCCTTGGCGATGGCTTTTGCGATTGCTTCTGGACTGACGCCTGAAGCGGGATTGTTTACGGCGATTTTGTCGGGGTTCATGATCTCCGCATTAGGCGGCAGTCGGGTACAAATTGGCGGCCCTGCAGGTGCTTTTATTGTGATAGTTTATGGAATTTTGACGCGCTATGGGCTGGCGAATTTGATAATTGCCACCGCTATGTCGGGCGTCATGTTATTGGCGATGGGGCTACTGCGATTGGGCTCTCTCATTCGATTTATTCCGGTGGCAGTGGTGATTGGTTTTACCAACGGTATTGCGGTGTTGATCATGGTCTCGCAGATCAAAGATTTTTTAGGTTTGCGTATCAATGCAATGCCCGCTGATTTTTTTGGAATTCTCGCCACACTCTCGCAACATAGTGCAAGCATCAATATGCAGGCTTTTACTTTGGCTCTGGCTTGTTTGTGCTTACTAGTGGCGTGGCAACAGGTTCTACCTCGCGTATTGGGACAATATGCGCTAACAAAGAAACTCTCGCTTATCCCAGGCTCAATGCTGGTCTTGGTTTTAGGAACATTGGCAACAAGTTCTATGGGCTTAGAAGTCGAAACCATTGCATCGCGCTTTGGTGGCATTCCCAACCAACTGCCTGCATTGGTCTGGCCCGACTTCACTTGGCAAAATATCCAAGCACTCTGGTTGCCAGCTGCCACATTGGCACTTTTAGGTGCAATCGAGTCTTTGCTGTGCGCGCGCATCGCCGACCAAATGATGGCGCAAACGCCTTATGGAGATCGCCACGACGCCAACCAAGAATTGATGGCGCAAGGCATAGCGAACATCGTCACCCCCTTCTTTGGCGGAATGCCTGCGACTGGAACGATTGCACGCACGGTTACGAATGTGAAAAACGGCGGCAATTCCCCCATAGCAGGCATCGTCCATGCGCTGACCTTGCTGATGGTGGTCTGGGTGGCGGCACCTCTTGCAGGCGGCATTCCGTTGGCGGTGCTCTCTGCCATATTGATGTTCGTTGCATGGAATATGGGAGCGTGGCGCGAGTTTGTGCACTTGCGTCAATTCCGCTTGCCCTACCGAGCTACCTTGTTGGCCGTATTCGTACTTACCGTGGTGGTCGACCTCACCGTCGCAGTAGAAGTTGGTTTGGTTGCAGCTTGTCTGACATTTATCTTTCGCATCTCTAGTTTGAGTCGGGCTGAAGCGATCGATGTCTCTATTCCCGATGTTCACGCATACCGCTTAAACGGTGCCTTGTTTTTTGCGGCAGTAGCTTTGGTGGAAAAGATTGAAGACAAACTGCCCTCAAAAGCTGTGGTGTTAGACCTGTCTTCGCTCATTTACATCGACTCATCCGGTGCAGACGCCTTACAAGCCTTGGCACGCACCTGCGAGAAAAAACAAGTGCGTCTGATTGTTTGCGGCATTTCGCACCAACCATTGGACATATTGAAACGTTGCGGCTTGCTGGCCGCGCCAAGCCTTGAAATAGCCTCAGATTGGGCGGATGCAATGGAGAAATGGGGGTCAGGGGGCCCCTGACCCCAATTTCTCCAGCCCGCTAAAATCCCCAGTTGCCTTTTTTAGAGCCGCTATGTCCCTATTCCAACGCCCCGCCTACAAGTCTGAAGTGACCCAATTCATCGAGCAGATGAAAAGCAGCAAACCTGAGCTTGAAAAGAGCCAGCGCGATGGACGCGCCCTGCTGTGGGACAAGGCCATCAACCGTGAAGTTGCGCAAGACATCGCTGCAGGCCGCGTGGCGCAAAAGCCCTACGTTTACCAAACCAACGCGTAATTTCCGTGTCTGACTTGCAATCCGCCATGCCGGAGGTGATCGACAACGTGGCTGTGGCCAAGTTGTATGGCGAACCGCTGTTCGCGATGCCGCATGACCTGTACATACCGCCCGATGCGCTCGAAGTTTTTCTAGAAGCCTTTCAAGGCCCCTTGGATTTACTGCTCTACCTCATCCGCAAGCAAAACTTCAATATCTTGGACATCCCTATGGCGGCGCTGACCCGCCAATACCTGAGTTATGTCGATGAAATCCGCACGCGCAACCTAGAGCTCGCTGCCGAATACCTGTTGATGGCAGCCATGCTGATTGAAATCAAGTCACGCATGTTGTTGCCGCCTAAGAAAGTGGCCGAAGGCGAAGAGCCCGAAGACCCGCGCGCAGAGTTGGTACGTCGCTTGCTCGAATACGAGCAAATGAAGCTTGCTGCCGCCAAGCTCAACGAAATTCCGCAATTCGGTCGCGACTTTCTCAAAGCGCAGATCTACATCGAGCAATCGTTACAACCGCGTTTCCCCGATGTACATGTGCTCGACTTGAGCCAAGCCTGGGCCGATATATTGAAGCGCGCCAAATTGGTTCAGCACCACAAGATTTCCCGCGAAGAGTTGTCTGTTCGCGAATACATGAGCCAAGTGCTCAAGAAGTTGCAGGGTCAGCGTTTTGTCGAATTCGAAAAGTTGTTTGACCCTGCCCAAGGCTTGCCCGTGCTGGTAGTCACCTTCATTGCCCTGCTCGAACTCGCCAAAGAATCGCTGGTAGACATTACCCAAGCAGAGGCTTATGCTCCCATCTATGTTCGTCTGGCTTACACGCCCAATTAAATGTCCGCCACCACACCCCAACGCCCTTCGATCACCCTGCCACGCTTAGCCGAGATGCGTGCGCGTGATGAAAAAATCACCATGCTTACCGCATACGACGCCACCTATGCGGCCGTTGCCGATGCTGCAGGCGTTGAATGTATTTTGGTTGGTGACTCCTTAGGTATGGTCTGCCAAGGCCTACCCAGCACGGTAGGCGTCACACTGGAGTCGATGTGCTACCACGTGCAAAGCGTGGTGCGCGGCTTAGAGCGCGTGCAAGGACGCGCTTGGGTCATTGGGGATTTAACTTTTGGGTCGTACCAAGCGTCTAAAGAGGAAGCAATTCGAAGCGCAGTAATTCTGATGCAAGCCGGCGCCCAAATGGTCAAACTCGAAGGTGGTGGTTGGACGACTGACACCGTCCGTTTTTTGGTGGAACGCGGTATTCCTGTGTGCGCACATTTAGGTCTCACACCACAAACTGTGCATGCATTGGGTGGCTACCGCGTGCAGGGCCGCAACGATGACAGCGCTTCGCAACTCACCACACACGCCCTAGAGCTGCAAGACGCAGGCGCTTCTATGGTGGTGCTAGAGATGGTGCCTGCCGCTTTGTCAACCCAACTCACCCAGCAACTACCCACTTGCCACACCATTGGCATAGGCGCAGGCAACGGCACAGCAGGCCAGGTGCTGGTCATGCCAGACATGCTGGGCGTCAACTTGGGCAAGACACCTAAATTTGTGCGCAATTTCTTGCAAGGCCATCACAGCGTACAAGAAGCCTTTGCGGCCTATGTTGCGGCAGTCAAAGACGGCAGCTTTCCAGACAACACCCAACACGCTTGGTAAGCGTCGCCTGCCATGCAGATCGCGCATTCGATTGAAGACCTACGTCGCTTACTCAAACCCGCCAAGCAACGCACCTTCGTTCCCACCATGGGCAACTTGCATGCAGGGCATTTGGAGTTGATCAAAGTTGCCAAACAAACACTGCCTGAAGCGATCTCTGTTGCCAGTATCTTTGTCAACCGACTGCAATTTGCACCGCATGAAGACTTTGACTCTTACCCCCGCACCTTTGCCAACGACTGCGCATTGCTAAAAGCGCAAGGCTGCGACGTCTTGTTCGCACCCCAAGAAAAAGACCTCTACCCTGAGCCCCAGGTATTTAAGGTGCACCCACCAGCGGAGTTGGCAGATATTTTGGAAGGCGCGTTTCGTCCTGGTTTTTTTGTGGGTGTAAGCACCGTCGTGCATAAGCTGTTTAACTGCGTGCAACCCGATGTCGCCGTTTTTGGCAAAAAGGATTACCAGCAGTTAATGGTCATCAAGCGCATGGTGCAACAAATGGCGTTGCCCATACAAATCGTAGGTGTGGACACCTTGCGCGCAGACGACGGTCTCGCCTTAAGTTCGCGCAATGGTTATTTGAGCTCAGACGAACGCGCGCGCGCTGTTGAACTCTCTGGCGCCCTCAAACAAATGGCCGCTAACGTGCGCGGCAATTTGTCCAGCAACTTATCTGGCGAAGCTTCCAAAGCGATTGCCCAGATAGAAGAACAAGCGATGCAGTCTTTGCGCGATAAGGGCTGGCAGCCAGACTATTTAGTAGTGCGACACCAGCACGACCTGTCGGCTGTCACGCAGTTTTCTGATGCGCCTTTGGTTGCTCTAGGTGCGGCGCGATTGGGAAGCACGCGCCTCATTGACAACTTAGAAATCTAGCGATTCAAAGCTCTTGCTTAGCGTCCCGTCCCATCAACTGGGCAACGGCTTGCTGTGGACTCCAGACACCGTCTAACAAGCCAACTACCGATTGCGCGATCGGCATCTCAACGCCTAACTGCTTAGCTCTTTGCACAACCGTGCGCGCGCTGTTCACGCCTTCTGCAACATGGCCAAGCGCCTCCACAGCCTGCGCAACCGTCAGACCCTGCGCAAGCGCAATACCGACTTGTCGGTTACGGCTCAAGTCACCCGTAGCTGTCAGCACCAAATCACCTAAGCCAGACAAGCCCATGAATGTCTCAGCTTGGGCGCCCAAAGCAACACCTAAGCGCGTGATCTCTGCAAGGCCTCGGGTAATCAAAGCGGCTCGGGCGTTGAGCCCCAACTTCAAACCGTCGCACAAACCTGTGGCGATGGCCAAAACGTTTTTAACTGCGCCACCCACTTCTACACCCACGACATCTGCATTGGCATACACACGCAAATTACCGCGATGAAAAGCTTGCACCAAGGTCTCTCGCACAGAGGCGTGCGCACTCGCCGCTACCAATGCAGCGGGTTGCCCCATCGCCACCTCTTGCGCAAAGCTAGGACCACTCAAAACACCGCCCAACAACGTTGGTGCAACTTGGGCGCACACCTCGTGCCCCATGCGCCCCACACCATCCGCGCCCGCCTCAAAACCTTTGCACAACCACACCACCGGCACACGGGCTTGCACCCATGGGGATACATCCGTGAGAACTTGCCGCAGTGCGCGCATGGGCGTTGCAATGACGACCAAGTCCATGTCTCGCAGCCAAGCGTCAAGGGGTGTTGCAGTAACCGTGAGTCCATCGCTGAAAGGGCAGTCGGGCAAGTAGCGTGCGTTCACCCGATCGGCTTGCATGGCCTGGGCTTGCGCTGCATCGCGCGACCATAAGCTAACAGCGTGCTCACGCCCCGCATGGATGGCGAGTGCACTGCCCCAAGCGCCAGAACCTAGTACAGCGATCTTCAACGGCGCACCGCCCTTATTGGTTAGCGGCTTGCTGCTGCTCGTACATCGCCTGGAAATTGATTTCCGACAAGTGCACGGGCGGAAAGCCAGCGCGTTGGATCATGTCCGCCACATTGCTGCGCAAGTAGGGGTAAATGATTTGCGGGCAGGCAATGCCGACCACAGGGCCCATTTGGTCCTCTGGCAAGTTGCGAATCTCAAAAATACCGGCTTGTTTGACTTCGACCAAGAACACCGTTTTGTCTTCGATTTGGGTTTTCACTGTTGCAGTCACCGTCACTTCGACGATGCCTTCAGCAACTTGCTCCATGCCCATGGCGAGTTGGATGTCGACTTCAGGCTGCTGCTCGCTGGCCAGTATGGCAGGGGAATTGGGTTGCTCCAGCGACATATCTTTCAGATAGACGCGTTGAATTTGAAACACGGGAGCTTGTTGTTCGTCTGACATGGCAGTTTTTCCTAAAGTCATAAAAAAGCCCGCTTCGGCGAACACCGAATCGGGCGGTAAATCGGGATGGGCTGAATTATCTCAGTTCAAGCCTGCAACAAAGGCATCAAGCCACCTTGGCTGTCTAAGGCCATCAAATCGTCGCAGCCGCCCACGTGCGTGTCACCGATAAAGATTTGCGGAACCGAGCGACGGCCAGTGATTTCCATCATCTTGACGCGCTCATCGGGGTTCAAGTCGACACGCACCTCTTCGATATGGGCTACGCCCTTGGCCTGTAAAAGTTGCTTGGCGCGCACGCAGTAAGGACAAACGGCGGTGGTGTACATCTTGACAGCTGGCATGGCGATCTTTCATCAGGCTTTGGAGAGTGGAAGGTTAGCTTCTTTCCAAGCTTTGAGTCCTCCCTGCAGCGAATGGACCTTTTCATAGCCAAGTTTTTGTGCAACAGCTTGCGCACGTTTAGACCGGGCACCGCTTTCGCACACCAAGATGAGGGGAACGCTTTTATTTTTAGCGACGGCTTGTAGTCGGCCCTCCAGCTCTTCAAGCGGAACGCTCAAAGAGGTTTTGATGTGCGATGCGGAAAACTCCTCTTTGCTGCTGACATCGATAACCACACCACGTTCACGGTTCATGCACTGCACCGCCTCGGTAGGAGAGATGCCGCTGGCAGATGCGTTTTGCACAACAGGCAGCAGCAAAAAGAAGCCGCTACTGAGGGCAATAGCAATCAACATCCAGTTATCAAGAATAAATTTCACGAATTTGTCCAGTTCACAAGGGGTTCAAAAATTGGGGCGAAGCTAGCATTCTAAAATCAAGCAATACCTTTTTCTCGGAATTTGTCAATTAAGCCCGTATGCACAAGCTTGTTTTAATTCGCCACGGCGAGTCCACTTGGAATTTAGAAAACCGTTTCACCGGATGGACCGACGTCGACCTCACCCCCACAGGCGTCGCCCAAGCCCAGCGTGCAGGACGCCTGATCCAAGAAGAAGGCCTTGATTTCGATGTCGCCTACACCAGCGTCCTCAAGCGCGCCATCCGAACGCTCTACCTGAGCTTGGACGAAATGGACCGCCTGTGGTTGCCCGCCATCAAGCACTGGCGACTCAATGAGCGCCACTACGGCGCCTTGCAAGGGCTCAACAAGGCCGAGATGGCCAAAAAATATGGTAGTGAACAGGTGTTGCTGTGGCGCAGAAGCTATGACAACCCGCCACCAGCCTTGAGCCCCGATGATGAGCGTTGCGAGCGGGGTGACCTGCGCTACGCCAAGCTCAATCCCACTGACGTTCCGCTCACAGAATGCCTCAAAGACACTGTGGCCAGGGTAATGCCCTTGTGGCAAGACTCACTCGCGCCAGCCATCAAGGCAGGTAAGCGGGTGGTTATCGCCGCCCACGGCAATTCCATCCGCGCGCTGGTCAAGTATTTGGACAATATTTCAGATGACGCCATCGTAGGAGTCAATATCCCCAACGGTATGCCCTTGGTCTATGAACTAGATGCCCAACTTCAACCCATTCGCCACTATTACTTAGGCGACGATGCATGAAACCATTTGCACCTACTTTGGGGGGCTTGCAGAAAACCCTTGCCTGCACCACCACGGCACTAGCGTTGTATATTGAGGAGATATAAGTGTTCAAGTACAAAATATTTATGGGACAAAGACTCAAAATTGCTGGATTGATTGCCCTAGGCGGTTTAGCCGGCGCGCTCACCACCGTATCGGTTCAAACCGTTGCGCGCTCCAACATGGCGCCCTTGCCACTCGAAGAGTTACAACAGCTTGCCGCCGTCTTCAGCATGGTCAAAACCGACTACGTAGAGCCAGTTGACGAGAAAAAGCTCATCAGTGACGCCATCACCGGCATGGTTGCCAGCCTAGACCCTCACTCCCAGTATTACGATAAAAAGACTTTCAAAGAGTTCCGTGAAGGCACCACCGGCCGCTTTGTCGGTGTTGGTATCGAAATAACCCAAGAAGAAGGCTTGGTCAAAATCGTCTCCCCCATCGAGGGTTCGCCAGCATTTCGCGCTGGCTTGAAATCAGCCGACTTGATCACCAAAATTGACGACACCGCTGTCAAAGGACTGTCGCTCAACGAGGCTGTAAAACGCATGCGTGGAGAGCCCGGAACCAAGGTCATGCTCACCATCTACCGCAAAGACGAAAACCGCACCTTCCCTGTGAGCATCGTGCGCGAGGAAATCAAAACCCAAAGCGTCAAGGGCAAGGTCATGGAGCCAGGTTTTGGTTGGATCCGCTTGAGCCAATTCCAAGAACGCTCTGTTGATGACTTTGTCAAAAAACTCGAAGAGATCTACAAACAAGAACCCAAGTTACGAGGACTGGTGCTCGATTTGCGTAACGACCCTGGTGGTTTGTTAGACGCTGCGGTTGCTGTTTCGACAATCTTCTTGCCGGACAACGTGGTGGTGGTTTCTACCAACGGCCAGTTAGCTGAAAGCAAGTTCGCTTACAAATCTTCCCCCGAGTTCTACCGCCGCTCTGGTGGTAATGATCCCGTTGCTCGCCTGCACCAAGTGTCCAAGGGGATTTACAAATCGGTTCCGTTAGTTGTGTTGGTCAATGAGGGCTCCGCATCGGCCAGCGAGATTGTTGCCGGCGCCTTGCAAGACCATAAACGCGCGACCATCATGGGAAGTCAAACCTTTGGCAAAGGTTCCGTCCAAACAGTGCGCCAGTTAGGCTCTGACACCGCCCTCAAGATCACCACCGCCCGCTACTTCACCCCTAACGGAAGATCCATTCAAGCCAAAGGCATCATGCCGGATGTTTTATTAGACGATACGGCAGAAGGCAGTCCCTATGCTGTTTTGCGTATGCGCGAGGCTGATTTGGACAAACACTTGGAGAGCGGTCAAGGCAACACCAGCAAAGACAAGGCACAAGACAAAGAACGTGAAAAAGCCCGTGAAGAGGCTATGAAACGGCTTGAAGAAGAGTCTAAAAAACCCAACAGCGAGCGCCGCCCACCTGAATTTGGCAGCGATAAAGACTTCCAACTCGAACAAGCCATCAAACGCCTCAAAGGCCAACCCGTCTTGGCCAGTAAAACACAAAGCGAACGCCCCACGGATAAGAAAGACCAGTGATTCGCCTGTGAACGACGACCAACTGCTGCGCTACTCGCGCCATATTCTTTTAGACGATATCGGTATTGAAGGCCAGCAGCGATTACGCAAGAGCCATGTGTTGGTGGTAGGTGCCGGCGGTTTAGGTTCTCCTGTTGCCATGTATTTAGCTGCTAGTGGCATCGGACACATGACCTTGGCAGACCCGGACAAGGTAGACCTTACCAACCTTCAACGCCAAATTGCCCACACCACGGATCGCGTTGGGTACACCAAAGTAGCGTCTGCCGCAAAGGCTTTGCACGCTATCAACCCTGAAGTGCGTCTGACCCTATTAGAAAAACAACTGCTCGCCATCGATCTCGACCAACTATTGCCTGACATCGACGTGGTAGTCGACTGTTGCGACAACTTCTCCACCCGACAAGCTGTTAATGCCGCATGCGTCAAGCACCGCGTCCCTTTGGTCTCTGGTGCTGCATTGCGTATGGACGGGCAAATTGCTGTTTTTGATGCCCGTGATCCGCTCTCGCCCTGCTACGCCTGTGTCTTTCCTCCAACACCTGCACCACCAGAGACCTTGTGCTCGACCATGGGCGTATTAGCGCCCTTAGTGGGTGTGATTGGGACCATGCAGGCGATGGAGACAGTCAAGTTGCAGTCTGGTATGGGGTCGCGCTTAGTTGGCAAGTTACTCATGTTGGATGGTCGCGATATGGCTTGGCGTGAAATGCACCTTTCTAGACACGCAAATTGCCCTGTTTGCGCATCCAGGGGCTAATTGCAGATTCAAGGACACGCGCCAAATCGCCTCCTGAAGAATCTCGGTTGCATTGCATTTGATAAACCAAAAAGCCCAACTTGCCTGCTTTGCGCAAGCATTTGTTCTGCGTCATAGAAGCCGCGGCGCGACCTAAAAGCGTAAGACCACGCGTGTCCATGCACCACCATCCAAGCGCCCACGTCTTGCCCCTGTAAAAAAAGTTGCCCTAATAAACGGCCATAAGTGTCCGTATGCGAACCAAACACATGGACATCGCGGCCCAGGGCAACCGATTGCAAAGCACGCAAAGACTGCTCGCCCCATTGCTGGCAAATTTCAGGTGCATCAATTCCCAGAATTCGAACCTTGACTACCTTGTGCCGTGAGAACGGTTGCACCCACAACGTATCACCATCACTCACGTGCGTGACAACGCCTTGCCAAGCCAAGCAAGTAGACGCGCAAAGCCAAATAACAGCAACTATGAAACGGTAAATAAGAATCAAGCAGAAACAATCCACCCCTCTAAAGAGTCAAACACAGGCAGCCCGTAACAAGCGTGCCCACCCAAATGCTGCTCAAAAGCCCAAGCCGCCTGCACCATGCACAGGACTGCATCCAAACAATCCCCCGAAGCATCTGCCACCAAGGTGTCGTGCTGGGCGTGGGTGAGTTTGAGTCGCAAACCCAAACGCGTCTGCCCAAGCTCTAAAGCTTGGAGCAATTGTTTGCGCGCAATCAGTCGCTCTGGCGTTTGCTTTAGCTTGTCGTCACTTTTATAGCTCTGGTTTCCAATCAATTCGCGCGCCAACAAGCCGGGATATGCCTCTAAGGCAGTACGCTGATAAGCAGCTACAGCAGGTACACACATTCCAGGTAGCGTCACCCCCGTTGCAATCAACCGTGGAACTCCTGTATGCAGCATGTAAGCCACCGGTGGATTCACCCATTTCATGGAGGGGCTCGAACCCGCAGGCCCATCGGTTTGACGGTGGGCGAATTTTTGTCCCACAGGCCGTGCATCGCAAAAGGCTTTAAATTCTTGGCGTATCTCTTCGCGTGATAGCGAAGCATAGTGATGCATGCAAGCTAGCCACTCTGTCGGCCAATCGAGCGTTTCCACCAAAACACGTGGCAAGCCAAAAGGCAGATCAAATCCGCCCACCCACTCCAAAGGCTGTTCTAGCCAATTTGCCCAAGCGTCTAGGGTGGGAAAACGTAAAAGCTCACGCAGTAAAACTCTGCCCTGCTTGACAGAGCCGAGCGCAACAACGATGGGTTTGCGTTGCGTGGGGCTGCTACTGAAGTCACAACCCACCAGCATGGCCGTGTGCGCTAGGGGCTCAAGCGCGGCCGATGATCGAGGCAGTGGCCATCAACTCTTCAAGAAGTGCAAATGACACGCCACCCGATACAGAGTAGGGGTCTAAATCCGCGGTCTCGGAATACTTCAAGACTATGGAGGGGTTGAGTTTGTCTAAACGAACCTGACCCATAGTCCACCCCCCAAACCGCCGTTCGGTGATTTCTTCATAGTCGAGCAACACCACATCTTTGTGGCGCGGGTCTTTGACGATGATGCTGTAGAGCGCATTGACTTGTTTGCGACCACCCTCTATCGCCTGCAAGTAGATACCCCCGCCGTAGCAAAGCACGCCCGTGATGCCATTTTGGTTGTTGTGCTCTCGCGCACTGCTAAGAATAGATTCTGTAGCGTCACTCGACTCTGGGTTGACCGATCGACTCACATATAACAAGCGCACCAGCATGGCATTAATCCTTTTGGGGAATTAGAGACAAGAATTCACGGCGCAAATTGGGATCTTTCAAAAAAGCGCCCCGCATCACCGAATTGATCATTTTGCTATCCATGTCTTTGACTCCGCGCCAAGACATACAAAAGTGACTTGCCTCCATCACAATGGCCAAGCCATCAGGCTGGGTCTTTTCTTGAATCAGGTCGGCCAATTGCACCACCGCTTCTTCTTGGATCTGGGGGCGCCCCATGACCCATTCCGCTAAGCGGGCATATTTGGAGAGGCCAATCACATTAGTGCGCTCATTGGGCAAGACGCCAATCCAAATTTTTCCGATCACCGGGCAGAAATGGTGACTACAGGCACTGCGCACTGTAATAGGCCCAACGATCATTAGCTCGTTCAGATGCTCTGCATTTGGAAACTCGGTAATTGCAGGGGCTTTGACGTAGCGGCCTTTGAAAACCTCATTGATATACATCTTGGCAACTCTACGGGCGGTGTCGCCGGTGTTGTGGTCGTTATCTGTGTCAATAACCAAACTATCGAGCACACCCTTCATTTTTGCCTCTACCTCGTCAAGCAAAGTTTCTAACTCACCAGGCTCGATGAAGTCGGCAATGTTGTCGTTGGAGTGGAAGCGCTTGCGGGCTGCGGCTATTCGCTCTCGGATCTTGACCGAAACCGGAGTGCCCTGAAAGTGGTCTTTTGCATTCATGGGCCGCATCCTAGCAGTGATGTAACGCCATGCGGTGTAGCAAGGGCATGTTTGTAAGTGCGACTTACAAAGAAATTAATCTTTTATAGTTAATAATAGTTATTTAATTTGTTATAAATACCTATTATTTGTACTTAAGGATTGCTTATGTTGCCCATTTTCAAACAAGCGTTAGGCTTACCAAGGGTTAGACGTGTCGGTTTTTTCACTGCAATAAGTATGTTGTTTTTACTCTCAGCCTGTGGTGGTGGAGGCGGCAGTAGCAGCTTATCTTCAGGTGCCACCCCCAATACGGTACTTGCAACCCAAATCGCAGAGGTCCAACCCGACAACGAGGTTGAAACAAGTTCTGTTTTTGTTCAACTCGGCAGCCCCAATTCGCCCGTTGCTGGCGCGCAAGTATCCACCGATATTTACCGCGAACAAATTCAAAACCAATTTCTCGCTGATCTTGAGGCCGCAAACAAGCCCAAAGTACTTTTTGGCATCAGCACGTCGGCTCCTTGCGATGCCACAGGACTCGCCCGCCAAATTGAAAACGCCCATAAATTCACCACTGGCACAGTGGTTCGGCTGGACCTCACTGCTTGTCAATTGGACCTCCTGAAGTCCATTCCCAACGTAAGAGGCGTTTATCCAGATATCTTGCTCGATAAACAAGCCATCGTTGCTCCCCTAGCCTCTCATTTTGAAAACTTCAACAACGCTGCTGATTTTTCTTTCAACGGTACCAACTCAAGACAAATCAATACCTCTGCTTTGGGTTCAGGAAATCCAAAATCAGCGGATGGCAATGGAACGGTCATTGCAATTCTTGATAGCGGTGTTGATGACCAACACTTGACACTCAACGGTGTAAAAGTGGTGCCTGGTGCGTGCTTTTCTACGCCCAGCAATGGTGGTGCTAGTTTTTGTAATAGCGCAAACGTATTGATTGAAGCTTCTGACAACTCAGACCCTAGCAAAAGAGTTGCCCGCAGTTGCGCAGACGCCACTAATTCTGGCACTCCAGTTTGGAGCCCCAGACAACTAGGAATCACCGCAGGTTGCAGCCATGGAACTGCCATGGCTGCCGCATCCGCAATGGCCATCCACCCTGCCTCCAGCAGCACAGCCCATGTTTTGGTAAGGGGCGGACTTGCACCACGAGCAAAAATCCTTCCGATTCAAGTTTTCAATAGATTCGGCAACGCCATATCCGCATCCTCCAGCGATATTTTGGCCGCCTTGGAGTGGCTCTCTAGAGAGGCGGATAGACGCAAAAAGAATGGTCTCGAGCCCATCGTGGCCGTCAACATGAGCTTAGGCGCTGGCAGCTACTCAGGATATTGCGAGAGCATCGTAAAAGATGATCGATTTGACCTATTTACCAATGTGTTTGCCAAGTTACGTGCGCAGGGCGTATTGCCTATCGTGGCAGCTGGAAACCTTGGGTCAAGAAACAGCATCTCATTTCCAGCATGTATTCGCAACTCCGTGAGCGTGGCTGCAACCCAACTCGATGGCCTGAACTTGGCCAAATACTCCAACTTTAGCAAGCAAGTGAAATTATTAGCCATTGGGGGTGATGACAACGGCCAGTATTCTCTACCTACTTTATGCACGGACGCCAATAATTTTGACTGTTGGAGCAGCATAACGGGCACCTCCCCAGCGGCAGCTTTAGTGTCTGGTGGTGTGGCGGCTCTGTCGAGCCTGAAGCCTTCTGCCACTGCTGATGAGATTGAAAACGTCTTAACTAGCGCCAACGGAGCAAGCTCCAGAGAAGTCACATTTCAAGATACCAAGAAACCAGCCCTACGCCTGACTTCTAGCGGGTACAAGCTAGTTGGTTTAACGGAACCAACTCCTGCGCTTCCTAAGCCTCCCGTTACTGCTCCTTCCCCTGCCCCTGTTACGGTAGCTACAAAAGGCAGCGTTTGTTTCTACCCGAAAACCAATTACCAAGGTGACCCAACATGTGCGAATTTTCTCTACGCTGGCACAAATTTGTGGCACGTACTCTTTAAAAAGGTGGGTTCCATCAAAGTACAACCAATCGATGGAATCGCCCCTGGTAGCAAGGCCAAAGTTACTTATTTCCATTTTGCCTTTGACTTTATTTTCAACCAAAGAGGGGTCTCCTCGCTCGAAAACATACCCAACACAGCAGCACTAGGTTTTTGGGCCAAAGATGGCATCCCCAGAATCTTTGGTATTCGAATTGAATCACCCTAAAAGTAAGCAGACGCGGCGTCTCAATGGCTCAAACCACACCAACCTACTGCGGGAGTAAATAGAACGGGCTTCACAATAACCTAAATTAATACTCAAGTACTAAATTAACAATTTACAATATTGTTAGTTTTGATACTATAGTACTAATTTGGAGATTAAAATGAATCCTTTCTCAAAACTGTACCTATCCCCTTTCACCCGAGGTCTGCAAACAATAGCGGTGTCAAGTGTAATACTTTTTAATACTTCTTTTGCCCAAAACTTACCGCAGCTAATGAATCTTGCCCTCCTTAGTCATCCAAGTATTGCATCACAAAGGGCGCAAGCCCAGGCAGCAGAATTGGGGATTGAGACCGCGAAATGGCAATATTTCCCGACCCCCTCTATCAGCGCTGAACGAGTAGGTGCAGGCACGCGTGACCCTTTCTACGGCGGCGATAAAAACGTCACGACCGTTCGGCTACAGCAACCCTTGTGGACCAACGGGCGATTAACAGCAGGCAAAGAAAAGGCCCAAGCCACGCTGGCCTATGAAATCGCTGACCTCAATGAAACCAGCTTGCAACTCAGCCTCAAGGTCGCACAAGCCTACGCCGACGTACTTGCTTCGCATTGGCGCATGAAGTCAACCGAACAAAGCCTCGCTACCCACCAAAAATTACTTGAACAAGTGCAACGCCGAGTCGAGCTTGGTGCGCAATCTGATGCCGATCTGCAACTAGCCCAAACCCGATTGGATTCAGTGAAATCTGAGCTCAGCGCAAGCCGCTCCCGCGTTGAGAGCCACGCCGTTCGTCTGAAGCAACTCATCGGTCAACCGGTCAATTTAAATGAATTACTCAAGAATGTATCGACTCCACTTTTCTTGGCCACTGCGCAAGAGCTCGCTCTAGAAAATGCGTTAGCTATCCACCCCACTATCCAAAAAGCGCGGGCGCAATTACAAATCCAAGAGTCCGCGGTAGAAGAAAGCCGCTCTGCCCTCTACCCAGACGTCTATGCAAGGGCAGAGCGGCAATACGGTGCTTTCTCCATGCTGACCAGCAAACCGTTTCAAGACCGCATCTTTGTGGGTTTAAGCACCCAACTTGGCGCAGGACTCTCCGTCTTAACCAATATCAAAGCAGCGCAAGCAAGAAGTCTCGCTGCACACGAAGAGGTGCAATCACAAACCTTGTCTGTCAGCGAACAAGTTCTCACCGACTACGCCCAAGTAACAAGACTTGCAGAGCAAACCCAGGCGCTTGAATCGGCCCTCCAATCGCAAGAGCGCGTGATGCTCTCACATGACCGCCAGTTTTTAGCGGGTCGCAAAAGCTGGACTGAAGTCTTGAACGCGGCCCGCGAACTCGCCCAAGCACAAGTTCAGTTGACGGATGTGAAAGCCAATCACATAGCAACGTCATGGCGATTAGGCCTCTTCATCAAGGGCCTAGAAATCGTCAACAACCCTTAAATGAAAACGGGAAAAATCATGGAAGACCTCAAGAACATACAACTCTTAGCTTGCTTGGTTCGCCTAGCGCAATTGCAATCGGACAACCTCGACCGCCTCGCACTTCGCGAAGCAGTGGTGAACGCTCAAGAAAAAAATCCCGACGATGCCAAAGCGCAAATTCGCCACATCACCAAACAACTTCGCTTGCCGCAGGCACGCTGGAAACCAGAGCCCCAACAAGACAGCGCTCCAGCACTTCTTTGTCGCATAGAGCCGTTTTTTGGAATTGAATGGGGTTTATTACGCGGCAAAAATCCCCAAAACCAATGGGTCAGTGAATGGTGGGATAGCACCTCGAATCGCTGGGTCGAACGCGCCGACGAAGCACTGCCAGATCACCATGCCATTTCACTCAAACTCAGCCAACCGTACGTAGCGAGTAAGAGCCCCGTCTTTCGCCTTATCTTGGACGAACTGCTATCGCATCGCCGCATCCTGCGAGAGACAGTCTTAGCAAGTCTTATTGCCACTTTATTGGCCCTCGCAATTTCATTTTTTAGCATGCAAGTCTATGACCGGGTCATTCCATCGGCGGCCATGCAAACACTGCTGGTGCTGACTTTAGGCGTCCTCTTAGCACTCTTTTTTGAATGGCTCATCAAACATGTACGCAGTAATTTATACGAGGAGTTGATTGACCAAGTCGACCAACGCCTTGCGCGCATGGTGTATTTGAGGTTTCTATCTGTCCGTCTCGACCAAATGCCACACAGCGTCGGGGCCTTGGCTTCACAAATGCGCGGCTATGAAACCATTCGCGGATTCATGACATCGATGACCACCAACCTCATGGTCGATGCACCATTTGCGTTATTTTTTGCTGTTGTCATTGCGTTCATCGCGGGGCCTCTTGCGCTGATACCGACTTTTTTCTTCCTTCTATCCGTGTCTATTGGTTTGCTTTATCGCAAGCGCTTGGAAAATATTGCAAAGCAAGCCTTGGCTGCTGGCAATCTAAAAACGGGTTTGTTAGTCGAAACCATCGAAGGAGCCGAAACTATCAAATCAGGACAAGGCGGCTGGCGCATGCTTAACCGCTGGATGCGCACCACCAACGAAGCGCGCGAAAGCGAATTGGAAATGCGCAACATCAGCGAACATGCCCAACACCTCGCTGCGTCCTTTCAACAAGTCTCTTACGTATTGATGGTGGCATTCGGTGCCTACCTTGTCACTCGCAGCGAAGTCAGTCAAGGAGGCTTGATTGCTTGCACCATTCTTGCAGGCAGGGTTTTGTCTGCAGTTGCCATCATTCCAGGACAAATCGTTCAATGGTCCCATGCAAAGGCTTCACTACAAAGCCTCGACAAGCTTTGGTCATTAGAAGACGACCACCATGGGCAAGCGCAACCGATTGCGCTTGAAAACATCCGTGGTGAATACAAATTAGAAACAGTGACCTCGCACTACCACGGTAGCCGCGCCCTCACTGTGCCGCAACTCATTATTCGTCCTGGTGAAAAAATTGGCGTCTTAGGGCCCGTAGGCTCAGGCAAAACCACCTTGCTTCGTATTTTGTCTGGCATGTACAAGCCACAAGAAGGTCGTGTATTACTTGATGGCATTGACATTGCACACATCGATAAACACCTACTGGCAGGACACATTGGCTATGTGCAACAAGACGGTCGGCTTTTCTCGGGCACTTTAAGAGACAACCTCATCTTGGGCCAAATCGATCCTGGCGACGAAGTCATTTTGGAAGCAGCCCGTCAAACCGGCCTCATGCAAGCCGTCATCACGCCACATCCACATGGCTTACAACGTTTGATCTATGAAGGCGGCACTGGTCTATCAGGTGGTCAACGCCAATTG
This sequence comes from Burkholderiales bacterium, assembly GCA_018969975.1. GTDB lineage: Bacteria > Pseudomonadota > Gammaproteobacteria > Burkholderiales > Burkholderiaceae_C > Limnohabitans. Next base: position 24,520 of record JAGWXI010000012.1, read on the forward strand.
GTCAATCTGACACGAACCGTTCTGCGCAAGCCCAGCATCTGGTTGCTAGACGAACCTACCGCATCGATGGACAGAAACACCGAATTGCACATGACGCATACCCTACAAAAAGCCATAAAGCCCACTGACACCTTGGTCTTGGTCACCCATAAACAAGAAATGCTCAGCCTGGTAGACAGATTGATCGTTGTCTTAAACCACCAAATTGCGTTAGATGGGCCCAAAAAAGAGGTGCTCGACCAACTCAGCGGCACAACCAGGTCCGCGCCCAACAGCAATTCCATGCATTTACGACAAGCCTAAACCAGGAACACCATCATGAAAGTATTGAACTTCAGAAAATTTTCTACCCTACTCACTTCAACCAACATCATTTTTCTGCTCTTGATGGTGTTCATCATTTGGGCTGCTGTCTTTGAAATTGATCAAACCGTTCGCGGACAAGGCAAATTAATTCCTGCAGATCGCACCCAAATCATCCAAGTCGCCGATGGCGGAGTACTCTCACGGATCTTTGTACAAGAAGGCGATATCGTTGAAAGTGGTCAACCCTTAGCCGAACTAGAAAAAGACCGCGCCAGCGCATCCTTCACGGAGAGTCGCGCCAAACTGGCCTCCCTTGAGATCGCGCTTATTCGAGCCCAAGCCGAAGCCAATCAAACCGCTCCCGTCTATGGAAAAGACTATGCAGATTTTTCGCAATTCCAAGCACTGCAAATGGCTTTTTATAACCAACGCAAACGCAGTCTTGCGCAAGACATAGAAAACCTCAGCGAAAGCCTTCAGTCAGCGCAACAAGAGCTCGAGCTCAACAAAAAATTATTCCTAACAGGAGACACTAGCCAACTAGAAGTCATGCGTGCACAACGCCAAGTAACAGATATGCAAGGGCGCATCAACAGTACGCGTAACAAATATTTGCAAGATGCGCGCGCAGAGGCGGCAAAAATAGCAGAAGAACTCTCGACCAACTTCTATAGGCTAGAAGAGAGACAAAGCGTCCTAGACCACACCACCATCACCGCACCCGTGTCTGGCATTGTGAAATACCAGCGCATCACCACTATCGGTGGTGTTTTGCGGCAAGGCGACGAGCTGATGCAAATATCACCCACCGACGCCGAACCGGTATTTGAAATCAACATCAATCCAACCGACATCGGACAGCTGAAAAAAGGCTTGCCAGTCACCATCCGGCTTGATGCCTTTGATTACTCCATCTATGGCGTATTGCACGGAACGCTCAGCTACATCAGCTCGGACACGCTCACCGAGCAAGGTCCCAATGGTCAAGCCAGCACCTTCTATCGCGCCCACGTGCGCTTGCATGCAGATGCACCCAAGGCCGCCCATTCCAAACTTAACTCCACCATGCTCAAACCCGGCATGACAGCCACGATAGACGTCAAAGCGGGAACCCGCTCGGTACTCAAATACCTCATCAAACCTATCTACAAAGCATTTGGTGGCGCGCTCACCGAACGGTAATTTTTTAATTTTTTGAACCTGCACAGGAGGCTTTCTTATGAACAACAACTCTGTAAACAACGGCACAAATAGTGTCTCTACTGAATCGTTTAAAAGTCAACTCAAAAGACTGTCTACAAAAAAAATGGCGAAACAAACGCCTAAGAACTCTTTAGAGCTCGGTAAAGAATTGGTCTCGTCTAACAAAGACGCATCAACTACTGTTCAAAAAATAAAAGGCAAATTTCGCCCTGATGAAGATGGGCAAGAGATAACGACTGACGCTGCAACCACTTCCACTCCCGCACCACAAGACGTACAAATTGCAAGCCTGTCTAGCGAAATTACCCAAGTAGCCGAAATAACCCAGACAGTCGCTATGGCGCCTTCTGTGGCTGCAGTCGACATAGTCACAGCTTCGGCCACCGCCTCTGCACCTTCATTTAGCCTAGTAGGCTTAGGAGCCGGGGCTGGTGCAGCAGTTGCTTTGGGGTCGAGTCAAAGCGGAGGTCAATCAACAAGCCCCAGCCAAGCTTCTTCATCCTCAGTTCAAGGATCTTCCGCAGGCAATAAGCCAGCGGGTGCCGCAAAAATCAAATTAGATGGGTTGATCGCATTAGGTCCGATCGTCGATGCAAGGGGTTTACAAATTGAGGCCCAGGATAAACAAGGAAGAAGCTTAGCGAAAACGACAAACATTAAAAATGATGGAACTTTCTCTATCGATGTACCAGGCGATTACACGGGCACCATTATTTTAAAAGTCAGCAATACTCTTGAGGGTGCCACACACTATATTGATGAAGCCACATTAACTCCTACAAGCCTTGGCAACAAAGAGTTGTATGCCGTTTTCAATGTCGCACCAGGTCAACCTAGCCTAAAAATAAATGTCAACCCACTCACCTCCCAAGTGGCGGTCCATTTATTCGGTTCAGCCACCTATAAAGCTTTAACTGACGCTGAAATTAGCGACGCCAATATTCTTATTGCAAGAAAATATGGCATCTCTACGGACGATGCCAGCGCCATCGCCACTAAGGTGCCTCAGCTGTTAATTAACGCAGATGGAACCGTAAACCCCAACGCCAATATTGTGGGCCTTGTACTTGCAATGCACTCGGTTTTAGAAGCCAATCCAGAAATGAGAGCTGCCGATGCACTAGCAAGGCTTAAAGAAATACCAGCTTACAAAGCTTCACCAAAGTTAATTGAATTGATTGACAACAGTGCTGGCAGTTTTCATGACAATGCGCCCACCGGCTCTGTCACCATCACCGACAGCGCTGGTAGTGCACTCGCAGCCAACGCCGCTGTAGCAGAGGGCGCTGTGCTCACAGCCTCCTCCTCCATCGCAGACGCTGATGGCATTCCTGCTTCTGGTGCTGGTGCACTCTCTTACAAGTGGCAAGCCTCTGCTGATGGCGGCCTCACTTGGGCGGATATTGCAGGCGCTACTTCCGACACTTTCACCACCACACAAGCGCAGGTCGGTCAACGTGTGCGCGCTGTTGCTTCTTACACCGATAACTTCGGCACTGCTGAGACAGTCAATAGTGTTGCCACAGTTATAAATAGCGCGGGTGTCATCACTAATCCTGCAGACATGCCCTCTTTAAGCCCCACAGCTATAGGCGATGCAGAAGCGGGAACTGCGCGGGCCGGCATGAAAGGGTTCGCCTATGCAGCAGGCGACGTCAATGGCGACGGACTCGATGATTGGATGACTGCAACAGAAAAAACCGATTTATCAGATAACCAAGTCAATATTTATTACGGAAATACTGCAGGCAGTTTTGATACCACTGCTGATCACAAGCTTCCGGGGGTGCTACCCCCTCCCGATATAGAGTGGCCATATACAGTACCGTTTAACCAAGGAAGGCTAAGAAATACAGATTTAATAAATCCCCATAAGGTAGGTGATTTCAATGGCGATGGTGTTGAAGAAATCGCTTTCACATCCTGGCAAAGGCCACTGCAAGCTGATGCTGACCACTTAGGGTTTGGGATAAAGATTTACTCTCCTACAACTTCAATCTCATCTCCTATCTTTACTTTATACAGCGTAGATTACAGTGATCTGTTTATTGACAGTCATCTCAATATTGAAGGGGGAGACATCAATGGAGATGGGCTATCTGACATACTCGCTCTTGCGCGTTATGAAGCAAGCGTTTATATAAAGCTTGGTGAAAAAAATATAGCGGGCACAGAGGATGTCATCAGGCAACCAAACACAAGAACTATCAAAATATTCGATAGCGATATTGCAGAAAAGAGCTTGATAGCATTTACTGGAGCTGCCGTCATAGGCGATGTAAATGGTGATGGCTATGGAGATTTTGCAGTTGCGGTAGGGCCAAGTACTGGTATCGCCCCGAATCTCGATAGAACTCCAAGTAAAACATACATCGTTTATGGCAGTTCTGGTCTTGCCAATTTAGATCTTAAGAGCTTAAGAACAGCGACTCCTGCGGGAGAAACCGCTAAAGGATTTGTAATCAATGCAGATTCAAACTTACCGCGAGTTGGGCAAAACCTTGCCTTTGATGGAAACAAGCTAATAGATTTCAACGGTGATGGTTTAAACGATGTAGTTTTAACGGGTGAAGCCTATGTGCAAGATGCTGGTAAACCGAATACGCATGTTGTTGACGTCGTTTTTGGCAAAACCAGTTCTGCCCCAGTAAACATCAATGCAGTTAGTGCTTCGTTGCGAATTATCTTGCCAGAATTGATAGGCCTAACAAGGAGTTCCAATAATCGAATAACAACTTCCAATGCTGGTGATGTCAATGGCGATGGATTGGAAGATTTATTGATTACTGCATCCTGGCGAACGAGTGATGTTTATGCGGCAGGAACGGTGTATCGAAAATCTTATGTTGTCTACGGTAAAACCGACTCTGCGTCTATTGATTTAACAACTAGTGGTGATTGGGGTTTCAACGTTGTCGACGACAGCAAGTTAGTTTCCGCGCTACCAGCGAATTATTTCTGGGTCCCTATTGTTGAAGGTAATCTTGCTTTAGGTGGCAGTGTCATTGCTGCAGGCGATCTCAATGGCGATGGACTATCCGATTTAATCATCGAAGATATTGAGGCAGGTGGAGGCACTGAACCAGGAAGTAGTAGCGCCACAGACCCCCAAATAGTTTTTGGTGGCTCTGCTATGCAAGGTTCATCGAGCGCTCAACCGAGCTCGCAATGGAAGCTTAATTATTTGGGTACCTCTGGTAATGACACGATAACAGGCACAGCCACTTCCGAGACCTTTGCAGGGGGCGTGGGCGACGATGTAATGGTTGGAAATGGTGGTGCCGATGTCATGTTTGGCGGTGCGGGCAAAGACGCCTTCGTGCTCAATGCAAACAACGTAGCGCAACTAGCAGCAGGCGTTGATTCCAGCGGACGCTTAGCTTCTATTCGTGGAGGTGCTGGCATAGACACCTTGAGCTTGCAAGGCTCAACAGGCATCACACTGGACTTTACTTTGATAGACGACACGCGCGTGCAATCGGTTGAAGTGCTCAATTTAGCCAGCAACAACCATCTCAAAATTTCATGGAAAGACATCCAACACATGGCCAGCATGAACCTCTTTAATGCCAATTCAGGTTGGTCTGGCTTTAACAGCGACGGTTCTGAATCAAAGTTTCACCAAGTTGTGGTGGAAGGCACTTCATCTAGCAGTTTAAATTTTTTAACGGAAGGAGGATGGGTAAAGAAAACGGAAAGCGTGACTCACTCAGGTGCAAATTACGCGGTCTATAGCAATGATGCACATGCAACGCAATTGTTAGTCAATACGGCTATCACCATTATTTAATATTTTTAATTGAAAGGATTTTTCAAAAATGTCTACTACTGAATTTTTATCTGGGGGTGTTGTCGCGCCCGCACCTGGTCGGGAGTTGCAAGCTCATATAAAAACAACATCGACAAGAACCACACTACCAAAGACAACACTTCAAGGCAGTACGTCAGCCGCGTTCACAAATGAAACTAAAGAGACTACAGGGATTACGAGTTTTCCGCTTACCACCACAACGAATACAACCACCGCCCTGGTAAATACATCCACGGCAACGGTTCATGTCCTAACAGAACGGTTAAGCATGACAACAACTACAACCACGCCGACTAAGACTCATAGCAATGCCACCGCCACAGTCACAAGTTCAGGCATGACAGTGATGGAAACTCTAACTACTGAGACAACCACTAAAACATGGACTACACCAACTACAACAGTCACAGCAGGCGGAACAATTACCTCTTCCAATACCACTGTGACTAAAACCACTTCTACAACAACTAGCTCGCTAACATCGGCCACATCCACTACAACACTCACTACAACGAATACCACGTCAACGGATGGACGAATTGGAATTACTACCTCTACCACCTCCACGCAATCGACATCCGCAACTGGTACGCAACATTCTGAGAAACACACCACCACTACCACCACTTTTAACAGTGATCCCGCTTCGACCACAACGTCATCGACCACGCCCACTTCAACTACGCCTACTACCACGGGCAATATCACTATAACTGTGGAGGAAGTGCGCAATAGAACTAATGGCACCACAACACAAACCGTTACTACGCAAACAACGACGAGTAGCGGCAGCACAACTACAACGACTTACACCAAAGACTTTCCATCATCGCTAACTACTACCACAACTACGTCAACCTTTAAAAATTTGACAGATGCAACTACAAGCAATTTGTTGCTGTCAGACACCACGACCACTACAACCCTTGCCAACGATACGACAATTTCGGGGGTTATCCAAACCAATACAACTTCGACCCACACAGCATCATCTACAACTTTTGATGCTATTAGACATGCCACTAACACCACACAAAATGGCGACACAACAACACTAACCACAACTTTTAAAGGTAATTTCTTAACAACAACAACAACGACTGGTGCTATTACGACAAGTGTTGAGTCGCAAACAAGTTCATCCAGTGCTCCAAATAATTTTTTTCTAGCTCCTGCAACTACACTAGTTGTAAATGCATCAAGTTCATCTAGCAATGCGCCACCACTAAGTCCGATGTGTACTGATGAAAAAACAATTATTCCTGGACTTTCTGATGCTTCATTTTTTGGTATTGGCGGAGGATTACTTTCTGTCGCTGGTTTAGCGATTGCTGTTTACTATGCCAGGAGATCCATACGTCACGGGGATGAAGCAGCTGGTTTAAATGTGTACAACCAACAAAATATAGCCATAAGAAATATTATGGAAGGAAAAGTATCTGTAGAGACCTTAATGACTGATATAGAAGGGGCTAGAGAGAGACAGAAAATAGTAAAGCGATCTAATTCAAATACTGAGCTAAACTTTGTTCAAGCAGTAATTAACGCATTTAACACTGCTTATAAGGACCGTTATTTAGTTAAACTTGTAGGCAAGACATATGAAGTTATTGATTGCTTGACTGATAGCGCTGTAGAAAATAAAGCTACGTGCTTAGTTAAGCCAGTAGCAATGCTTGCAGTGGAAGCTGGTGCAGAAACTTTAATGAGCGCATTGCGAGGTGCTGCTTACGAAGTTGCTGATGAAGGGGGTACACCACCAACTGAAGTTAATCCACCACCTTGGAGTGTTGTTCCAGTTCCTGGTGGACGCCGCCAAAAAGATTCCCAAGACGGAACATACTCAGTCATAGATTCACTGTGTGAAAAGCTCTACGAATCGCATGAGATGTTGTTTGTCAATCCTGACAAGTTAGACCTACTCAACTATGTAAGCCAAAATCTGTCTGTGCTGCTCAACTCTCCTAATCTGTCTGCTGCTGACAGGCGGATGATTGATGAAGAGATTTTGCCGCAACTGCGATCGGGATACCTCTCTATATTCGCTTACGAAGTCACCACTAAGGGAATAAGCAACGTCATGGCGAGCAGTACTCTTGCCGTTGATGTCTCCAATATCAATACTTGGATCAACAGAGACCATTGGACAAAAACCTCCTACTACACCAACAGTAATTTTTTTGATACAACTGTTGATGCAAATGGAAAAATGAATATCCTCATTGCACAAAACTCTGGCGGCCAAACGCGCTTTGTTACTTTAGTGGGTACGGACACCCAATACAGTGAGGGGCTTGCAGACGCTGCTATTGATATCGTTGCGTTAGCAGCTGAAGCAGGCCGCAAATACAACATCAGCACAGGCGCGTCTGACGATGTGCTGATTGTTGACTTCTCATCTAATAGCGATGCCAACACTGCCGTTAACTTGTTAGGGGGAGATGGGCGCGACACCTACATCATCAAGGTTCGCGACGGGCATGGCCGAGTACCAGGCAAAGTCACCATCCTTGATTTCAATCCCAATGAGGACAAAATCATTTTCGATACGGGCATAGACAATTATCTGAAACCCAATATCAAACAAACTTGGAGTGGTTACATCTTTGCCGCGCCCCGCATAGATTCGACCAAAGGTGATGGAACGGTTCAGCTTTATGCCCAAACACCATATAGTCGTTGGCATGATTGGTGGATTCCCAACCGGGGCCGTATAGACACGCTCGAAGGCACGGGCATTCCCATGGTCGAAATTTGGTCGGCGAGGTCAGGGCTAGGGGGCAATATGCTCGCGCAAAACAATAATGCCATTCAAACGACCTATAAGGGTGACCTCTCCCCTGACGCTACAACCACCGCCGTGTTGATTCCCACAAGCACATACCAAAGCACTTACAGCCAATTTGAAAACGCCAACGATAGGGACTGCTTCAAGGTGGGGTTACTGGCAGGTAACTTCTATCGATTCCGCATCATTGCAGATCCTTCTGCTACTCACATCATCAGTGATACGGGTCCGATTACCAAGGTGCAACTCACTGTGAAAAGGCAATTGGAAAACGGCCAAGAAGTTACGGTTGTTACTTCCGCTACACCAACAGCTTACAACCATGACTATGAAATAAGCTTTTTTGCGCAGTCGGACGGCTTGCACTATTTGTACGCTGGCAGTGATCTTCAAACACCAATTGGGAGTTACGATATCAAATACAGGGAAGCCAAGCCGCAAGATGTATTCTCACAGGCAAAACCTATAGTAGAAGGTCAGTTTAAAGGGGGCGACGACTTCCAAGTGTTCACCGCCGATTTAACTGCTGGGCAGTCCGTTCGCCTGACTGATTACGCAGACAGAGCAAGCCTCAGTATCTTTGATCCCAGTGGCATAAAAATCAACCCTCGGTTTAGTCACGCTAGGGACGACACCTACACATTCATGGCCAATGAAACAGGTAAGTACCGCTTTGTTGCCGAAGATAAGGTGAAACAATGGCCTGTACAAGACTTCAAAATTGGGTTTGCCCACATACTTGAGGTAGATGAGAACGTCAAAACCCACGCTGATTTAAAAGTAAATACACGCATCAACAATGATCTTTGGACCAACCGTGACCACGACTGGTTTAAAGTGGAGTTAAGCGGTGGCAAGACTTACCAATTTGACTTGAACAAAGCCGCTGGCACCAGTCTTGACACCTACATCTGGTTGCGTGACGCAAGTGGCAATGTACTTGGAAAAGATAGATTGAACCGATTTGCGTATGACGACGATAATGGCGGGAGTGCTTCTGCCCCCTACGACTCCCGCCTCATCTACGAAGTAGCCAGCAGCGGAACCTACTTCATCGATGTGGGCTCATGGCAAGGCCGATCAAACGGCAATTACGCACTGGGCTACACAGTCATCTAATGGATGACAACAGGGAGTGGCTAAGAGGCGGCTCTTGCGGCCTCTGCATTACGCAAACGAATATGCAACTCGCGTAATTGCTTCTCATCCACTGGGCCCGGTGCTTGCGTAAGCAAACACTGGGCTCTTTGGGTTTTGGGGAATGCGATAACGTCGCGAATCGATTCAGCGCCAGTCATCAAAGTCACGATGCGGTCAAGCCCAAACGCCAAACCACCGTGTGGTGGCGCACCGTATTGCAGTGCGTCTAACAAGAAGCCAAATTTGAGTTGCGCTTCTTCGGGTGTGATTTTTAAAGCATCAAACACTTTTTGTTGCACATCGGCACGGTGGATACGCACAGAGCCGCCACCCATCTCCCAACCGTTGAGCACCATGTCGTAGCCTTTGGAGATGCATTTCTCGGGCGCTGTGGACATCCAATCTTCGTGTCCGTCTTTGGGTGCGGTGAAGGGGTGGTGGACTGCGGTGTAACGTTCAGTTGCATCGTCGTATTCGAACATGGGAAAGTCCGTAACCCATAGGGGCGCCCATCGGTCTTCGAATAATCCGTTTTTACGGCCAAATTCGCTGTGGCCAATTTTGACGCGTAATGCGCCAATCGCGTCATTGACGATTTTGGCTTTATCTGCACCAAAGAAAATCAAATCGCCATCTTTTGCGTCAGTTCTGGCTAACACTTCATGGAGTGCGCGATCGTGTATGTTTTTCACAATCGGACTTTGCAAGCCATCGCGGCCTTTGGCGATTTCGTTTACTTTGATATAGGCTAGACCTTTAGCGCCATAAATTTTGACAAACTCGGTATAGCCATCTATATCACCGCGACTCAAGCCTGTTTCATCTTGCGCACCACCTGGTACGCGTAGTGCTACGACACGTCCATCTTTCATTTGTGCTGCACCAGCAAAAACTTTGAAGTCAACGTCTTGCATCACTTGGGTGACGTCGATGAATTCCATTTTGACGCGCAGATCTGGTTTGTCAGATCCAAACTTGAACATGGCTTCTTGGTAGGTCATGATTGGGAAGACCCCTAAATCCACCCCAATCGTATTGCTGAAAACCGTTTTGATCATGCCTTGGAATATTTCACGTATCTCTTCTTCCGTCATGAAAGACGTTTCAATATCTATCTGTGTAAATTCGGGTTGGCGGTCGGCTCGTAAGTCTTCATCGCGAAAACATTTGGTGATTTGGTAGTAGCGGTCAAAGCCAGCGACCATCAGTAACTGTTTAAACAACTGTGGTGATTGCGGTAGCGCAAAGAATTGGCCATCGTGCACGCGGCTGGGAACTAAATAATCGCGCGCACCTTCAGGCGTGCTTTTGGTGAGCATCGGTGTTTCTATGTCCACAAAACCATTCGCATCTAAAAACTTACGTACCTCCATGGAAACGCGGTAGCGCAACATGAGGTTGTTTTGCATGTAGGGACGGCGCAAATCAAGCACACGGTGCGTTAATCGGGTGGTCTCGGAGAGATATTCGTCGTCAATTTGAAAAGGCGGTGTGGTTGACGCATTGAGCACGATGAGTTCATGGCACAGCACTTCAATCTTGCCGCTCTTCATACTGTCGTTGGTCGTGCCTTCGGGTCGTAAACGCACCAAGCCTTTGATCTGCACACAGTACTCATTGCGCACGTCTTCAGCTATCTTGAACATCTCTGCACGGTCTGGGTCGCACACCACTTGGCATTGGCCTTCGCGGTCTCGCAGGTCGATGAAGATCACGCCACCATGGTCACGGCGACGGTTTACCCAGCCACACAACTCGACGTTTTGCCCGTTGAGGGCCTCGGTCACTAGACCACAGTAATGGGAACGCATAGCCATTTTTAATTTCTCTTTTCTTCAATCTTGAGAGTGCTGGAAGGCGCCACTGCGCCCATAGAAATAACGTAGGTCAACGCTTCATCCACGCTGAGTTCGAGCTCGATCACGTCTTTGCGTTGCATCAATAAAAAGAATCCGCTTGTCGGGTTGGGCGTGGTGGGTACATAGACGCTGATGTAGTCGTCGCCTAATTGAGAAGCGACCTCACCACTGGCAACGCCTGACTGAAAACCAATCGTCCAACTGCCCGCGTGGGGGTACTGCACCAACAGGGCTTGACGAAATGCCGTGCCGTTGCTGGAGAACAGTGTGTCGGAGACTTTTTTGACGCTGTTGTAAACCGTTTTAAAAACAGGAATGCGGGTAAATAGTTTGTTCCATTGGCGCAACCACCAACGTCCGGCAACGTTGGAGACCAAGGCTCCAGAGACCATCAAGCCTAGGAACACAATGACTACGCCCAAGCCAGGCATTTGGCGCAATGCAGAAACTGTTTCAGATGACACCAAGGGATTCAAGCTCGAGACAGCGCTAATAAATATGCCGTCCATGACGCCGACCAACCAGGTAAGCACCCAAACGGTAATGGCCAAAGGCGTCCACACCAACAAGCCAGCGAAGAGGTATTTTTTAAATGGCATCAGTGGCAGGCACAACTAGCGATGCGTTTGTAAGCGTAAGTAAGCATGGCAGGCGGTGGGTAAAACCGTCCATTATAGGTCGAGCGCCTGATTTCAAGTCCCAGAGAGCTTGTGGTGGCTTGCGTGCGTGTTGTGGATAAATTGGGGCGCTAGTGAGCCGACAACCATGCCCAACAGACTTGCCAACAAACCCGCTAACTGCGCAGGAAATTCCTCGCCTAAAGGGGTGAATAACAACACCACCCAAACTGAGAGGCCTAGAACAATCGCTGCAATCGCGCCTTGGGTAGAGGCCCTCTTCCAATACAAACCAAAGGTCAAGGGAACGAAGGCGCCAACAAGTGGCACTTGGTAAGCGCTAGAGACCATTTCGTAAATCGAGGTGCCTTGCATCAGGATGGCATAGCAGAGCACGATGGCACTAAAACCCAAGACGGTGACACGCATGGCACGCAGCTCCTGCTGGTCGCTTTGGTGCGGGTTGAATTGGCGCCATATATTTTCCGTGAAGGTAACACTGGGGGCTAGCAAAGTAGCCGAGGCGCACGACTTGATGGCCGACAACAAAGCACCAAAGAAGAGCACCTGCATGACAAACGGCATTTGCTCCATCACCAAAGTGGGCAATACTTTTTGTGGGTCTTCGGCTATCAAGCTTGTGGCCTTCTCGGGCATGATGATCATGGCACTGACCACCAAAAACATCGGCACAAATGCAAACAAGATGTAGCAAATGCCGCCGATCACCGGACCATGCGTCGCGGCCTTAACACTGTTGGCGGACATCACGCGCTGAAACACATCTTGTTGCGGGATAGATCCAAACATGATGGTGACCGCAGCTGCTATAAAAAATGCAATCTCTTTGAAAGTGGGTTCAGGCCAAAACTTGAACATGTCTTGGCTGACTGCCAAGGCCACGACCTTGTCTGCGCCACCCGCTTGGTCAGCGGCAAACACAGCCAACACCGACAAGCCCACCACCAAAATAATCATTTGGATAAAGTCAGTGATAGCGACCGACCACATCCCGCCAAACAAGGTGTAGGCCAAGATAGAGACAACACCAATCACCATGCCCCAAGGCACGCTGATCGCCCCACCAGAGAGCACGTTGAACACCAAACCCAATGCGGTAACTTGCGCAGAGACCCAACCCAAATAACTCAGCATGATGATGAGTGAGCAAGCCACTTCCACCACGCGACCGTAGCGCTCGCGGTAGTAGTCGCTGATGGTCAAGAGTGTCATTTTGTAGAGCTTACCCGCAAAGAACAGACCCACAAAGATCAAACAAAAACCCGCACCAAACGGGTCTTCCACCACGCCATGTAAACCACTGTTAACAAACTTAGCTGGAATTCCTAATACTGTTTCAGAACCAAACCAAGTGGCAAAGGTTGTCGTGACGATCATCACCAAGGGGAGATGGCGTCCCGCGATCGCAAAATCTGCTGAGTTGTGAACCCGTTTGGCTGCCAATAATCCAATAGCGATGGTGAAAAACAAATAAACAAAAACAAGTGTTAGCAACATAGTTCAATGCATATAAGTGAAGAATTGCATAGCAGCTAAGCCTACAACAAAGCCTATTGCCGCCCACAACAAGCGTTGCACAAGGCGCTGAGTTTGGCGCTGAGATTCGACCATTGCGTCCACCAACGCATGGTTGTTATTTTGTCGGTGCTTTAAGAATTCATGGATCAAACGGGGCAACTCCGGCAATAGCTTGGCATAACGCGGCGCCTCGTCTTTGAGTTGTTGCCAGAGCTTTTTAGGGCCAACTTGGTCGAGCATCCATTTTTCTAAGAAAGGTTTGGCGGTGCTCCAGAGGTCTAAATCCGGATCGAGTTGACGCCCCAAACCTTCTATATTGAGTAAGGTTTTTTGTAATAAAACCAACTGTGGTTGTATCTCCACATTGAAGCGACGCGAAGTTTGGAACAAACGCATCAACACCAAGCCTAAGGAAATTTCCTTCAATGGGCGATCAAAGTAAGGTTCGCATACCGCACGAACAGCAGATTCAAGTTCATCTACGCGTGTGTCTGCTGGAACCCAGCCCGACTCTACATGCAACTGCGCCACCCGCTTGTAGTCACGCCTGAAGAACGCGGCGAAATTTTGCGCCAAGTACTCTTTATCTGACTCGGTGAGTGTGCCCACAATTCCGAAGTCGAGCGATACATAGCGCCCAAAAGTGGCAGGATCTACGCTGACTTGGATGTTGCCCGGATGCATGTCTGCATGGAAAAAACCATCGCGAAAAACTTGCGTGAAAAAGATGGTCACCCCATCGCGCGCAAGTTTTGGAATGTCGACCCCTGCTTCGCGCAAGCGGTCTATTTGGCTAATGGGTATGCCCTTCATGCGCTCCATCACCATCACGTCGGTGTGGCAGAAATCCCAAAACATTTCTGGAATCAAGACAAGATTTAAGCCGTCCATATTGCGACGCAGTTGGGTTGCGTTGGCTGCTTCTCGCACCAAATCTAATTCGTCGTGCAAATACTTATCGAACTCTGCCACCACCTCTTTAGGCTTGAGACGCTTGCCGTCAACCGACAAACGTTCTACCCAGCTGGCCAACATGCGCATCAGACTCAAGTCTTTGTTGATCACCTCCAGCATGCCAGGTCGTAATACTTTCACCGCCACTTCCCGGCTGACACCATGGCGGTCGACGATAACAGCAAAGTGCACTTGCGCGATCGACGCACTGGCGACGGGTTGCAGGGTGAATTCCGTGAATATCTCACCCAAGGTCTTGCCAAATGCACGCTCGATGATGGCAACCGCTTGTTCTGAAGGAAAAGGCGGCACGCGTTCTTGCAACATGGCCAACTCGTCTGCAATATCAAATGGCAATAAGTCACGGCGGGTAGAGAGCACTTGCCCAAACTTCACAAAGATGGGGCCCAAGTGCTCTAAGGCTTCTCGCAAGCGTTGCCCGCGTGGAGCAGAAAGATCGCGCCCTATCGAGACAATGCGGGCTAGCAAGCGCAAACCGGGTCTTTGGAAGCTGGTTAACACCAACTCATCTAGACCATAGCGCAAAATAATGAAAACAATATAGATACCGCGAAACAAACGGGTCATACAGACGCCTTTGGTGCGGAATTAGCAGACATCTTGGCAAGCACAAAACTGCGCAAGGCATCGATCACCTTCCTAGCGTTTTGCGTCACCACATGCGCCGGTGCATCGCCGATGATGCGCGCGAGGTCTTCTTCGGCATCCCAACGCACGTGGTCTATCAACCAATTGACCTCTGCCGCCAACTGCACGTCACCCTCAATGCGAATCGGTGGCTTGTCGCCTTGCAAGACAGCCTTGGCTAATACGAAGGGTGAAGGCTCGTTGACCTGCAAAATCAAATCTGGTTTTGTTGAATCGCTGGACGGCATCCACTCCAACAAGCCTGCTGGTGTACAAATGCATTGAAAAACAAAATCACGCCACACCAGTTGAATGCTGCGACCTTTTTGGCGCTGCAAACGATCACGTGCGGCTGGTTCTTGCATCAACACATGGTTGATAAATAGGATGACGCGTTGTTGGGCCTCGTCAAGTAGCCACGGAAAGGGGAACTGTGTTGCCATAGCCCCCAATTATTCCTTGTTTATTGCAGCGCTTGTACGCCAGCAACCAACCATCCAACGCTGCCGTCTTTGGGCTTGGACATATTCCAAACTTCTCTAAAAGGCGTTGGGCCAGAAGACGGCTCTTCACGAATCAAGCCAGAGAACTCCACACTCGCCATGAAGTGGGTGGGGAGTTCTTCAATGCCAAGCATTTTGGCTTCGAGCATGACGACATCTGTCTGATTGGGCTGACCGCCAGCTGTGGACTCTCGCTCTGCGAGTTGGGTTTTAATTTCTTCGACCATGGCGTCCGTCATCATGGTGCGCAATGTAGGTATGTCAGAGTTGTCCCATGCGCGTTGCAAAAGCATAAAGTTTTGCTTTGCCGCACTAACAAATCCTGCAATATCAAACCCAGCAGGAATGCCCCACGTGTGGTCTGCGGTCAACGCTGATCCAATCATGGCGCCTGATCGGGCTGTTGAGACAGGTTGGTAGGAGGGGTCTGTATCGATGGGACGAGCGGATGCGTCATTACCAACATTTTTGGGGTTGTATTGCGATGGCGTACGCGGTTCAGATGCGCCCTGCGATCCATCAAACGTGAAAGGACTTCCTTGGGTGATAGCAGCGGCGGGTCGTCGTCTTAGAAAGAATCCCACCACCATCCAACCTACCAAGGCCATCAAAGCAAACATCAGAAATTGTCCGAACTCAGCGCCTAAACCCAGCGAATGCGCAAGCCATGCAAGCCCAAGTCCAGCAGCTAGTCCCCCTAACATGCCACCCCACCGATTGCCTTGTGGTTGGGTAACCGAGGTTGGCGTAGTGGGCGAAGTATTTGGCGTTGCAGGCTTTGCCGCTTCCCGTTGGCTAACTTGGTTGGACTGCTGACCCATGGATTTACCACTGCCCAGACGTTTTGCCGCATCAACTGGCATGCAAATAAAAGTCATGGACATCATGGCGATTGCGATCCACTTTTTCATGTCAACTCCCTATTTAAAGTGTTGGTTACTATAGATTGTGTGTCAGCACTTGATGCCTACATGTAACGCCACCACACCCGCGCTCATGTTGTGAAAATCAACATGGCCAAAGCCACATTGTTTCATCAGTTGTTTAAGTTCTTTTTGGCCAGGATGCATGCGTATCGACTCAGCCAAATAACGATAGCTTGCGTCATCGCCCGCGACCAAATTGCCAAGCTTAGGCAATATGTTGAAGGAATACCAGTCGTAGGGTTTTTCCAAGGGCTTAGCAACTCTAGAAAACTCCAACACCAACAACTTGCCGTTGGGTTTGAGCACGCGGCACATTTCTTTCAAGGCCACATCTTTGTGCGTCATATTACGCAGACCAAAGGCAACACACACCACATCGAAGTGGTTATCTGAAAAAGGTAATTTCTCTGCGTCACACACCAGGGTAGGTAAGTTGAAACCCTTATCCACCAAACGGTCGCGTCCTGTTCGCAACATGGCTTCGTTGATGTCGGTATGCACCACACGCCCAGTGGGGCCGACTTGCTTGGCAAAGGCCATGGACAAATCGCCCGTGCCTCCCGCAATATCCAAAACTTGGTAGCCAGGGCGAATGTCTGCCACGGTGGTGGTGGTGTGCTTCCAAAGTCTGTGCAAGCCTAAAGACATCAGGTCGTTCATCACGTCGTACTTGCTGGCGACCGAATCAAACACGCGTCGCACGTGTTGGGATTTATCTTGCTCGTTTACCGTCTGAAAGCCGAAGTGGGTGGAACGCATTTTTTAGTGTCCGTGGCTGCTGCACGCACCGCCATTACCGCTAGCAGCACTTGGCATAGGTGTATCGCGCGTCACGCCGGCATCGGCTAAACGTTTTTCGTAGTCTTCCCACAAGCCGTCTTGTTCAGATCCTAAGAAGTACAAATACTCCCAAGTGAACAAACCGCTGTCGTGGCCATCGGTGAAGGTCGGTTTGATGGCGTAGTTACCTACAGGCTCAATGTCGAGTAATCCGACATTACGCTTGCCAGTCTGCAAAACCTCTTGCCCAGGGCCATGTCCCTTGACCTCGGCCGAGGGACTATAGACGCGCATCAATTCAAATGGAATGCGAAAGGCTGCACCATCAGAAAACTTCACCTCGAGCACACGACTTGCGCTGTGCGCTGTGATGTCCTCGGGTGTTGGGTTGTTAGTTTGTAGGCGAGACATTTAGACCAATACCCTTTCTATACCGCCAGCATTGGCGCCCTCGACATATTGCTGCATCCACTCTTTGCCCAAAATTTTGTTAGCCATCTCGACCACGATGTAGTCGGCCTCTAGCAAACCATTTTGCAAATCGTTGCCATAGCGGCTCAGTCCTTGCAAGCAACTGGGGCAACTGGTGAGAATTTTTAAGTCGCCCTTCGCCTCGCCTGTCATGGCGCGCAATGCAGTTTCATCGGCGCGCAGCTCTTCTTCTTTGCGAAAGCGCACTTGGGTCGCAATATCAGGTCGGGTCACGCCCAAGGTGCCCGACTCGCCACAGCAACGCTCGCTTTTTAAGATTTGGTCGCCCATCAAAGCCTTCACAGTCTTCATCGGGTCTTGCTGCTTCATAGGGCTGTGGCAAGGGTCGTGGAACAAATAGCCGGCCTGTTGGCTGGCGTTGAGTTGGATGCCCTTCTCCAACAAGTATTCGTGGATATCGACGATGCGACAACCCGGGAAAATTTTGTCGAACTGGTAGCCCTGCAACTGGTCATAGCACGTACCGCAACTCACCACCACGGTTTTGATATCGAGGTAATTGAGCGTGTTGGCCACACGGTGAAACAACACACGGTTGTCGGTGATGATTTTTTCTGCCTTGTCAAACTGACCACTGCCGCGCTGCGGATAACCACAACACAAGTACCCAGGCGGCAAAACCGTTTGCACGCCCGCATGCCACAGCATGGCTTGGGTGGCTAGACCTACTTGACTGAACAAGCGCTCTGACCCGCAACCAGGGAAATAGAACACGGCCTCGGTGTCTGCGTTTGTGGTTTGTGGGTTGCGAATGATGGGCACGTAGTCTTTGTCTTCGATGTCCAACAAAGCACGTGCGGTTTTCTTGGGCAAGTTGCCCGGCATTTTTTTGTTGATGAAGTGGATGACTTGCTGCTTAACAGGCGCTGCGCCTACTGTGGCAGGAGGAGCGTTGGTTTGCTTGCGCGCGACCACACGCAACACATCGTTGGCAAATCGTTGCAGCTTCATGCCCACATCGACCATGGCACTGCGCGCAAACTTGATGGTCTCAGGGTTGGTGGCGTTGAGCATCAACATCGCCGCTGCGTTTCCAGGCCTGAAAGACTTTTGACCCATCTTGCGCAAGAGGTTGCGCATATTCATAGACACATCACCAAAGTCAATCTTCACAGGGCATGGCGAGAGGCACTTGTGGCAGACGGTGCAATGGTCGGCCACGTCTTCGAACTCTTGCCAGTGCTTGATGGATACACCGCGACGGGTTTGTTCTTCGTACAAGAAGGCTTCAACCAACAACGACGTCGCCAAAATTTTGTTACGTGGGCTGTAGAGCAAGTTCGCGCGTGGCACATGGGTGGCGCAGACAGGCTTGCACTTGCCGCAACGCAAACAATCTTTGACGCTGTCGGCAATGGCGCCAATGTCAGACTGTTGCATGATGAGCGACTCGTGGCTCATCAATCCAAAACTCGGTGTGTAGGCTTGACTCAGGTTGGCATCACGCACGCTAGGCTCAGATGCATCATGGCGCATCAATTTACCTTTGTTAAAGCGTCCTTGCGGATCAACCCGCTTCTTGTAGTCAGCAAAGGGTTGTAACTCTGCGTCGCTCAAAAAAGCAAGCTTGGTGATACCGATGCCATGCTCTCCAGAAATCACGCCATCTAACGAACGCGCCAGCACCATGATGCGGGCCACCGCCTCGTGGGCAGTTTGCAGCATCACATAGTTGTCGCTGTTGACGGGGATGTTGGTGTGCACATTGCCGTCGCCTGCATGCATGTGCAGAGCAATCCAGACACGGCCTTTGAGTACGCGTTGGTGAATGGCGTTGCATTCATTCAAGATGGGTTGGAACTGTGCGCCAGTGAATACGTTCTCAAGCACAGCACGGATTTGCGTTTTCCAACTCGCGCGCAGGCTGTGGTCTTGCAGTTGCGGAAAAAGCGCGTCGCAGTTGTCCAACCACTGCTGCCATGTGCCGCGCACATCGGCCAACACCGCACGCGCTTGTTGCACGCGCTCTTCTAATAACTCAGGAGAAGGCACATCATTGGCGTCGTCTATTGCGCCCAACGGCAAATTGCCTTCAGCAAAAAATGCGTCCAAAGCGTCACACAAGTCGAGCTTGTTGCGCAAAGAGAGTTCGATGTTTAAGCGCTCGATGCCGTCGGTGTACTCGGCCATGCGCGGCAGGGGAATGACAACGTCTTCGTTGATCTTGAAGGCATTGGTATGGCGACTGATGGCCGCTGTGCGTTTGCGATCAAGCCAGAATTTTTTGCGCGCTTGTGCGCTGATAGCCACAAATCCTTCGCCACTGCGCGAATTGGCCAGACGCACGACTTCCGAGGTAGCACGCGCCACGTCGTCCGCGTTGTCGCCAGCGATATCGCCGACCAACACCATCTTGGGCAAGCCACCGCGCTTGCTTTTGGTGGCGTATCCCACGGCCTTGAGGTAACGGTCGTCGAGATGCTCCAAGCCCGCCAACAGGGTGTTGGTGCGCTTTTGTTCAGCGAACATAAAGTCTTTGATTTCAACAATGCTGGGTACCGCGTCTTTAGCATTGCCAAAAAACTCCAAGCAGACCGTGCGCGTGTGCTCGGGCATGCGGTGCACGATCCAACGCGCGCTGGTGATCAGCCCATCACAGCCTTCTTTTTGGATGCCGGGCAGGCCACTTAAAAATTTGTCGGTAACGTCTTTGCCCAGACCTACTTTGCGAAAGCTTTGTCCTGGGATGTCGAGACGCTCTTGGCGAACCAGTGTTTTACCGTCGGCTTTGAAATAGCGCAACTCAAAACTTGCCACATCTGCGTCATGGATCTTGCCCAAGTTGTGCCCCACGCGTGTCACCTCTAACCA